>NZ_CP106753.1:3887500-4186520 GCF_025642115.1 Chitiniphilus purpureus | reverse complement strand
GGGCGGGGTTCTAAATTGCGATTGGCAATTCGCCGAGAAAAAGGGGCCCCCATCGTGCAGGCTTGCCGGCCGATGGTAGGGACACTCGCAGGGCGTTATCGGGATGGGATCAAGAGCGGATTCTAGTCGTTTGAGGCAAAGTTATCCACAAGTGGATCGGCCAGGGCAGGTTCGGCAAGCTGCGATTCGGGTGCGCTATGTCAACGTTGTGACGATAAAGCGGCCCCACTTGGGCATCGCGCATACGGGCCCGCGCCGCGCCGGCTGCGGCAGGCTTGCTATTAGCAATTTTTTGTTGACACTGGCAATTTTTGGCTATGTAATTAACGGTTTACTTAGTCCACAGTCCGGCCAGGAATTCCGATCATGAAGCGTACTTTCCAACCCTCCGTCATCCGCCGCAAGCGCACCCACGGTTTCCGTGCCCGCATGAAGACCCGTGGCGGTCGCGCTGTGCTCGCCGCCCGTCGCAGCAAGGGCCGCGCCCGCCTGGGCGTCTGAGCGCGGATCTGACGCGCAGTGGCCGGTTCAGGCCGCTATCGGTACACGCGGGCGATGCGCCTGTTGAAAACGGATGATTTCTCATCCGTTTTTAATTTGCGCCTTTCGGTCGGCAACGACTATTTCCAGGTGCTGGGTCGGCCCAATGCGCTGCCGTGTGCGAGGCTGGGCGTGGTGGTCGGGCGCCGGGTGGATCGTCGGGCGGTGGCGCGCAACTACATCAAGCGTACCGTGCGTGAATTGTTCCGCTGCCACGGAGCACACCTCTACGGGATCGACCTCGTGGTGCGGCCACGCCGCAGTTTCGGCCCGCGTGACGGTGCCGCTGCGCGGGCCGCGCTGCTGGCGCTGTTCCAGCGCATCCGCAAACGCCTTCCCGCGGAGCCCGGCCATGTGTAGCGCCTGTCCGGTGCCCGTGGCAGCCGTCAGGCCCGGCAGCCTGCCTGCACGCATGCTGATCGGCCTTGTCATGCTTTACCGGTATGTGCTCAGCCCGCTGCTCGGGCCGCGCTGCCGATTTGTACCGACCTGCTCAAGCTATGCCCTGGAGGCGATTGCCAAATATGGCGCGCTCAAAGGCGGCTGGCTTACAATTCGCCGTCTTTGTCGCTGCCACCCCTGGGGTGGCACCGGCCCGGACCCCGTCCCCTGATCTTCCGAGCCCAAGATGGATTCCAAGCGACTCATCCTGTTCATCGCGCTGTCCTTCGCGATCATCTTCTTCTGGAACAAGTGGCTGGAGACGCGCTATCCGCCGCCGCCCAAGCCTGCGGCGGCGTCCGCCAAGGTGACGCCGGCCGGCGCCGATGTGCCCGCCGCCGCAGCGCCCGGCGCGGCCAGCGCGCCGCCTGACAGCAACCGGCTGCAATCGGGCGAGCGCGTCCGGGTGCGCACCGATCTGCTGGATGTGCAGATCGATACCATGGGGGGCGATCTGCGGCAGGTGGCCTTGCTCAAGCACGGCATGGCGGGTGATCCGCGCAAACCCTTCCTGCTGCTGACCGATCAGGGCAACCGCACCTACGTGGCCCAGACCGGGCTGCTGGGCGCTGGTCTGCCCAACCACCGCGCCCGGTTCCAGGCCGGCGGCCGCGATTTCCAGCTGGCGCCGGGGCAGGACGCGTTGAGCGTACGCCTGACCACTGCCGGGCCGGATGGCGTACAGATCGCCAAGATCTATACCTTCCGCCGCGGCCAGTATCTGGTGGACGTGAAGTACGAAATCGCCAACGGCAGCACCAAACCACTGACCGCCTCGGCCTACTACCGGCTGCTGCGCGATGGTCACACCGAGAACCCGGGCTTCTTCGGGGCGCATACCTTCACCGGACCGGCGGTCTACACCGAGGCCGGCAAGTTCCAGAAGGCCGATTTCAGCGCGCTCGACAAGGGCGAGGCAGAGCACGTCAAGGCGGCCCGGAACGGCTGGGTCGCCATGATCCAGCATTACTTCGCCAGTGCCTGGATCGCTTCGCCCAAGGGGCAGCCTGCGGTGTGTGGGCCGCGCGATTGCCGCTACGAGATGAAGCGCCTGTCTGACGGGCTGTATTCGGTAGGGATGATCGTCGACCTGCCGTCGATCGCCGCAGGCGGCAAGTTCGAGACCAGTGTGCCGCTGTATGTGGGTCCGCAGGAGACCCGTCTTCTGGACGAAGTGGCCCCTGGCTTCGATCTGATCAAGGACTACGGCATCTTCACCGTGTTCTCCAAGCCCTTGTTCTGGGTGCTGGACCAGATCCACAAGGTGGTCGGCAACTGGGGTTGGGCCATCATCCTGCTGACCCTGTTGATCAAGGCGGCGTTCTATCCGCTGGCGTCGGCGTCGTACCGCTCGATGGCACGCATGCGCAAGCTGGCGCCGCGCATGGAACAGCTCAAGGAGCGTTACGGCGACGACAAGATGAAGTTCCAGCAGGCGGTGATGGAGATGTACAAGACCGAAAAGGTCAACCCGCTGGGTGGCTGCCTGCCGATGCTGGTGCAGATCCCCATCTTCATCGCGCTGTACTGGGCGCTGATCGCGGCGGTGGAGTTGCGTCAGGCGCCCTGGATGTTCTGGATCCACGATCTGTCGGTCAAGGACCCGTACTATGTGCTGCCCGTGCTGATGGCGATCTCGATGTATGTGCAGACCCTGCTCTCGCCGCCGCCGCCCGATCCGATGCAGGCCAAGATGATGAAGATCATGCCGGTGGCCTTCAGCGTGTTCTTCCTGTTCTTCCCGGCGGGCCTCGTGCTGTATTACGTGGTCAACAACGTGCTCTCCATCCTGCAGCAGTGGTGGATCACCCGCCAGATCGATCGGGAAGGCGATGCACCGTCCTCCGCCCGGAAAAAGCCGGCCTGATCCGGCAGCCGACGAGACCGCCCTTCGGGGCGGTTTTGCTTGGCATCCGGCACGTTGCGGCGACTGCCGTGCCCATGCGCCCGATGTTGCAGCGCATGACAGACGATGTGTTAGGCTTGCCCGTGGTGTTCTTCTTTGTCCTTCCTTGTTGATGCCGTTGTGCCGATGCTGTATTCCCCCGACCCCATTGCCGCGATCGCCACCGCCCCAGGGCGGGGCGGGGTGGGCGTGATCCGCGTTTCCGGCCGACGCATCGATGCCATCGTGCACGGCCTGATCGGGCGGCCGCTCACGCCGCGCCATGCCCACTTCGCCCGATTCCGCGCCGCCGATACCGGTGCCATCGACGAGGGATTGGCGCTCTACTTTCCCGGGCCCAATTCGTTCACCGGCGAGGACGTGCTGGAGATCCAGGGCCACGGCGGGCCGGTGGTGATGAACATGCTGCTCAAGCGCTGCATCGAGCTGGGTGCGCGCCACGCGGAGCCCGGGGAATTCTCCAAGCGTGCCTTCCTGAACGGCAAACTCGATCTGGCGCAGGCCGAGGCGGTGGCCGATCTAATCGACGCGCAATCCGAGGCGGCGGCGCGTTCGGCGCTCAAGTCGCTCGACGGCGCGTTCTCGCTGGAAGTGCGTGCGCTGGTGGACGAACTGATCCAGCTGCGCATGTTGGTCGAGGCCACGCTCGACTTTCCCGAGGAGGAGATCGACTTCCTGCAGGCGGCCGATGCACAGGGGCGTCTGCTGGCGCTGCAGACGCAGCTGGC
Organism: Chitiniphilus purpureus; assembly: GCF_025642115.1. Taxonomy (GTDB): domain Bacteria; phylum Pseudomonadota; class Gammaproteobacteria; order Burkholderiales; family Chitinibacteraceae; genus Chitiniphilus; species Chitiniphilus purpureus. The sequence goes on along the minus strand of NZ_CP106753.1, from coordinate 4,182,905 downwards.
CAAGGTGCTGATCGCCGCGTCGCAGGGCCGGCTGCTGCGCGAAGGCATGCACGTGGTACTGATCGGCCAGCCCAATGTGGGCAAATCCAGCCTGATGAACGCGCTTGCCGGCGAAGAGGTGGCCATCGTCACCGACATCGCCGGCACCACCCGCGATACGGTGCGCGAATTGATCCAGCTGCAGGGCGTGCCGCTGCACGTGATCGACACCGCCGGCCTGCGCGAGACCGACGATGCCGTCGAGCGCATCGGTATCGAGCGGACCTGGGGGGCGATCGGCAAGGCGGACCTGGCGCTGCTGCTGGTTGACAGCCGCGCCGGCGTCACCCGTGAGGATCTGGAGATCCTGGCGCGGCTGCCACGGGCGTTGCCGGTGCTGCGCGTGTTCAACAAGGTGGACCTGACCGGCGAAGTGCCCGGCGACGTGGGGCGCGATGTGATCCATGTGTCGGCCAAGACCGGCGAGGGGCTGGATGCGTTGCGCCAGCGCCTGTTGCAGCAGGTGGGCTGGCAGGGTGAGCAGGATGGTGTCTTCATCGCCCGTGAACGCCACCTGGACGCCATCCGCCGCGCCAGTCGCCATCTGGATGCCGCGCTGGCAGCCTACCACCGGACCGAACTCTTCGCCGAGGAGCTGCGCCTTGGCCAGAACGCCCTCAACGAGATCACCGGCGAATTCACGTCCGACGATCTCTTGGGGGTGATCTTCAGCCGGTTCTGCATCGGCAAGTGATCGGGCGGACGGCGCTCGCCCGCCGGGCGCTGCCGGGCCGGCGCTGGTCGTTCCGGTGAAACCGATGAGGGTGGCCATGATCAATGGGTATTGCACAATGGGCCGCACTGCGTCGGCTCCCGACCCCGATCAATCCAAGGCGCGAGCATGAAGCCCTTCCATCACCTGCTGATCAACAACCTCATTGCCAACATCACCAACTTCACCGTCTGGTTCGCGCTGACCTTCTGGGTCTATCTCGAAACGCGTTCAGTGTTTGCCACCAGCGTGATCGCCGGTGTCTATCTGGTGCTCACCGCTGTCTTCGCCATCTGGTTCGGCAGCCTGGTCGATCATCACCGCAAGAAGCAGGTGATGCTGGGTTCGAGCATCTGCTCCTTCCTGTTCTACGGCGTGAGCCTTGTCGCCCTGAGTGTGTGGCCGGTGGAGCGCCTGACCGATGTCTCGGGCTATGGCCTGTGGCTGTTCATCCTGCTGGTAATGCTTGGGGTGATCGCCGGTAATCTGCGCAGCATCGCGCTGCCGACGCTGGTCACGTTGCTGATTCCCGAGGACGGGCGGGACAAGGCGAACGGACTGGTCGGCATGGTGACCGGGGTCGGCTTTCTCACCACCTCGGTCATCAGCGGCTTTCTGGTGGCCTGGGGTGGCATGCACTACACCGTCGTGTTTGCCCTGGCGTTGACCCTCGTCGCATTCCTGCATCTGCTGCCCATTACGGTGGACGAACCCGCGCCGGCCACAGCGCCGGACGGCGCCCGGGCGCCCCGGCAAGTGGACCTTGCCGGGACGGTCCGCGTCATCGGTGCGGTCCCCGGTCTGTTCGGGCTGATTTTCTTCGCCACCTTGAACAACCTGCTGGGTGGAGTGTTCATGGCGCTGATGGATGCCTATGGCCTGTCCTTGATGAAGGTGCAGGAATGGGGGCTGCTCTGGGCGTTTGTCTCATGCGCATTCATCGCCAGCGGCATCCTGATCGCGCGCACCGGTCTTGGCCGCAATCCGCTGCGCACGCTGCTGCTGGTCAATCTCGTCACCTGGGCGGTCAGCAGTGTCTTCACCCTGCAGCACTCGGTGATCCTGTTGGTGGCCGGCTGCTTCATCTGGCTGTTCCTCGGCCCCTATGCCGAGGCGGCCGAACACACCACGTTGCAGAAAGTCGTGCCCTACGAGCGGCAGGGCCGGGTGTTTGGCTTTGCGCAATCGATGGAGCAGGCCGCCTCGCCGCTCACGGCCTTCCTGATCGGACCCTTGGCGCAGTTTGCGTTCATTCCCTTCATGACCACCGGTGCCGGCGTCGATCTGATCGGGGGATGGTTCGGTACGGGGCCGGCACGCGGCATTGCACTGGTCTTCACGCTGACCGGCCTGCTGGGCGTGCTGGTGACGCTGCTGGCACTGAGCTCCAGGTCCTACCGCCGGTTGTCGCATGCGTATGCCCAGGCCGGGGACGCGGGGGGCGGCCCGGCTTGATTCAGCCGGTATCCGTGCCGCGTGTGGAACGCAGGCCGGCGGGGCCAGGGCGCCCTCAGGTCTGGGTCAGATAGGGGTCCCAGAAGCCGGGTGCGGGCTCGGCCTGCTGCACGATGTCGAGCACCAGGCCGGATGGCGTGCGCACCTGGAAGCGGATCTGCCCCCACGGTTCGTGCTGCACCGGATAGGTGATCGCCACGCCTTCGCGGCGCAGCCGCGCCTCCTCGGCGCGTGCGTCGTCCACCTGCAGCGTGAGCAGCAATCCCTGGCCGTTGAAGGTCTCTGGGCCGGGTGGGCGGGACGGGTGCTCGGGCAGCATGAAGGCGATTGCGATCGTGCCGGCCTCGCTGGTGGGGCGCGAGAGCCACACAAACCAGGTCGCCTCGAAACCCACTTCGAAACCCAGATGCCGGACGAAGAAATCGCGTGACTCGGCCAGATGCGGCGTGGTCACCAAGGGATAGGCAGCGGTGAGCTGGGAAAGCGGCATGGCGGCCTCCATGGCGTGAGCCGGTTGCGGCAGGGCGGATATTGAATACATACTGTCTGTATGTGGAACAAATCTATCTCCATACTGCCTGTATGTCAAAACAGAATCAGCCGCTCAAGCCGGCCGCCGGCAACCGCCGTGTCGAACAGGGCGCCCAATCGCGGGCGCGCTTGATCGCTTCGGCCCGGGCGCTCTTCGAGCGCGAGGGGTATGCCGCCACCTCCACCGAAGCGCTGTTGGCCGCCACCGGCCTCACAAGGGGCGCGCTCTATCATCATTTCCGGGACAAGAAGGACGTATTCGTCGCAGTCTGCGAGGCAGTGCACCAGGATCTGAGCGCAGCCATCGATGGCGCGGTGCAGGACATCGCCGATCCATTCGAGCAACTGGTGGCCGGCGCGCTGGCCTGGATCGATGCGATATCTTGCCCCGGGCCATGCCAAGTGCTGCTGATCGATGGGCCGTCGGTCCTGGGAGCGGCGCAGTGGGCGGCACTGGATGACCGGTACGGCTACCGGCAACTGCGCGCCGTGGTGGGCGAGGTGTTGACGGCGATGGTGCCGCAGGGCGAGGGACTGTCGGTACTGCAGGTGGACGTGACCGCCGCCGCGCTCAACGGCGCGGTGAACGAACTGGCGTTGTGGCTGGCCAGGCAGGCGTCGCAGGGCGACGCATCGGCCCGACAGCAGGCACGCAACGCCGCACAGCTGGCACTGCGCCGGTTGTGCGCCACGCTGCGCCTGCCGCCGACCTAGCAGCGGACTGTCGGGATTGCCTGGAGAAGGCCCTACAGCATGGGCAGCGACGGATCGTGCCTGGGCTTGTTGGCCTGGCACAGCCGTTCCGCCAGGGCGGTGGCCACGGGCGAGGGTTGCTGCCCGGCGGTGACGTTCTTGCCGGATTGATCCAGCAACGCCGATTTCTTGGTGCTGCAGTCGGTCAGCAGTGAAAACGCCGACTTCTCGCGCGCGTCGCCCTGCACCAGGTACAGCTGTCCGGCGCGCAGATTGCCGCTGGCGGTGACTTCATTCTGGTCGACGCAGAACACCTGCTTCTTGAGCGACGATTCGTAGCATGACATTCCGTTGGCAAGGACGGTGGTGCTGGTGAGGAGTGCGGCGACGATGCAAGATGGCCTGAGCATGGCGGCTCCATGTATTCCGGTAGGGGGTTGCCGGGCAAAGCGGCACGGCGCCCATGGTAGGAACGGGGGCCGGGCCGCGCAAGGGACAAATTCGCCCTCGCGCCACTGGCGGCGGCCCGGCCGAGTGGGCAAGATGCGGCCATGCTGATCGATCCGTCCGTCGCAGAGCTGTTGCCGCAGTTGCTGGTGCTGCTGCCGCTGGCCTTTGCCGCCGGCCTGTTCGATGCAGCGGTCGGCGGCGGTGGCCTGATCCTGGTGCCGGGCCTGTTTGCCGTGTTGCCGCGCGAATTGCCGGCGATGCTGATGGGCACCAACAAATTCGCCGCGGTGATGGGCACTGCCGCCGCCACCTGGCGCTACACCAGGCAGGTCAGGCTCGATTGGCCGATCCTGTTGCCCAGTGCCGGGGCGGCTTTCTGCGGCTCTTACCTCGGGGCGTTGGCGATCCACTGGCTGCCGCGCGATGCGGTGCGCCCGCTGGTGGTGCTGCTGCTGGCGCTGATGCTGCTCTACACCTGGCGCAAGCCAGCGTTCGGCGGGGTGGACGCGGGCCGTGCGTTGACCCGGCGCGACCTGGTGGTCGGTCTGGTGATCGGTGCCGTGATCGGTTTCTACGACGGCTTCTTCGGCCCCGGCACCGGCTCGTTCCTGATCTTCCTGTTCATCCGGTTCTTCCACTTCGATTTCCTGCGTGCCTCGGCGTCGGCCAAGGTGGTCAACCTGGCCACCAACCTGGCGGCGCTCACCTTCTTCCTGCCGGCCAAGCTGGTGATCTTCGGTCTGGCCGTGCCGATGGCGATCGCCAATATCGCCGGTGCGCAGATCGGCAGCCGCCTCGCGCTCAAGGGCGGCAGCGCCTGGATCAGGAAGCTGTTCCTCGCCCTGGCGCTGGCCTTGCTCGCCAAGCTGGTCTGGGATACGGTGCGGGGCTGATCGCGGGAGGGTGTATGCACTACTGGTTGATGAAATCCGAGCCCGAGGAGGTGGGGATCGACGATCTGCAGCGGCTCGGGCAGATCGGTTGGTTCGGAGTGCGCAACTATCAGGCGCGCAATTTCATGCGCGATGTGATGCGGGTGGGCGACGGGGTGCTGTTCTACCATTCGAGCTGCCCGCAACCGGGCATCGCCGGCCTTGCCGAGGTATGCTCGCCCGCCTACCCCGATCCCACCCAATTCGACCCGGAATCCAAGTACTTCGACCCCAAGGCCACGCTTGAGGCACCGCGCTGGCAGCAGGTGGACGTGCGCTTCGTGCGCAAGACCCGTCTTCTGGCGCTGGAAGCATTGCGGCGCGACCTGTTGCTGGCGGACATGCAGGTGTTGCAGCGTGGCAACCGGCTGTCGATCACGCCGGTCAGCGAGGCCCACTGGCGCCATCTGCAGGACCTGCTGACATGAGCCCTGCGCCGCGGCCGCGCTGCCGATGACACCCCTGTTGACGGTCCTGCTGGCCTGCCTCGGTGTCGGCGTGCTGGCCGGCTTTCTGGCCGGGTTGCTGGGCGTGGGGGGCGGCCTGGTCATCGTGCCGGCACTGTTGCTGGTGTTCGACGCGCTGGGGCTGGCGCAGGCCCATGCGCAGCATCTGGCGTTGGGCACGTCGCTTGCGACCATTGTGGTCACCTCGCTGTCCAGCCTGCGTGCGCATCACGCGCATGGCGCCGTCCGCTGGCCGGTGTTTCGCGCCATCAGCCCGGGCATCGTGCTCGGCACCTTTCTTGGAGCCCAACTGGCAGGCCTTGCGGATGCCACGCTGCTGAAATGGTGCTTTGTGCTGTTTGCCTACGCGGTGGCAGCCCAGATGCTGCTGGACGCCAGGCCCAGGCCGCAACGCGTGCTGCCCGGCGCAACGGTCCTTGCCGCGTGGGGCGGGTTGATCGGTGCGGTCTCCAGCTGGGTCGGCATTGGTGGCGGCTCGTTGTCGGTGCCATTGCTGAGCTGGCACAACGTGCCGGTCAAGGAGGCGATCGGCACCTCCGCCGCGATCGGGCTGCCGATTGCACTGGCCGGCAGCGCGGGCTATGCCGTCAGCGGCTGGGGCGTGCCTGGTCTGCCGCAAGGCAGCGTTGGCTTCATCTACCTGCCGGCCTTGCTGGGGATCGCACTGGCGAGCTTCCCGTTGGCCAAGGCCGGTGCCGCACTGGCGCACCGGTTGCCGGTGGCCGTGCTCAAGCGCTGCTTTGCGGTGCTGCTGCTGCTGCTGGCCAGCCGCATGCTCTGGCAATTGCTCGGCTAGACGCGCCGCAGACGCGCCCTCCCTGCCGCTGTGACACGTCCACCGGAAAATCCGGGACGGCAAAAACCGCTATGGCATGATGTGCCCAGCGCCGGCACGCCTATCCCATGAGCCGGTTGGGAGAGACGATGCGGAGCCAGGCTGCGCTGCGCGAGCGGCTGGAAAAACTCAATGCGATCGGGATTGCGCTTTCGGGCGAGACCGACACGGCCAGGCTGACCGAGGCCATCCTGCTGGCGGCCAAGGAGCTGGTAGGGGCCGATGCGGGCACGCTGTATCGCGTGGACGGCGACGCGCTGCGTTTCGAGATCGCACTGACCGATACGCTGGGCCTGCGCATGGGCGGCACCCTGGGGGCAACGGTGGCGCTGCCGCCGGTGCCGCTGCACGACGCCGATGGGGTGCCCAATCTGGGCCATGTGGTGGCCTGCGCGGTGAACCAGCGGCGCACAGTGTGCATCGACGACGCCTATGCGGCCACCGACTACGATTTCTCCGGGACACGCAGCTTCGACGCAGCCAACGGCTACCGCTCCCGCTCCGTCCTATGCGTGCCGATGCGCGATCACGAGGGCCAGGTGCTCGGTGCGCTGCAGCTGATCAACGCATTGGACGGCCACGGCGGCGTGCGCGCGTTCGACGGCGACGACCAGCGCCTCGTCGAATCACTGGCCTCCCAGGCTGCGATCGCCCTGACCAACCGCCGGCTGATCGGGGCGATGGAAGCGCTGTTCGAGTCCTTCATCGGCCTGATCAACCTTGCCATCGATGACAAGTCGCCCTATACCGGTGGCCATTGCCAGCGCGTACCGGTGCTGACCATGATGCTGGCCGACGCCGCCAGCCGCACCGATACGGGGCCGTTGGCCGCGTTCGACCTGAGCGATGAAGCGCGCTACGCGCTCAAGATCGCCGGCCTGCTGCACGACTGTGGCAAGGTGACCACGCCGGTACACGTGGTCGACAAGGCCACCAAGCTGCAGACCCTGTTCGACCGGATCGCGTTGATACAGACGCGCTTCGAGGTGCTGCGCCGCGATGCCCGGATCGATCGGCTGGAAGGACGGCTGGACGAGGAGGCCTATCACGCCTGCCTCGCGGCACTGGACGACGATCTGGCCTTCCTGCGCCGCATCAATGTCGGCGGCGAGGCGATGGGCGATGCGGAACTGGCTCGGCTCCAGGCCATCGCCGCGCGGCGCTGGCACGGCCCGACCGGCGAGACGCCATTGCTGGACGCGGACGAACTGGAGAATCTGGCGGTGCGCCGTGGCACGCTGACCCATGCCGAGCGGCGGATCATCAATCGCCATATCGAGGTCACCATCCAGATGCTGGAGGCGCTGCCGTGGCCACGCCACCTTGCGCAGGTGCCCGAATATGCCGGCGGCCACCACGAGCGCATGGACGGGCGCGGCTATCCGCGTGGCCTGACCCGCGAGCAGTTGAGCATTCCCGCACGCATCATGGGGATCGCCGACGTGTTCGAAGCGCTGACGGCGCGCGATCGCCCCTACAAGGAAGGGATGAAGCTGTCGCAGGCGCTGACCATCCTGGCGCGGATGGCACGTGATCAGCACATTGATGCTGAGCTGTTCGAGGTGTTCGTCCGCGAGCAGGTGTGGCTGGACTACGCACGGCAGTACCTGCCGCAGTCACAGATCGATCCGGTGGACACGGCGGCGCTGCTGGCCCTGGCCCGTCGCTGACCCGGGTTGCGTCCGGGTACAGATACCTGCTGAATGCGGGCCGTTGCGTTGCGCCATGCCGGGCGGCTGCCATGCAATCGCCAGCACTCTTGTGTACCGGCGCTGGTGTGCGTGGGTCGGCGCAGGTGCCCAGCCGGGTTGAGCGGGTTTGCTGCCCCGGTACCGCAGGTGTGCGGCGGCCCCGGGGCATCTGCCGCGGATCAGCGCGTCTGGCCCGCGAGCACGTAGTGGATGCGCTCGTAATCCACACCCCGCTCGATGGCGGATTCCATCCGCAGCTTGCGGGTGTTTTCGCCATCCCACCATTCCACGAGCCGCCCGGGACGGAACCAGCCCACCGGCAGGATCAGCGAGGCGGGTGAGCGCAGCGTCGGCGAAGCCGGCAGCGCCAGGCCCTCGGTCCATCCACGCCGGCCGGCGTGCACGAGGTCCACCGGCCGCACCGCGGCCGAATAAGGCTGTCCGGGCAGCAGCCGCACCCCGATCAGCAACTGGTCGCCGTCCTGTTGCAGCCAGCGTACGGTGCCGATGAAGTAGCGTCCCGAGATCGAGACCGCCAGCAACTGTTGCAGCGCGACCCGATGGCCTTCGTCGGCCTTGCGCGACAGCTGCATGCCCTGCGGGCTTTCGTTGCGCAGCCACCATGATTCGGACGGCGCAAGCTCGCTGGCGTGGATCGCCTGCATCGACTGCGTATGGCCGAAGAGCTGCATGCGGACCAGATCATCGCCGGCCAGCTCCTGCGGGCCGTCGCTGGGCAGCGAGAAACGGCCTTCGCCGACGGCGATATGCTGCCGTGCCAGGCCGAAGATGACCTTCATCACGCGGTTGCCCTGCGCACGCGGGTGGATGCGCTCGGTGGGCTGCTCGCACCAGGTACGGTAAAGGTCGGTCAACAGGGATTCGACCACGCTGGCAGCGAACTGCTCGCCCAGGCCGAGCTTCTCGGGGTTCTCCCCGTTGCGCAACAGCTTGATGCGGCGGGACAGCGCCTGGGCCAGCTGGTAGGTGTCGATCTCGCGCACGCCGTCGCCTTGCAGCCGTGGCTCGGTGCGACGCGGGCCGCTCGGGCTGTCGAAGTCGATCTGCAGGCTGCCGCGGCCGGGCAGGGCCCGTGCTTCCTTTTCCAGCGGCGCGCGCTGGGCAAACGCCGGCAGACGCTCATCCAGCCACAGGATCTGGCGTGCGGTGAAATGGTAGGGGCTCGATCCGGCCAGCAGCAGCGTGTGGACGAACATGTTCTGCGGCGTCGCAACGCCGGCCACCTTGAGCATGCTGTCCTTGGCCGGCTTTTCCGCGACGCCCGCCTGCTCGGCGAGCCCGTAGTAGCGGTACAGCGTCTGCCATAGCTCCGGTTGCACCGGCTTGTAGGCCAGCAGGTGCTCGCGGATCACGAGGCATTGGTAGCGCAAAGTGCGTTCAGCGGCGAGCGCGTGCTGTTCGCTGACCTCCGGCTCCCCGTTCAGTGCCGCGTGCCAACTGCGGGCGTAGGCGTCACGCAGCAGCGTCCACAGCCCGATCACCTGTTGCCAGGCGCTTTGTTCGTCGGCACCGAACGGCACGGCGCGGCCGAGGAAGCGTTCGGTCAGCGCGCTCTGCACCATGTGCACACCGTCGCGGAACAGCTCGAGGATCTTGAGCGATTCGTACGGGCCGATGTCGCTGTTGTTGAGCAGCGTCAGCGCTTCGGTCAGTTCGTTGTGTGCCACCGGCGCGTTGATCAGCGGCAGCAGTTGCAGCCAGCTCTTGGCGGAACGCGCGTCGGTGAAAGGCGGAGCGGCATGGCCGCTGTAAGAGGGCAGGAATTCCGAATCCATCATGGCTTGAGCAGGCTAAGCCGTTGCTGCAGTGTGGCGAGCATCTCCTGGGAGACTGGCGGCACAGCACTTGGACGGCGGGGTTCGGCCCAGATCGGGCTGGGGAAATGCCGATCCTCCCGCCAGCGGGGAATCACGTGCCAATGCAGATGCGGCACGACGTTGCCCAGACTGGCAAGGTTGATCTTGTCGGGATGCAAGGCGCTACGCACCTCGCGTTCGACGGCATCGACCACGTTCATCAGCCGCTGACGTTCCATCTTGTCCAGGTCGCTCATCTCGGCGACGTGGCGATTCAGAATGACGCGGGCGAATCCAGGGTAAGCAGCATCGTCTACAAGTACCACGCGGCACAAGTCATCCTGCCACACGCGTTCCCCGCCCATTGAGGTACACAGCTCGCAGACGCTTTGCATTACCCTTTCCTGATTTTTCAGGGATTATAAACAAGCATCGGGCAGAAACAATCGGAAAGGCACCCCAACATCCGCCCCGATCGTCTACGACGGACGTAAGCCGAACTGATCAACGGATGGGGTATATCGGTGCCCGCGCCCTCACAGCAGCACGCGTTCGATGCCGCCGTTGCGCGCCTGTTCGACGTACTGTCCCTGCCAATCCTCCCCAAGTACGTGCTTGGCGATTTCCACCACGATGTAGTCGGCCTCGGTGGCCGAATCATCGTTGTAGCGCGTCAGCCCCTGCAGGCACGACGGGCAGGAGGTCAGGATCTTGACCGGTGTATCCGCCCCCGATTCGGCGCGCAGCTTGTCGGCGCCCTTCTGCATCTCCTCCTGCTTGCGAAAGCGCACCTGCGTGGCGATGTCCGGCCGTGCCACCGCAAAGGTGCCCGATTCGCCGCAGCAGCGGTCGTTCAGGTCCACGCGCGACCCCATCAGCGTGGTGGCCACCTCGACTCCCTTGTATTGTTTCATCGGTGTGTGGCACGGCTCGTGGTACATGTAACGCGTGCCGCTGACACCGTCGAGCTTGACGCCCTTCTCCATCAGGTACTCGTGGATGTCAAGAAGGCGGCATCCGGGGAAGATCTGCTCGAACTGGTACTTCAGAAGCTGATCCATGCAGGTGCCGCACGAGACGATCACGGTCCTGATGTCCAGGTAGTTGAGCGTGTTGGCTAAGCGGTGGAACAGCACCCGGTTCTCGGTGGTGATCTTCTCGCCCTTGTCGGCGAACCCGCTCGCAGTCTGCGGATAGCCGCAGCACAGGTAGCCCGGTGGCAGCACCGTGGTGGCGCCGACATGCCACAGCATGGCCTGCGTGGCGAGCCCGACCTGTGAGAACAGCCGCTCCGAGCCGCAGCCGGGGAAGTAGAACACCGCTTCGGATTCCTCCTGCGGCAGCGCCGGGTTGCGGATCACCGGCACGACGCTGTTGTCCTCGATGTCCAGCATGCCGCGCGCAGTGCGCAATGGCACCTTGGCCGGCAGCGGCTTGTTGATGAAATGGATCACCTGGGCCTTGAGGGGCGGCTTGCCGGTCGTGGCGGGCGGTTGCTTGGTCACCGGCCGGATCAGGCCCAGCCGCTTGGCCAGCGAGTATCCCAGCCGCTGCGCCTTGTAGCCTGCCTGGATCATGCCGGCGCGGACCAGCTTGATGGTGGCCGGGTCCTTCATCGTCAGGAAAGCCATCCCGAGGCTGGTGCCCGGGTTGAATGGCTTCTTGCCTTCCTTGCGCAGAAAGTTGCGCATCGCCACCGAGACATCGCCGAAGTCGATCTTCACCGGGCAGGGATTGACGCAACGGTGGCAGACGGTGCAGTGGTCGGCCACGTCCGCCAGTTCCTCGAAATGCCGGAACGACACCCCGCGCCGGGTCTGCTCCTCGTACAGGAACGCCTCGGTCAACAGGCCCGTCGCCAGGATCTTGTTGCGCGGGCTGTAGAGCAGGTTGGCGCGCGGCACGTGCGTGGTGCACACCGGCTTGCACTTGCCGCAGCGCAGGCAGTCCTTGATCGAATCGGAGATCGCGCCGATGTCCGACTGCTCCAGGATCAGCGATTCGGCACCGAGCAGGCTGAACGACGGGGTGTAGGCGTTGGTCAGGTCCGAGCCGGGCAGCAGCTTGCCCTTGTTGAAGTGGCCGTTGGGGTCGACACGCTGCTTGTAGGTCTCGAACGGCGTCATTTCCTCGCGGGTGAGGAACTCGTACTTGGTGATGCCGATGCCGTGCTCGCCCGAGATCACGCCGTTCAAGCGCCGTGCCACCGCCATGATGCGTGCCACCGCGTGATGGGCGCGCTGCAGCATCTCGTAGTCGTCCGAGTTGACCGGGATGTTGGTGTGCACGTTGCCGTCACCGGCATGCATGTGCAGCGCCACCCAGGTGCGGCCCTTGAGCACCTGCTGGTGCAGCGCCTGCACCGCACTGAGCACCGGCCGGCTGTTGCGGTCGGCGAACAGCAGCTCCAGCTCGGCCGCCACCTCACGCTTCCAGGACACGCGCAGCATCAGGTCGCGCAGCGCGTGGTACACGCTCTGCGGCAGGTTCTCCTCCCGCATCCCGCCTTCGAGCGGGGCATCGGGCCAGGCGGCGGTATAGCTCTCGAACGCGCTGTCCAGGTTGTCGAGCAGCCAGGACCAGCGTTCGCGCACGCGGTACAGCAGTGCCAGCGCGGCTTCGCGGCGGTCGCCGATCAGTTCTTCGCGGCTGACCGGCACATCGGCCAGGTCCAGCGGCAGATGGCCGTGGACGAAGAAATCGACCAGCCGGTCGAGCAGCTCGATCTTGTTGGCGATCGACAATTCGATATTGATGCGCTCGATCTCGTCCGAGTATTCACCGAGGCGCGGCAGCGGGATGACCACGTCTTCATTGATCTTGAAGGCGTTGGTGTGCTTGGCGATCGCGGCGGTGCGGGCCCGGTCGAGCCAGAACTTCTTGCGCGCCTCGGGCGAGACGGCGATGAAGCCCTCGCCGCTGCGCGCATTGGCCAGCCGCACCACGTGCGAGGCTGCTTCGCCGACGGCCGCTTCGTCGTCCGAGACGATGTCGGCGATCAGCACCATCTTGGGCCGGCCGCGGCTCTTGGCCTTGGTGGCATAGCCCACCGCGCGCACGTAGCGCCAGTCCAGGTGCTCCAGCCCCGCAAGCTGCACCAGCGGATGCGCGTCGAGGTAGTCCTTGATCTCGACGATGGACGGCACGGCACGGCTGACCTCGCCGAAGAATTCCAGGCAGACGGTACGGGTGTGCGCGGGCAACCGGTGCAGGATGAAGCGCGCGCTGGTGATCAGGCCATCGGTGCCTTCCTTCTGCACCCCGGGCAGACCGGCGAGGAATTTGTCGGTCACGTCCTTGCCCAGGCCCTCCTTGCGAAAGCGCATGCCCGGGATCACCAGGATTTCCTCGCCCAGGAGGGTCTTGCCGTCCGGCTTGAAGGTGGCGACGCGGAAGGTGGCCTTTTCGGCGTCGTGGATCTTGCCCAGGTTGTGATCCATGCGCTCGACGAGCTTCCAGTTGCCGTCCGGGTCGACCATCCGCCAGGAGACGAGGTTGTCGAGCGCGGTGCCCCACAGCACGGCCTTCTTGCCGCCGGCGTTCATGGCGACATTGCCGCCGATGCACGAGGCATCGGCCGAGGTGGGATCGACGGCGAACACCAGCCCTTCGGCTTCGGCCGCTTCCATCACCCGGCGCGTCACCACACCGGCGCCGCATTGGATGGTGGCGACGTCGTGATCGACGCCGGGGATGCGCAGGCGCTCGACCCCCTGGTGCCGGTCGAGCTTCTCGGTATTGATCACGGCGCTGAGCGCGGTGAGCGGCACCGCACCGCCGGTATAGCCGGTACCGCCGCCACGCGGGATGACGGTGAGCCCAAGCTCGATGCAACAGGCCACGAGTGGCGCCATCTCCTCTTCCGTATCGGGGTTGAGGACCACGAACGGGTATTCGACGCGCCAGTCGGTCGCATCGGTCACGTGGCTGACCCGGGCCAGCCCATCGAAGCAGATATTGTCGCGGCGCGTATGGGCGCTCATGCGCCGCATCACCTTGCGGCGCAACTGCGCGGTCTCGCGGAATTCGCGCTCGAATGCGTCGACCGCCTGTTGCCCGCGCGTCACCAGCAGGCCGACCTTGTCATTGCCCTGCCGGCGCTTGTCGATCTCCCCAAGGCGGTGGCGCATCGCGTCGATCAGCTGCCGCAGACGCTTGGGATTGTCCAGCAGGTCGTCCTGCAGGTACGGATTGCGCTTGACCACCCAGATGTCGCCCAGCACCTCGAACAGCATGCGTGCGGAGCGTCCGGTGATGCGTTCCTGTCGCAGGCTTTCGAGCACCTGCCAGGCTTGCTCTCCCAACAAACGGATCACGATCTCGCGGTCGGAGAACGAGGTGTAGTTGTAAGGGATCTCGCGCAGGCGCTCTGGGGCGGGGGTGGCGGTGGTCAGATCGGCCATATCGGCTGGGCTCTCTGGAGTACGACTAGGAGGACCCTCGATTTTATCGGAAAACCCAGCGGCCAAAGCCGCATTTTGAATAGGGTTTTGCGCTGGCGCCGTGGGCGCCGGGCTTATCCGCAGACGCGGTTGCGGCCGCCATTCTTGGCATGATAGAGCCGCTTGTCGGCGCTCTCGATCAGTTCGCTCAGCGTCAGCTCGCATTGGCGGCCGGCGACACCGACGCTGAGGGTGACCGCGAGCTCGGGTGCGATGCGCGCCCAGGGCCAGCCCGCCACCATCTGCCGCAGCCGTTCGGCCACGTCGAGGGCTGAGCTGGCGTCATGCCCGGGCAGCACGATCACGAATTCCTCGCCGCCGAAGCGGCCGACCACATCGTCCTGACGGCAGCCGGACTTGAGCAGCGCCGCCACCTGTCGCAGCACCTTGTCGCCGACGAGGTGGCCGAAACGGTCGTTGACCTGCTTGAAGTGATCGATATCGAGCAACATCAGCGAAATGACGCTTGCCTGCTCGCAGCTGCGGCCGAAAACGCCGCTGCCCAGGCGCTCCAGGCCGCGCCGGTTGAGTATGCCGGTCAGGCTGTCCTGGCTGGCGAGCTGTTCCACCCGGCGCAATTCGCGGCGCTGGTTGGCCCGTTCGCGCTTGAGGCCATCGTTTTCCAGGCGCGCCTTCTCCACTTCCAGCCGCATCTCCATCGCCTGCATCCGGTACGGTGAGGTCTGGCGCATCACCTCCAACTGCCGTTCGTGGTAGCGCTTGAAGTAGTGCAGCGACTGCCGATGGTCGCCCAGCAGTTCGAGCGCCCTGGCATAGTGCAGCTCCACCTGCAGCAGCAGGTGCTGCGCGCCGATCTGCTCTGCCAGGTCGCGCGCCTCCTGCAGGTGGCGGATCGCACCGACCGGATGATCGCGCGCCAGCTCCACCTGGCCGAGTGCAACGCGGCTGTTGGCTTCGCCCCACAGCTTGCCGAAGCGCTGGCAGACGTCGATGGCGATGCACAGATGGCGCTCGGCGGTGTCCAGCTGGCCTTGCGCCAGCAGCACAAGGCCGATGGCGTGGTGCGCGTCCGCCTCGTATTCGCGGTTCTTGGTGTGCAAGGCCCGGTTGAGGCCGATCTCCAGCTCATGCAGCGCCTCGTCCAGACGCCGCAGCTGCAAGAGATCCATGCCGATGTTGATCGGCACCGATGCATGCAGCCGGTCGGGCACCGTGGGGTTCAGCCCCTCGCGTGCCTTCTCGTGGTGCCGCAGCGCGGCTTCGAAATCCTGATGGGCGAAATAGATCTGGCCAAGGCCGATCAGCGCCATCACGTAGCTTTCCTGCGCGTGGCGGTCGCGGGCCACGTCCAGGCACTGCGCCCAGTACTGCAATGCGCGGTCGTAGTCGGCAAGGGTGTAGTAGGCGCGTGCGATTTCCTGCAGGCACTCGGCCACATGCATGTCCAGGCCGTAGATCTCGCCCAGATACAGGCTGTGGCGCATCATGGCCACCGCCTCCTGATAGCTGCCCTGCAATGTGATCGCCATGGCGGCGTTGAGCAGGCCATGCACATAGCCATTCGGATAATCAGCTGCAACCGAGTGGCGGCAAGCCTGTTCGGCCAAGGCACGGGATTCTTCGCTACGGGAGTGGAAGAGCACGCGCGCCTGCTGGTTGAGCGCGTCGATCTCTTCCCGGGTAACGGGGGTAGGCTCCATGACTCAGCTATCCGGAAAGGCTACCTACCAAAATAGCGGGACGCGCTGTTCCCGGCAATCTCCACGCTTGCCGTTCAGTCGGATAAACGCAGCTCCAGCGTGGCAAAGCGGCCCGAGCAGCTCTGGGCAAGCAATTGCTGCCGCAACTGCTGGTGCCGGGCGTGGTGATAGGCGATGGCTTCCGCGTCGGCAGTGCGTTCGGCCACCTCGGCCAGCGACGCATGGATCTGGGCCAGCAGCGGCAGCGAACCCATGCCGTCGGCCAGTGTATGGGCACGGGCCAGCTGTTCCAGGGCGATTTCGAGTTCGTCGACCGCAAGGCTGCAGCGCGCCAGCCTGAGCAGCACCGAAGCCTCACCCCAGGTGTTGATGTGCAGCCGATTGATCTTGAGTGCGACCATCAGGCTCATCCGGGCGGCCTCATGATCGCCCAGACGGAGCCGGATCTCGCCGAACAGGCTGAAGATCTCGGCCTCGAACTGATAATTCTGTTCGGCGCGTACCTGCGGCAGTGTCTGCTTGAGTGCCGCGGTGGCCTCGTCATAGCGCGTCAGCTGGATCAGGTCGGCCGCCACGTTGATCATGCTGGTGCTGTCCAGGTGCGGATCGTCGCATTCCTCGGCGAGCTTCGCGGCCTTGCGATGGTGCGCCAGTGCAAGCGCGTATTGCTCCTGCGCATAGCACAGCTGGCCGAGCCCGATATGGGCGAGGATGCGTTGGGACGGGGTGATGCGGTCGGCAGCGAGTGCAATGCAGGCATACCAATGATCGCCGGCACGCTCGTATTCGCCCAGTGTGTAGGCCACCCGTGCGGCCAATTGCAGCGTTTCGCCCTGAGCGGCAGCCACCGGTTCGAGTTCACCCAGTTCGATCGCTTCAAGCAGGGTGCGCTGCGCCTCACCCGATTTGCCCAGCATGAACAAGCCATGCGCATACAGCGTCAGCGAGCGCACCAGCGCATGCATATCGCCGCGTTGCTGCGCCAGCGCGCGCGCCTGCTGGGCCAGGGCCATCGCTTCAGTGCTTTGGCAGCGTACCAGCTGGGAAGCCTGCAGCAGCAGGTGGGCGAGATCGTCATTCATCGGCGCGGAGTGCAAAACGCGGGCCCGCGCAGGGTAGCACGGCAAAACCGTGCACCCCAAGACCGCCCCATGCCTTGGCGGCGACCGTTGGGCTGGCCGATCAGCCGGCCATGCGCACGATGGCTGCGCAGTCGTCAGGCGCGAGCCTGCCGTATTCACCCAGCCGCAAGCGGCCATGGCGGATCAGCTGTGCGGCGACAGCCTGCGCCGCGGCATCCGCGTCGATGCCATAGGCACCGAGGTTGGTGGCGACCCCTATCTGACCGAAGAAATCAGTGGTTGCGGCGATGGCCCGCTGTGCGATCTCGTCCTCGCCGCCCGAGAGTTGCCAGACCCGGCGGCCATACTGGATCAGCTTGGCGCGCTTGTCGTCGTAGCGGTAACGCAGCAGCGCCGGCAGGATGGCCGCCAGCGTCTGTGCATGGTCCAGTCCGTAGAGCGCGGTGAGCTCGTGGCCGATGGCGTGCGTGGCCCAATCCTGTACCTGGCCCAACCCCACCAGGCCGAACAGCGCCTGGTTTGCCGCCCACATCATGTTGGCCCGCGCTTCGTGCTGGGCCGGGTCGGCCAGGGTCTGTGGGCCGACTTCGATCAGGGTCTGCAGGATGCCTTCGGCCAGCCGATCCTGCACCCGCGCTTCGGTGGGCACGGTCAGATATTGCTCGACGGTATGCACGAAGGCATCGACGATGCCATTGCCGATCTGCCGCGGTGGCAGGCTGACCGTGACCTGGGGGTCGAGCACCGAAAAGCGTGGAAAGACCAGTGGGTTCTTGAACGACAGCTTGTCCTGGGTCTGGCGGCGGTTGACCACGGCGGCGAAATTGCTTTCCGAGCCGGTGGCCGGCAGGGTCAGGACGCAACCCAGCGGCAGCGCTGTCTTGAGCGGTGTGCGGTTGCCCACGATCAGCCAGGGGTCGATCGCCGGGTCGAGCGTGACTGCGGCGGCGATGAACTTGCCGCCATCGATCACCGAACCGCCGCCGACGGCGAGCACCCAATCGACGCGCTCCTGCCGGCCCAGCAGGGCGGCGCGCAGCAGCGTTTCATACTCGGGATTGGGCTCGATGCCGGCGAACTCGACGACGGTGCGCCCTTCCAGTGCACCACGGACCTGGTCGTATACCCCGTTGCGCCGGATGCTGCCGCCGCCGTAGACCAGCAGTACCCGTGCCTGGGGCGGCAGCTCACGCCCCAACTGCGCAATCTGCCCGCGGCCGAAATGAAGGCGGGTCGGGTTGTGGAAGGTGAAGTTGTCCATCGTAGGGCGATCCGGTGCCGGAAGTGCTCAATACGCCAAGCGCACTTCCAGGTCTTTGAGCTTGCTATAGGTGCTGGTACTGATGATGCGCTTGTAGGCTTCCTGGTACAGCCGGTGATGCTGTTCGGCCGCAGCCTGGTTGCCCAATTCGCTATAGATGTGCGCCAGCAGGTGATGTGCCTTGAATGTCTTGTGGTCGGTACCGATCTCGTTGGAGCGCTCCAAGGCACGATGGATCGCCTGCCGCGCTTCTTCCTGTTTGCCTTCGGCAATCAGGATGCGCCCGTGCAGCATCATTTCCGAGGTCTCGCCCCAATGCCACACGCGACGCAGGGCCCGTGCCTTGGACAGGAACTGCCACGCGCCCTGCGTATCACCGCACCCGAGCGCGACGTGGGCCCAATAGACCAGGATCTCGCCCTGGTATTCCTTGTGTCCTTCGGCCAGCGCCAGCGGCCAGGCGCGTTCAAGTGTCTGCTGTGCGGTGTTGTATTGCTGCAATGCCAATTGGTCGGCCGCCAGGTTGATCAAGACCCTGGCATGCAGCTCGTCGCTCATCCCGTCCTCAAGCAGGTCGGCTGCATTCTGATGCTGCTGCAGCGCCATCTCGAACTGCTCATGGGCGAAATA
The DNA here is from genome assembly GCF_025642115.1 of Chitiniphilus purpureus. Taxonomy (GTDB): domain Bacteria; phylum Pseudomonadota; class Gammaproteobacteria; order Burkholderiales; family Chitinibacteraceae; genus Chitiniphilus; species Chitiniphilus purpureus. Next base: position 4,164,207 of record NZ_CP106753.1, on the reverse strand, counting down.
GACCTGACCCAGACCGATATAGGCATAGATGCGGGTGGCGGCGGAAAAGGCAGGATTGTTGTCGGCCAGGCAATCGGCCCAATAGTCGATGGCCTCGTCGAATTCGCCTTGCGTGTAATAAGCCCCGGCCAGCTCCTGCAAAAGCTCGCCGCGCAGTGTGGCGAGGTCCTCGGTCTCGGCGATCGTCAGCGCTTTCAGGTGCGACACCTGGCCATCCGGAATATGGCCGAATGCAAACAACATACAGCCATGGCGGCGCCATGCGCGGGCGGCCAGTTGCGGATCGTTGCAGCTTGAAGCGAGGCGAGTGGCGGCTTCGGCCAATTTGAGCGAGGTCTCCGGTTCCGTATAGGTGAGCTGTTCGCTCATCTGGATCAGAGATGCGATATCGGCGAACTCGGCCGTATTCATGGCGGCTAATCAGTGGGGTAGTGCATTGAGCCTACCCCGATTCACTGCCTGCTTCAAGCCGGCTTGACGGTGTCCTGACGCAGCGACGGGCAGGGTTTTGGGGCGGGGTAAGATGTCTTGTTAAATGGCTTTCCATGCACGCAATTCCGGGTTCCTGCTGAGCGGGGCTGTCATTTCGGCAGACGCCAGGAGGTATGGAGCATGGGGCTGCCGGCAAAGGCCAAATGCTGCAGCGGCAAAGCCGGCGATACCATCGCAAACAACGCCACGTTGCGGTGTGGTGTGAGCGACGGTGGGAGTCGGTCTTGTCATGCCTGAATGCCAGCGAAGTAGGCGGCGCTCGCCGTTCGAGCCGTTGACCCTGTCCTGCTGGGCCTCGAGCAGAAGGGCAATCTGGGACAAGATTTATGGTGGTCCGCAGTGTGCGCTGCAGCATCAGCCGGATGCTCGGCGCAGTGACACGCCGGCCCGATCGGGCGGCCGATATGGGCGCAATGTAATCGGAAAACCGCATTGACACGTAACCAAGGGCCATCCCGATCTGGCGACGCGGCGGGCTTGGCAGTGTGCCGCGTCTCGACCTGCGTTGATCCATGCCGGTAAATGGAATTTCTGGGGTTGCAAAACCTTGCTTCAGCTGGGGAGTGTTGCCAATTGCTATTGGAATGGATTCTGAATTGGGGCTGGCGGGAAATTTTCCAGCGATGGCAAGGTCTGTTGTTGCGCCAGGAATTGATCGGTCATCAAGACGACGATCTGCCATATTTCATCGGATTGTCAGCGTGTGGCAGCTTTTCCGGCCCAGTCGGCACAGGCTTTTGAATCGCGGGGAACTATATCAAATCCATCCGCCTCATCGCATTGCCGGCACTGCGTCCCACGCTATCGTAAAAACCCCTTGTGCAAATTGATTGCGATAGGGGGTGGAATTGCGCTGGATATCTGTTATATTTTTGGCACTTTCATGATTCTTCACTGAGGAGCCACGTTCATGGATCTTTCCCAATACTCCCTGCCGCAACTTTACCAACTGCAAAAAGACGTCGAGAAGACGATTGCCGAACGCCAGGTCAGCGATAAGAAACGCCTGCTGGACGAATTGCAGCAGCTGGCTGCTTCCAAGGGGTTCTCGCTGAATGACGTCCTTGGCGTCAATGTGAGCAAGAAGGCGGGCAAGGCTGCCGGTACCAAGACCGGCGATGCCAAATACGCCAATCCTGCCGATCGTTCGCAGACCTGGACCGGCCGTGGCCGCAAGCCGGCCTGGGTGGTGACCCATTTGGATCAAGGCGGTTCGCTCGACGATCTCGCGCTGTAAAGCCCCTCAAAACCCGTCCGGCGGTGTCGCGCCTGTTGCCACACTGCTTCGCCGGGTTTGTGCTGGCAGCACCAGGTGCCATGCCTGCCGATGTGAAAAACAGCCCTGTGACAGGGCTGTTTTCCATTGTGCGTTATCCAGGGTAGACGGAAGTCGCTGATTCAACTCCGCCCGCCGCATCCCGATCGCTCGCCGTGCACCGGATGTGAGGCTGCGCCGCGGGCCGTCCGGTCGCATAGTTGGATGTCCACGATTTGCTGGATCGGCTGCTGCATTTGGCAGCGAAAACAGCTTGGATGGCCGCGCAGCTGAGAGGGCACCCGTATCCTGTCCGCCGATCGTTTCAGCGGGCATATCCGCAGCGCGCACGCTGGAATGGGGCAGCATGCCATTTGCGATGGGTGCCCAATGGTTCGGATGCGGCGGGTTGGTGCTGCTGCGCAATCGCTTTGGATTGGCAGCCTGTGCACCTGCATCGAGCGGGGACAGATTCTGCTCAATACATCTTGCACACCGGCAGGATTGGCCTTGGCAAGGCAATGATGTGCAATTGAAGTGGTGCGCTTATATGCACCGTTCAATTGGCATACCGCTCCTGCTGCAATCGCGGGGAAACGGCGGGGGTGCCCCGCCGAAATGGCAAACGGGGCAAATCGCCCCGTTCTTGGTACCTGGCCCTGCCGTGCATTCAGATGCCGGCGTCGTGTGCCTGCTGATCGGCATGATAGGACGAGCGCACCATGGCACCCACTGCGGCATGCTTGAATCCCAATTGGTAGGCCAGTTGCTCCCAGGCCTGGAATTGATCGGGATGGACATAACGCAGTACCGGCAGATGGCCATTGGACGGCTGCAGATACTGGCCGATCGTGATCATGTCGATATCGTGGGCCCGCATATCGTGCATCACCTGCACCACCTCGTCGTCGGTTTCGCCAAGGCCGACCATGATGCCGGACTTGGTCGCCACGTGCGGATACCTGGCCTTGAAGTCCTTGAGCAGTTTGAGCGAGTGCAGATAGTCCGAGCCTGGCCGTGCCTGTTTGTAAAGGCGTGGCGCGGTTTCCAGGTTGTGGTTCATCACGTCTGGCAGCGCTTGGCCAAACAGTTCCAGGGCCACCTCCAACCGGCCGCGGAAATCGGGCACCAGCACCTCGATCTGTGTCGCGGGTGACAATTCGCGCGTGTGGTTGATGCAGTCGACGAAGTGCTGGGCACCGCCGTCCCGCAGATCGTCGCGGTCGACCGAGGTGATCACCACGTACTTGAGGCGCAGCGCGGCGATGGTCTCGGCCAGGTGACGCGGCTCCTCCGGATCGAGCGGGTTCGGGCGGCCATGGCCCACGTCGCAGAACGGGCAGCGGCGGGTGCAGATGTCGCCCATGATCATGAAGGTGGCCGTCCCCTTGCCGAAGCACTCGCCGATATTGGGACAGGACGCTTCCTCGCACACCGTGTGCAGCTTCTGCGAGCGCAGGATGTCCTTGATCTCGTGAAAGCGACTGGTGGTGCTGGGCGCCTGTACGCGGATCCACGACGGCTTCTTCAGCTTCTCCTCAAGCGGAACGATCTTGATCGGGATGCGGGCAGTCTTCGCCTCGCCTTTGAGCTTGACGCCCTGCTGGGCCGGGGAGGGGGCGGTCTTGACGGATTCGGTCATGGGCTGGGCGCCTTCGCCGCTCGATTCAAGCGGGTAATGAGTTGATTTGCTGCAGGATTTTGGCCGCCATTTTAGCGGCTATCGATGCAGGTGTCTGCGCCACGCCGAAATCCGCGAGCTGGGTGACCCGCAGGCCCTGGTAGCCGCAGGGATTGATCGCATCGTAGGGCGACAGGTCCATGGCCACATTCAGGCACAGCCCGTGAAAGCAGCAGCCGTTGCGGATGCGCAGGCCCAGCGCGGCAATCTTGGCTTCTTCGCCGGCGGCATCGCGCACGTAGACGCCCGGCGCGTCGACCTTGCCATAGGCCGCGATGTCGTAGTCGGCCAGCAGCGCGATCACGCTGTTCTCCAGCCGACGCACCAGCTCGCGTATGCCCAGCCCCAGCCGGCGCAGATCGAGCAGCGTGTAGGCCATCAGCTGCCCCGGGCCGTGATAGGTGACCTGACCGCCGCGGTCGATCCTGACGATGGGAATCGCGCCGCGCCGCAGGATATGCTCGGGTTTGCCCCCCTGGCCCAGCGTGAACACGGGTGGGTGTTCCAGCAGCCAGATCTCGTCCTGGGTTCCGCTCCCGCGTGCATCGGTGAAGCGCTGCATTGCGTGCCAAGTCGGCTCATAGGGCTGCAGGCCCAGCTGCCGGATCGGCAGGGCGGTCGCGGGAAGCGCGAGGGTTGGGGTCAAGCCATCGGACCAAGGCTGCGGATGGAGCGCCCATTCCCCGCCTTGGTGCATATCGTCAGACTGCATTCACAATTCCGTTGTCCGCAAGTGCTGCGCCTTGCCCACCTGCACCGCAGCGCATGGATGTGCGTGGTGTGCCTGCTCGTGGCCTTCCCGGCATGTCACAGCACCAGTCGTACCATCGGATGCGCGCGCAATGCGGCGTCCAGCATGCGGAACTGGTCGGCATTGGCAAAGGTGACCGAGAGCGTGGCGGCGTAGTAGTTGCCGGCGCTCGATGCGCGGATGCTGACCAGGTCCGACTGGAAGCCCGGCACGTGCAACGCGGTCAGTTCGATCAGCGTGGCGCGGAACTGTGCCTCGTCGGCCTGCTTGTGGCTGATCGCCTTCACCGGGATCAGCGCAGGGAAGCTCATCAGTTCTTCGAGCCTGCGATTGGGTATGTCCTGGAACTGCGGGGTGCTCATGAGGCCGCCTTGCCCGGGCGCATCCGCCCGACTTTGAATTGCTGGTAATGATGATGCATCTGCCGATAGATGGGGCCGGGCACGCCGTTTCCAACCGCCGTCCCATCCAGCGTGACGATGGCGAGGATTTCCTTGGATGACGAGGTGAGCCAGATTTCATCGGCACCCCGTACCTCATCCTCGTGCACTTCCCTGATCTGCAGCGGCAGACCGTGCAGCCGGGCCAGTTCGATCACCACGTCATAGGTGATGCCGGTCAGCATCCTGGTCGACGGCGCGGGGGTGACGATCCTGCCGCCTGCGACGACGAAGATATTGCTTGCCGCACCTTCGGTCAGCAGACCGTCGCGGAACAGGATGGTCTCGGCGGCGCCGGCGTCGACCGAGGCCTGCCGCGCCAGGACATTGGCCAGCAGCGAGATCGCTTTCACATTGCAGCGGCCCCAGCGCACATCCGGCTGCGAGATGGCCGCCACGCCATGTTCGACGAGCGCTGCCGGTGGCGCAGGCAATGGGTCGGCGAAGGCGAACACAGTGGGCTGCGGCGGCTCGGGGAAGGCCTGGTTGCGCGGATACGCCGGGCCGCGTGTGACCTGCAGATAGACCGACTGGTCGTCGAACGGCTGACGTTCGATAAGACCGGCGACGAGCCCGGCCCACTGCGCCGGTGTATGCGGGTCTGCCAATCCGATCGCCGCCAGGCTCCCGGACAGCCGCTTCAGGTGTTCCTCCAGCCGGAACGGGTGGCGTGAGTAGACCGGGATCACTTCATACACCCCATCCCCAAACAGGAAGCCGCGGTCGAGCACCGAGACGCTCAGCTCCCCAAGCGGGGCGTAGCGACCGTTGAGATAGGCGGTAAGTGCGGGAACATCCATCCTCTGGTCCTCAGCGGGTCTGCCGGCAGCCGGCCGGATTGTGGACGCGCCGGGTCGAGGCCGGGTTGTCCGTGAGCTTGGCGCTGGGGCGGCGTGGCCGCGCCACGAGTTCCCCGCCGCAGTTGGGGCACCGCCCGCCCAGCATGTTGCTGGCGCAGTCGACGCAAAAGGTGCATTCGAACGAGCAGATCATCGCGCCGGCCTCATCGCCGGGCAGGTCACGGTCGCAGCATTCGCAGCCGGGGCGCAGTTCAAGCATGGCACTCTCCAGGTGGATGGCGTTGCAGTCTGATTCGCCCCCGGGCCTGCCGTGGGTCATGGCGGCATGCTCGGGGGCGGCACGCGCTCAGCCGAACAGCTTTTTCAACCAGAGCCGGATGCTGTCCCAGGCCCGGCCGAAGATCCCGGCCTGTTCCACGTTCTGCAGCGCCACCACCGGATAGTCGCCCAGCACCTTGCCCTCGACGCTGACCTTGAGTGTGCCGATCTTCTGGCCGACGCGCACCGGGGCGATCAGCGGCTGGTGGCTGGTGAAGTCCAGCTTGAGCTTCTTGGCGTCGCCGCGCGGCAGCGTGATGAAGCGATGCTCGCGGAACCCCGCCTGCACGCTGTCCAGCTCGCCCTTCCACACCGGTACGGTCGAAATCGGCTTGTTGGCCTCGTACAGACGCGGGGTCTCGAAGAACTGCACGCCCCAGTTCAGCAACTTGGCCGACTCGGTGGCGCGGACCTGCTCGCTGGCGGTGCCTACCACCACCGAGACCAGCCGCCGCTCATCGCGGTGGGTGGAGGCGACCAGATTGAAGCCGGCGGAGGCGGTGTGGCCGGTCTTGAGGCCGTCGACGAAGGGGTCGCGGTACAGCAGCAGATTGCGGTTGGGCTGCTTGATGCCGTTGTAGGTGAACTCCTTCATCGAGTAGATCGGATAGAACTCGGGGAAGTCGCGGATGATGGCGCTTGCCAGCCGTGCCAGATCGCCGGTGGTGGTGTACAGATTGGGGTCGGGCAGGCCGGTCGAGTTGGTGAAGTGGGTGCCCGACAGACCGAGCCGCTTGGCTTCGCGGTTCATCAACTGCGCAAAGACCGTCTCGTTGCCGGCGATGGCCTCGGCCAGCGTCACGCAGGCATCGTTGCCGCTCTGCACGATCATGCCCTTGATCAGATCGTCGACGCGCGCGGGCACCTTGGGATCGAGGAACATGCGCGACCCTTCGGTCTTCCAGCCCTGGGTGGAGACGGTGAGCGTCTGGTCAAGCCGCAGCTTGCCTTCCTTGACTGCCTTGAAGGTGAGATAGGCGGTCATCAGCTTGGTCAGCGACGCGGGCTCCACCCGTTCGCCCGCGCCATGGGCGGCCAGCGTGGCCCCACTGTGATAGTCGATCAGGACGAACGACCTGGCGGCGATTTCCGGGGGCTGGGGGACAAAGGCGTGGGCGACGAGCGGGGCGCTCAGCAGGACTGCTGCGAATTTCTTGAACGTCATGGCGGTTCTTGTACTGGGAAAGCGCGATTATAAAGTTGGCTAGGGACTGTGCCCAACCGGCGCCGGTTCCGCATATCGGCAGTTCAAGGTGTATCGGGCACCTGCAGTGTGCCCTGGCCCACAGCCTGGATGCGCCCGCCGACCTCGATGCCGCCTGCCTCGGTCAGCGCCAATTGCAGGTGGGCAAGCCGGCCGGTCGCGTGCCCTTGCACCATGGTCGTGGCGAATGGCAGCGCCACGTGCTGCGCCAGCAGCCAGCCGCCAAGATTGGCGCAGGCGGAACCGGTGCCGTGATCCTCGCCGATGCGACCGTGCTGCACCCAGAAGAAGCGCGCGACGATCTGCGTGCCGGCGCGGGCCCAGACCAGCGCCTGCGCAATGCCCTTGGCATTGCTGGCCACGCGGTGGAACGCGTCATATCCGGGATGGCAGGCGGCGACGGCCTGATGGTCGGTCAGCGGCACCACCAGCTGCTCGGTGCCGGTGTCGACCCACAGTGGTGGACCGGCGACTGCGTCGGGCGGCAGGCCCAGCGCCATGGCGATGTCGGCCGCCGCTGCCGCGGGTCGCGTTGCCGGGGGCTGTGCGGCCAGCGTGGCGTGATCGTCGCGCAGCCTGACCGGGATGATGCCGGCCGGCAACGCCAGCCGTACCCGCGGTCTTGCCAGCCGTTGCGCCAGCACATATGCGGTGCCGAGCGTGGGGTGGCCGGCGAAGGGCAGTTCGTAGCCGGGGGTGAAGATGCGCACCCGGGCATCGGCCAAGCCATCGTCTGCCGGGCTGACGAACGTGGTTTCCGACAGGTTGAGCTGCTGCGCGATCACCTGCATCTGGGCGTCGGTCAGGCCGGCCGCCTGTGGGAACACTGCCAGCGGATTGCCGGCGAAGGGGCGTTCCGCAAAGACGTTGAGCAGCAGGTAGTCAAGGGTCGGCATGGTCGGCGTTCCGGTGCAAAGACAGCCGAAAACGTCGGCCGGCATAACACGCTGTATAATGGCGCGTTTATTTTCGCGGTCAATGTGTCCTGGAAAAGATGATTCGCAAGCTGATCGGCAGGGTGTTGCGGCGCCCAGGCAAGCGCGTGCTGCATGCCAAGCACTACGGCATCCGCCGCGAGCAACTTCACGCCGGGGCCCTCAAGGTCTGTGATCGGCTGCAGGATGCCGGCTACGAGGCCTACGTGGTCGGCGGTGCCGTGCGTGATCTGTTGCTGGGCAGGTCGCCCAAGGATTTCGACGTGGCCACCAGCGCCACCCCCGAGCAGGTGAAGCATGTCTTCCACCGCGCGCGCATCATCGGCCGGCGTTTCCGCATCGTGCACGTGCCGTTCTGGGAGCACGGCCAGGAAGAGATCATCGAGGTCACCACCTTCCGCGGGGCCTCCGATGCGCCGACCGATGAGTCGGGTCGCATCCTGCGCGACAACGTCTACGGTTCCATCGAAGAGGATGCCGCCCGGCGTGATTTCACGGTCAACGCGCTCTACTACGACCCCAGCCGCGAGGAGATCCTGGATTTCCACCGCGGCGTCGATGATCTGCAGAACCGCAAGCTCGCCATGATCGGCGACCCGGCACTGCGCTACCGTGAAGATCCGGTGCGCATGCTGCGGGCGGTGCGGCTGTCGGCCAAGCTCGGGCTGCGCATGGCGCCCGCAACCGGCAAGCCGATCGCCGAACATGCACGCCTGCTGGAGAACATCCCGTCGGCCCGGCTGTTCGACGAGATGATGAAGCTGCTGTTCTCCGGCCGCGCCTGGGATTGCCTGATGCTGCTGCGTGAGCAGGGTTTGCACCGGCCGCTGTTCCCGCTTCTGGACAAGCTGCTGAGCGAGCCCAAGACCATGCGCTTCCTGCAACGGGCGCTGCAGGCCACCGACCAGCGCATCGCCGAGGACAAGCCGGTGTCGGCCGGCTACCTGTTCGCCGCGCTGCTGTGGCATGAGGTGGAAGTGCTGTGGCACAAGAAGCAGGAGGCGCTCGGCTATCCTGTGCCGGCACTGATCGAGGCGATGAACGAGGTCGACGAGCAGGTGTCGCGGCGCCTGGCCATTCCCAACCGCTACGGCGCGGCGATGAAGGAGATCTGGCTGCTGCAGCCGCGTTTCGAGCAGCGGGTCGGCACCCGGCCGTTCCGGCTGCTGGAGCAGGCGCGCTTCCGCGCCGCGTATGACTTCCTGCTGCTGCGCGCCGAATGCGGGCTGGTCGAGCAGGAGCTTGCCGATTGGTGGACACAGTTCCTGCATGTCGACGGCGAGACGCGCAGCGCCATGATCGCGCGCGTCGGCAACAGTGTGCGCAGCGACAAGAAGCCACGTCGCAAGCGCAGCCGCAAGCCACGCGCCGAGGCCGGCACGGCGGCTGAACCGGGCGGCGACAGCTGAGATGGCACGCGCCTTCGTCGCCCTGGGGGCCAATCTGGGCCGCCCGCAACTGCAGCTGCAACGGGCCATCGAGCTGATGTCGCTGTTGCCGCAGACCTGGCTGGTGAAGGCATCGCGCTTCTATTCGTCCACCCCGGTCGGTTTCGCCGAGCAGCCCGACTTCGTCAACGCGGTCGTCGAGCTCGATACCCAGTTGCCGCCGCAGGCGCTGATGGAGTCGTTGTTCGCCATCGAGGCGCTGCTGGGGCGCATGCGCACCTTCAAGAACGCACCGCGCACGCTGGATCTGGATCTGCTGCTCTACGACGACCTCGTCATCGACCGCCCCGAGCTGACCCTGCCGCACCCGCGCATGCACGAACGGGCCTTTGTGCTGGTGCCACTGGCCGAGCTCGATCCGGATGTGATGATCCCCGGCTATGGCCAGGCCGCGGCCCTGGTCCCCACTGTCGCCCGGCAGTCGCTGTTTCCCCTATGAACCGAGTGCCCAGGGTCGGTTACACTGCGTTCGTGCACCGCACAATCGACGTGCAGCCTGATTTGGGGATCCGGAACCGATGAAAACCACGCTCACCACCCTTGCCAAGATGAAGCAGGACGGTCAGAAGATCGCGATGCTCACCTGCTACGACGCCAGCTTTGCCAGCCTGCTTGAAGAGGCGGGCGTGGATGTGCTGCTGGTCGGCGATTCGCTCGGCAATGTGCTGCAAGGACATGCATCCACCCTGCCGGTGACCATGGCGCACATGGTCTACCACACCGAGCTGGTCGCGCGGGGCGCCAAGCAGGCGCTGGTGATCGCCGACATGCCCTTCGCCAGCTACCAGGCCTCGCCGGCGCAGGCGTTCGAGAACGCGGCGCGGCTGATGGCCGCAGGTGCGCAGATGGTCAAGCTCGAAGGCGGCATGGTGATGGCCGAGACCGTCGATTTCCTGACCCAGCGCGGCATCCCGGTCTGTCAGCACATCGGTTTCCAGCCGCAGTCGGTCAATGCCTACGGCGGTTTCAAGGTCCAAGGCAAGAGCGAGACCGAGGCCGAGGTGCTCAAGCGCGACGCGCTGGCGTTGCAGGCCGCCGGGGCGGCCATGCTGCTGATGGAGATGGTGCCGGCCACGGTGGCAAGGCTGGTGACCGAGGCGATGGCCATTCCCACCATCGGCATCGGCGCAGGCCCGGATACCGACGGTCAGGTACTGGTGCTGTACGACGCGCTCGGCGTGTTTCCTGGCAAGAAGGCGCGCTTCGTCAAGAACTTCATGCACGGCGCCAGCAGCATCCAGGGCGCAGTGGAAGCCTATGTGAAGGCGGTCAAGGGCGGCACCTTCCCGACCGAAGAACACAGTTTCTGATGCTGCGGCATCCGCCCTGCGCGGATGCCGAGGCCGGAGCAGGGCGCTGCCGCCCCGCGTTGAGCGATGCAAGGGCACGACGTGATGACACACACAGGCTTGTTCACGATCCGGCTGGCCGGGCCGGACGACTATTCCGCCGCGATCGCGCTGGTGCGCGCGGTGTTCCTGGCCACGATTGCCAAGGACCAGTCTGAGGCGGAGGTGTCCCGTTGCCTTGCCGATCTGACACCAGCTGTCCTCGCACTGCGCGCGGCGCAGGGCCAACCCACCTGGGTGGCCCTGGCGGGGAATGAGGTGATCGGCATGCTGCACCGGCGCGACGCCACCCATCTGGCACTGCTGTTCGTGGTGCCGGCCTGGCAGCGCCGGGGCGTCGGACGCGCGTTGCTGGCCGAGGCCGAACGCTGCGGACGGCTGGTCACGGTGCGCGCCAGCGTCACCGCGCTCGCGGCCTACGAGCGCTATGGCTTCGCCGCCACCGGGCCGCTGCAGACGCAATCCGGTCTTCGCTATCTGCCGATGAAGCGGGTGCAGGACATCGTGCCGGAGCAGGACCTGTCCGAGTATCTTGCCGCCAGTGCCGAGATCGATTTCCATCATCCGGCGGTGGCGGGGCTGGCGCGTACCCTGCATCGCGCCTCGGTGCCCGACACCGCACACGCGTGTTTCGACTGGGTACGCGACCGCATCGAACACTGTGGGGATTTCCAGCGCGAGGCGGTGCCATGCTCGGCCTCGGAGACGCTGGCTGCCGGTACCGGCTTCTGCTTTGCCAAGAGTCATCTGCTGGTCGCGCTGCTGCGCGCCAACGGCATCGCCGCCGGCTTCGGCTACCAGCGCCTGACCTGGGAGGGTCCGACCCCCCCGTACTGCCTGCACGGCTTTGCCGCGGTCTGGCTGCACGGACACGGCTGGTATCGCTGTGATCCACGCGGCAACACCCTGCCCGGAGTCGATTGCCATTTCACGCCCGACCGGGAGCATCTCGCCTTTCCGATCGCGCATCCGGGCGAATGCACCTACCCCGACATCCATGCGCAACCGCTGCCCGAACTGATTGCCCTGTTGCGCGAATGCGAAAGTGTCACGCAATACCGGCAACGTCCGATCGATCTGGTGCCATGCTGATCGCCGACCGGCATCGCTTTCCCTTCAACCCGAATCCGCCCAAGTCCAATCCATGCGAATCATCCATACCCTCTCCGAAATGCGTGACTGGCGCGGTCAGGCCGGCCGCGTCGCCTTTGTACCGACCATGGGTAACCTGCACGCCGGGCATATGGCGTTGATCAGCGAGGCGAGGCGGCATGCCGACCAGGTGGTGGTGAGCGTCTTCGTCAACCGGCTGCAGTTCGGCCAGGGCGAGGATTTCGACCGCTATCCGCGCACCTTGACCCAGGACTGTGCCCTGATCGAAAACGAATGCACCAGCGCGGTGGTGTTCGCCCCTGGCGAGCGCGAGCTTTACCCGCATGTGATCCAGCAATACAAGGTGGAGCCGCCGGCGCTGCAGGACGAACTGTGCGGGGCGTTCCGCCCGGGGCATTTCCGTGGCGTGGCGACGGTGGTGACCAAGCTGTTCAACATCGTGCAGCCCGATGTCGCCTGCTTTGGCAAGAAGGACTACCAACAGCTCTTCATCATCCGCAGCATGGTCGAGGACCTGAACATGCCGATCCGGATCGTGCCGGTCGACACCGGCCGTGCTCCGGATGGCCTGGCGCTCTCATCGCGCAATGGCTACCTCTCGGCTGACGAGCGCGCCGAGGCGCCGCGCCTTTACTTCCATCTGCAGCGCATGCAGAAGGCCATCCTGGGCGGTGAGCGCGACTACGCAAGGCTGGCGGTCGAAACGGTGATGGATCTGCGCGTGCGTGGCTGGAGCGAGGTGGATTATGTGGAGACGCGCAACGCCCACACCCTCAAGCCTGCCACGCATACCGATCGCGACCTGGTGATCCTGATCGCCGCACGCCTGGGTCAGACCCGGCTGATCGACAATCTGGAGATCACCCTCTAGGGCGTGTCAATCAAAGGCTTCACGGCGGCGTTTGGGATGGTTCGGGATGCTGCGCAGGGCGCCGGACGCGTTGCGCCATGAACACGCCCTGGCGCGGATTGACCTTCAAAGGCGGGGTGCGTCGACCGGCGGTGCCCGATGGCGGGCGCGCAGTGCGGCGCAGCAAGATGGGCCGCCTGTCTGCAAACCATGCGGCAGAAACCGGTCCGAGGCGCCACCCGGCAGGAACGACGAAGGCCGGACGCATTGCGGTGATGTGCCTTACCCGTGGCGCAGGCCCAGGGTCGCCCGGCGCACCTTGCCTTGCATCCCGGCCCGGGTCCTGCGCATCCATGGCTGGATGTCCATCTGCGCTGGCCGATGCCGCTGCCCGGGCCAGCGCTGTGGGTGGTGCGCGGCGCTTCAGAGGCTGGGGTCGAGGTTGAACGCCAGCATCGGTGGCGGCGCGAGCGGATTGTTGCGCCGCTGTTCCTTGTGGTGATACATGCGCCGGTCGGCCGCCTGCAGGATCTGCTGCGCGGTCACGCCATCGCGTGGGTAGTGCGCCACGCCCAGGCTCGCACCGACGGTGAAATGGTGGTCCTGCCAGGCAATCGGCTCCATCAGCGCCTGGCTGAGCCGGCGCAGCAGCTCGCGTTCGCGGGCGCTGTTCATCTCGCCCGACAGCAGCAGCGCGAATTCGTCGCCACCCCAGCGCGACAGCGTGTCGTTGGCGCGCACGCACAGTGTCAGCCGCTCGGCCACGTTCCTCAGCACGAAGTCGCCCGCTTCGTGGCCGTGTTCGTCGTTGATCGGCTTGAAGCGGTCCAGATCCAGGAAGATCAGCGAGCACGGCCGGTGTTGCGCCACGCAACGCCCCAGCGCCTCGTCCAGGCCGCGCCGGTTGGCAAGACCGGTCAATGCGTCGTGCGAGGCCATGTGCGCCATGCGCTCGGCTTCGCGCAGCCGGGCGAAGTGGCGTGCGCGCACCAGCCGGACAATGCCCAGCGCGGCGGCAAGCAGCAGGACGAGCATCCCCAGCAGCATGCCCAGCGTGGTGCGGTCCAATGCGCTCCAGCCCAGCTGCCAGCGTGTTTCCAGCAGATACGACTGCGTGGTGCTCGGGATATGGGTGATCAGGGTCAGTTCGGGGAACCAGCGGCGTTCGAGCGTGCTGATCGGCGCGGTGGTGCGTTCGAACAGCGTGGCGCCATGCGCGTCGGCATGGTGCACGCTCACCTGCATGCCGCGTGGCAATGAAACCGGTTCGGGCGCCAGCATGTCGATGCTGACCACCACGCTCACATAGACCGGCGGCGCGATATTGCGCGCCACTGCCTGGGGCAGCAGCGAAAAGCCGGCCGGCCGCACCATCCGGTAGGCCATGCGGCCGCTGGCGGTCTGGAACGGCGCGCTGGTCAAGGGTTCGCGTTCGTTCTCGGGCAGCGTGCCGATCACCGCGCCCAGATCCAATCCCTGGACGTGCTCGGCATAGGGTTCGGTGAATACGACGGGGTAGTAGTCCCGGGCCGGCGGAGCCGGCAGCATGGTGCGGCCGTCCGGCGCCAGCGTATGCAGCGAGAAGCCGGGAAAGCCCAGCTCGCGCATCGCACGGATGAAGCGGGGTGCCTCTTCGGCCGGCACCCGGCGTATCAGCTCCAGCCGGTGCAGCTGCGGATAACGTGCCAGCAGCTGGCGTGCATAGGCGTGATCGACCTGGAAGGTGCGGCTGCGCGGTACGCTCTGGAATGCGGCGAAGGTCTCCAGCGCGGTGGCGGCGCCGGCGAACTGGAACCACAGACGATCCTGCAACTGCTGGTGCAGGCGTTGATGCCGGTCGCGCGACTGGTTGAGCAGCAGGCCGGCATAGATGGCCAGTACGGCCAGCGTCAGCAAGACCCAGCCCAGCACGACCACGAAGTAGACCGATTGATGGCGTATGAAGCGCATGGACTGCAAGGATCAACCAGATAAGCAGGCAGCATACGCCGTTTGGTCTGCCGCCGGGTCTGGCGGCATCCGAACGGTTGCATTCCACCCACCCGAAGACGCAACCGCTGTGACAGGACGGCGTGCCGCCGCCGGCATCCTGTCTGACCGGCAGGGGAAGGGTGTCGGGAAATGCTGCTGGAACAAGGGGTTGAAGACGGTCTGCCGTTGTTTTGCGGCAGCGTCGCGGTGCCCGGGCAGGCTGTGCGACAGCGGTATGTCCACCGGCTCGTCACAAAGGCCGCGGGCCTGCCATCCCGTGCGTCGCCCGCCTTGCCCGGACTGTGTCGTCACCCGCGCCACGCGCTGTGTGACCAACGCGTGCCCGGCGCGGTGCAGTTGCGAAGCCATTGCGCCTGGGTCCTAGGCGAGCACCATCACACCATCGGCCTCGACCAGCGCGCCCTTGGGCAGCGCGGCGGCTTGCACGGCGGCGCGGGCCGGGAAGGGCTGGGAGAAATACTCGCCCATGATCTGGTTCAGCGTTGCGAAATGGGCCAGGTCGACGACAAATACCCCCAGCTTCACCAGATCGGACAGATCGCCACCGGCTGCCTGGCACACTGCACGCAGATTGCGGAACACCTGATGGCATTGCGCCTCGAAGCCCTCGACCAGTGTGCCGCTGGCCGGTTCCAGCCCGATCTGGCCCGACAGATAGACCGTGTTCCCCACCTTGACCGCTTGCGAATAGGTGCCGACAGCAGCGGGGGCGTGGTCGCTATGGATGATCTGCTTGCTCATGGGGTAGGGACTCCTTGGGCGGATAAGGATGGAAGAACGGCAGTGTAGAGCCCCTTGGCGCGACACGGCCAGCGTTGTTGCGGCAGGTGTGATGTAGGCGCACGCCGACGATGCCGCCCCGGTTTTTCCTATGGCAACTGCGGCGGCCGGCCGACGGGCAGCAACCCGGGTGAGGCATAGCATGACGTTCATGACGGCAGACCCCGTCCCGGGGCGCCGCATCCTTCCACAACAGATCAGGAGAAAGCCATGAACCGGGATCAAGTCCAAGGCAACTGGAAGCAGTTCAAAGGCAAGGTCCGCGAGCAGTGGGGCCGCCTCACCGATGATCATCTGGATCAGATCGAGGGACGCCGCGAGCAGCTGTCCGGCCGCATCCAGGAAGCCTACGGCATCTCGAAGGAAGAAGCCGAGCAACAGATCAACGACTTCGAGCGCAGCACCGACTACAAGTGGCAATGATGTCCTGCCGCCGCCGGATCGTGGCGGCGCAGACAGATCCACACACTACACAAGACCAACAAGCACAAAGGAGCAACGCATGAACAAACCCATCCGACTGCACCCGATCCTGTTTGCCGCCAGTCTCGTCTTTGCCGCGGCCGGCGCAGCCCACGCCGCCGCCGACGAGCATGAAGCGCAACGGCGCACCATCCAGGAACGCTACGACACCGGCAAGGCCCAGTGCAAAGGCCTGTCCGGCAACGCCAAGGATGTCTGCCAGGAACGCGTCAAGGCCGATCGTGATATCGCGCTCGCCGAGCTGGATGCACTAGGCAAGAACACGCCGGATGCGCGTGCCGAGGCCATCCGTGTCCGCGCCAAGGCCGAGTACGAAGTGCGCGAAGAGCAATGCGACGACTTCGCCGGCAACAAGAAGGACGTGTGCATGAAGGAAGCCAAGGCGGCGCGCGACAAGGCGCTGGCCGAGGCCGATGCGGGCGAGGACATCGACAAGGCCAACCTGCGTGCCGCCGATCGCGAGCAACGTGCCCAGGCCGAGGCCGAGCGCAAGCAGCGCGAGGCGGACTACAAGGTGGCCAAGGAGCGCTGTGACGATCTGGCCGGCGACGCCAAGCGGGTCTGCCTGGACGACGCCGAGCGCCGTCTGAACAACAAGTAGGTCGGTACCGGCCGGCCGAAAGCCCGGCCGGTCCGGTTCCTGCTGGATGGATAGTTCGACACCGGCCCGTGGCGCCGGTGTTTTTTATCGGGCGTAAGCGCCCTGCGTGGAGCGCCGCATGAAGCCGAACCCAACCGTCGTCATCGAACCTGAACCGCGCAGCGAGGCGCTGCCGACGGGTACTGTCCTGCGCCGGCTTTCACTGATGCTGCTTGCGAGCGGGCCGTTGTCGGGGCTGTTTGCAGCGGTGCTGGTGCTGGCGCTGATGGGGTTGGCGCGCGACATGCTGGTGCCGGTGTTCGTGGGGTTGCTGCTTGCGCTGCTGCTCGATCCGGTGGTCGTGCTGTGCATGCGGGTGGTGCCGTCGCGCGCGTTGGCGACGGTGCTGGTCGTGCTGGCGGTCAGTGGCGTGATCGGCGGCGGTGTGATGTTCTTCGGCCAGCAGGTGGCACTGGCCGCGGAACGCGTGCCGGAGCTGGCGCAGAAGCTGGCCGGCAAGATCGGACAGCTGCAGCATGATCCGGATAATCTGCTGACGCGGGTGGGTGGTTCGCTGAACCGGCTGGAACAGTCGCTGAACGCGACCGCCTCGGCGCCGATGGCCGCGCCCGTGCCCGCTGCGACGTCCACCGGTCCGGTGGCCCAGGCGTCGCTGCTCAAGGACACCGCCATCCTGGCGACGAGTTCGGTGCTGGTGATGGTCTCCAAGCTGACCGTCATTCTGTTGATGACCTTTCTCTCGCTGTTGGAGATGCCGCGGCTGACCCGGGGGCTGTTGCGGGTGCTGCGCCTGGCACAGTGCACGCGCCCGTGCGCGCGCAACCTGCTGCGCGAGCCGCTGCACCAGCTGCGGCTGTATGTCGGGGTGCTGTTGATTTCCAACGTGGTGATCGGCCTGTTCACCTGCGCCACGTTCGCGGTGTTCGGCCTGGAGAATCCGGTCGGCTGGGGTGTCACTGCCGCGCTGCTGCACTTCGTGCCCTATATCGGCATGGCCCTGTTCGGTGCGCTCGCCTTCGGCGTCAGTTACCTGCAGCTGGGCAGCCTGCTACTTGCGCTGATGCTGGCAAGCGGCCTGGTCCTCGGGGCCTCGCTGGTCGGTACCCTGTTGGTGTCGTGGATGCAAAGCCGGCTCTCGCGCGTCAACCAGACCTCGATCTTTGTCTCGATGATGCTGTGGGGCTGGCTGTGGGGCGTATGGGGGCTGATCCTGGGGCCGGCACTGGCGGTGATGATGCGCGCAGTGTTGGACCGGATGCATCGCGGCCGGGCGTTGCTGTGGCTGATGAACTGACCCCAACTCCTTGATCTGTCGTCCCATTCCTACGTCACAATCCGCAGCCATGCAATGGCCCGTGCATCGTGCTTGCCCCTAGATTTACACCCAGGCAGCGCGTTGCGTCGCTTGCCGTGCCGCCTTCGCCGAAGGCGCCATCAAACAAGGAGAAACGCTCATGAAACGCATCCTCGCATTGCTCAGCCTGGCCTGCCTGACCCTGCTGAGTGCCTGCAATACCGTCCAAGGCGCAGGCAAGGACATCGAGCGCGGCGGCGAAAAGCTGCAAGGCGCCGCGGAAGACGCCAAGAAGTAGTTGGAGGGCCCGCCCGCCTCGCCGTTGCCGGCGCTGGCGGACGGGTCCCAGGAGAAGGTCATGGGAAAGAAGATGTGGTATCGCGTAACGGTCTGCCTGGGCCATGTTGCGCTGCTGGGACTGGCGTTGCCGTCCGGTGCGACCGGGATCGATCCTGCGGGGGAAGGCGAGCGCATGTTCCGCCAGCAGGCCGTATCCTGCGTGCAGCAAGGGGGTGACGCACGGCAGCGCTGCCTGGAAGAGGCGCAGCTGGATCGCACCATCGCGCAGGAGGATGCGCGTGCCGAGCTTGAAAACACCGCCGCCGCGCGGTTGCGCGCCGCCCGCAACAAGGTCGAAGCGCTCTACACGCTGGAAAGCGCCCGCTGCGAGCGCAGCGGCACCGGCCGCGGCGCGGCCTGCCGGCAGCAGGCAAGCGAGCAGCGCAACACCGCGCTTGCGGATCTGAAGCGCAATGCCGACGCCTTCGTGTCCTATGACAGCCTTGCCGCCGGCATCGGCGAGGACAGCGATTTCCGACGGGCTGCGCTCAATTGCACCGACGACCGTTCCGATGTGCGCGACCGCTGCGTCAAACGTTTCTTACATCGGCAGGCGCTATAGCATTCGGCCCGCTGCGGGTGCTGCGGATGGTCTTGGGAATCAGCGCACAGGTAAATACACCGCGGCCCGGTTCGCTGTGGATATCGATCTTGCCGCCCACCGCGATCACCCGGTGGCGCATCCCCTGCAGCCCATGCGTGCCTTCGGGCAGGCGTTGCAGGTTCATGCCGACGCCGTTGTCTTCGATTTCCAGCTTCAGATAGTCGTCGTCGCTGATCAGGCTGATCGATACATGGTCGGCCTGTGCGTATTTGGCCGCATTGTTCAGCGTCTCCTGCAGCACCCGGTAGACGATCAGCGCGAGCACGTCGTCCACCCGTTCGGTGCCATCGGGCAGGTTGAGGGTCAGCGTCCAGTTGCTGCGCTGCGCGGCTTCTTCCGCGTGCGCCCGGATTGCCGCGGTGAGCCCGAATGTCGAGAGCAGGGTCGGATGCAGGGCCTGTACCACCTGGCGCTTGAACTGGATGCCCTGATCCAGGTTGCGCAATGTCTTGTTGAGCTTGTCCACCACCAGCGGGTAGTTGTCCTTGATCTGGCGCTGAATCCAGGACAGGTCGATCTTGGTGGCGGTGAGGATAGCTCCCAGCTCGTCGTGCAGCTCGCGGGAAAGCTTGTAGCGCTCGCGCTCCACGTCCACCTGGTATTCGATCGCCAGCTTTTCCATCTGCACGGTGCGTTCCTGGACCAGCCGGTCCAGTTCAGCCTGGTGGCGCGCCAGCTCGTCCGTTTCGCGTTGGCGCCGGGCTAATTCGCGCAGTAGTCGCTGCACGGTCAGCAGCACCAGCAGCACGGTCAACAACGCGGTGGCGGCCAGCGAGATGAACATCAGATGCATCTGCGCCTTGCGGCCACTGCGCTGCCCTTGCAGATATTGCTGTTCGAAGCCGGTCAATGCCTCGATCGCGCCGGAGATCTGTAGGCTTTTCCTGAGCCCGGCCCCGGTGGCGATGATATGGTGGGCCTGGTCCAGGCTCCCCTGGCGGACGAAGCGGATGGTCAGATCCATCTCCGCCAGCCGTTCGCCTGCCATCAGCGTCAGCCGGCGCAATGCCGCCGCCAGTCGTTGCCGGGCGGCCGGATCGCGCGACACGTCCTCCTGCAGCCGCGCCAGCGCATTGCGTGCCTCCTCGGCGCGCCGGTCGTAGGGTGCGAGATAGCTGCTGTTGCCCATGATGAGGTAGCCACGCTGCGCGCTTTCGGCGCGCACCAGCGCACTGTCGATCCGGGCAAGGAGTTCGAGCCGCGCCCGGGTGGCCACCATGGCCCGCAACTGCGCTTCGGAGTGTTCGATCCACATCACATGGATGCCGAACGACAGCAGCGCCGAGACGATACAGGCGAGCAGCGTCAGGCAGAGGCGCCAGCCGAGCTGGCGCGCCACTGCGTAAGCTTTGTCCAACAGCTGTTTCATTGTTTTTGTAGGAGTCCTTGTCAGTGGATTCTGACAAAACCTTCAGTCCGTGCCGCCTACTGCGGCGTGAGCCGGCATCGTAAATTCCGCAACAAGATACAAGAGGGGTGGCGGGGGCGCTGTATCCCTCTGCCCCGGCGGCGGGTTGGCGGTGCCTGATGAAGCACTTCGCCGCGCTGTCCGACCCTCCCGCTTATAACATACCAGCTGATTGCGGCGCAGCAGCACGTGACGGCAAGGAGGAGCGTATGGTTGCTTCCGGATTTCATGCCCGGACAGGCCAGCCGCATAGGCATGCCGGACAGGCGCAAGCCTCGGAGTGGCATACCGGCCGCGTCGCTGACATCGACCGACGTGCACTTGCCGTGCTCGATCAATTGCTGGGTGCGGAATTGGTCCGTGCCTTGCGTTATCGTGGTTACGCCGTCGTGGCACGTGGTTGGGCCTCGGTCGCGGTCGCTGCTGAGTTCAGGCGCTTGGCCGACGAGAAGACGGCCTACGCCGAACGCATCGCGGAGCGTATCGTACGGCTGGGCAGTACCCCCGATTTTTCGCCGGTGGGCCTGCTGGTCCATGGCCAGGCCGACGAGCCCGTGCCGACGACATTGGACGACATGCTGCGCGCCGGCCTTGTTGCCGAACGCGCCGCTGCCGATACCTGCCGCCGGCTGGCCCGGCTGGTCGAAGGCAGGGAGCGGGATACGTGGCGATTGTTGCAGGACATCCTTGCCGCGCAAGAAGAGCATGCCGAGGCGCTATCCGATTGGTTGGCGCAGCGCACGTGAGCGCGGCGCTACACTGTCGTGTAGCAGTGAATCTTGGAGTTGCATCGACATGATGAAAAAACGCGTACTGCTCGTGGATGACCACAAGATCGTGCGCTCGGGCCTCAGGGCGTTGATCGAACTGGAAGACGACCTCGGTGTGGCCGGCGAAGCTGCTTCCGGGCTGGAAGCGCTGCAGCTCGTGCGCAAGGAGAGCTTCGATATCGCCATCCTTGATATCTCCATGCCCGACAAGAACGGCGTGGACACCTTGCGCGATCTGCAGCGCATCTGCCCGCAGATGCCGGTGCTGATCCTGTCCGGCTTCGCCCAGGAACAGTACGCGCTCAACCTGATCCGGTCGGGCTGCCGTGGCTACCTGTCCAAGGACGCGGACCCGGACGAGATCATCCGTGCGATCCGCGTGATCTGCGCCGGACGCCGCTATCTCTCGATGGAGCTGGCTGACCTGTTGGCCACCGAGCTGACCCATCCGAGCGAAAAGCGGCTGCATGAGACGCTGTCCGAGCGGGAGTTCCAGGTGTTCTTCAAGCTGGCGAGCGGCAAGTCGCCGACCGAGATCGCCGAGGAGCTGTTCCTTAGCGTGAAGACCGTCAGCACCTACCGTACCCGGGTGCTGGAAAAGATGAATCTCAAGACCAATGCGGATCTGACCTACTACGCCATCAAGAACGAGTTGATCAGTTGATCGCCATGGCGCAGGTTGGGGTAGGCGCTTTGCCTACGGGGAGGATGCAGTGCTTGGGCTGAGAGCGGGTGCCCATTATCGAGTCGTACGCACCGCGTGCCGCATGGGTGCGGGCCCGAGACGAGAAGATGCAGTTGAATGATGTCAGAAGCCACAACCGCAATGGATGAGATCGCCACCCGGATGGTGCGCGTGATGCTGATCGAAGATTCCGATGTGATCCGCGAGGCCCTGATCGATGCGCTGTCCGCCATTGATTACATCGTATTCGCAGCGACCGCAGCCACCGCCGAGGAGGCCGTCTCCAAGCTCAAGCAGCAATCATTCGATCTGCTGGTGGTCGATCTCGAA
Organism: Chitiniphilus purpureus; assembly: GCF_025642115.1. Lineage (GTDB taxonomy): Bacteria > Pseudomonadota > Gammaproteobacteria > Burkholderiales > Chitinibacteraceae > Chitiniphilus > Chitiniphilus purpureus. The sequence goes on along the minus strand of NZ_CP106753.1, from coordinate 4,142,285 downwards.
CTGCGAGTGGGCACCGGGTTCGAGGTGTTGCGCTACCTGGCCCAGAACCACGCCGGCGAGGCGCTGGCGCCGGTGCGCGTCGTGCTGACCAACCATGCGTTTCCGATCTATGAGCAGCGCGCGCGCGCATTGGGCGTCGACTATTTCTTCGACAAGTCGCTGCATTTTGACCAGGCCATCCAGACCATCGAGACCGAAGCCGAGCGCCTGCGGCACATCGCCTGAGCCCTTTCTCCCGTGCCCCACACTGCCGACCCGATGGATTACCAAGCGTTCTTCGACGCCGCGCCCGCACCCTTGCTGGTGATGGACCGTGATTTTGTGATCATCGCGGCAAACCGGGCCTATCTGGCGGTCACCGGCCGCCCGGCCTCCACCCTGATCGGCCGCTATCTGTTCGAGGCGTATCCCTGCGCCCCCGATGCGCTGGACGACGCGGCGCAACGCCAACTGCAACGCTCGCTGGAGCGGGTGCGCGACCATGGTGTCGGCGATGTCATCCCGCTGTTGCACTACAAGATCCTGCTCTACCAGGAAGACGACAGGCCGGTATTCGACGATCGCTACTGGAGCTGTGCGCACGTGCCGGTGCATGGGCCGGACGGGAGCGTGGTCCAGGTGATCCAGCTGGTCGAGGACATCACCGCGTTGCAGCGGCTCAAGCTCAACCGGACGGCGACGCGCCATAGTGCGCTGCCCGCCACCCTCAGCGGCCAGGTGCTGCGCCGCGCCGAGCAGATGCAGCAGCTCAACGACCTGCTCAACGCCGAATCGCGCCATCTGCGCCGTCTGTTTGCCCAGGCGCCCGGCTTCATGTGCGTGCTGCGCGGCCCTACGCATGTCTTCGAATTGACCAACGAAGCGTTTTCGCGCCTGGTGGGGGCCCGGCCGCTGTTGGGGCGGCCGGTGCGCGAAGCATTGGCCGAGCTGCGGCCGCGCAGCCTGCTCGATGCGCTGGATCGGGTATTCGCCACCGGCCAGCCCTTCGTGGCGCGCGGCCTGAGCGCCCGGCTGCGCCGCAATGCCAAGGACGGCGGGCCGGTGCAGGTCTTCGTCGATCTGGTCTGCCAGCCGGTGGTGGAGCAGGACGGCCATGTCTCGGGCATCTTCGTGCAAGGGCATGACATCACCGAGCAAAAGCAGATCGAGGACGAACTGGCGCGCTATCGCGAGGTGCTGGAACAGCGGGTGCAGGAGCGCACGCACAAGCTCTCCGAACTTGCAGGCTATCTGCAGCGGGTGAGCGAGGACGAACGGCACCGGCTGGCGCGCGAACTGCACGACGAGCTGGGCTCGTTGCTGACCGCGATCAAGCTTGACCTGTCGTGGATCAAGCGTCAGCTCACCGGTGCCGCTCCGGCCGTGCTGGAAAAACTGGTGCGGGCATTGTCGCTGCTGGATGACGGCATCGCGATGAAGCGCCGTCTGATCGAAGACCTGCGTCCCTCCGCGCTACGGCATCTGGGCCTGCGTGATGCGCTGGCGATGTTGCTGGACGAGCAGGGCGCGCGCAACGGCTGGCAGGTGCAGTTCGACGTGGGCAGCGGCTTGCTGCCGCCGGAGGACGACGCCGCGCTGGCGCTGTACCGCATTGCGCAGGAGGCACTGACCAATGTGGCCAAGTATGCACAGGCGACCACGCTGCAGGTGACGCTCGGCACCCAGGATGGCTGGAGTGTGCTGACGGTGCGCGACGACGGTGTGGGCTTCGATCCGGCCGATCTGCGTGCCCGGCCGATCGGCCATCACGGCTTGATCGGGATGGAGCAGCGCGTGCTTGCCTTCGGCGGCGAATTCAAGGTACGCAGCCAGCCCGGCCAGGGAACCGCCATCCTGGCGCGCATCCCGGCGACACCCTCCATGCCGCCCGCGGCCGACGCATGATCGAGCCGCCGGAACTGGTCCGGGTGTCGGCGGATGCGCCTGGCTACCGGCGGATACGCTGCGGGCGCGGCTTCCGCTACGTGGACCCGGATGGCGCCAATGTGCGCGATCCTGCGATCCTGGCACGCATCCGTGCGCTGGCGATTCCCCCGGCATGGGAGCGGGTCTGGATCTGCATGGTGCCGCATGGTCATCTGCAGGCGACCGGTTACGACAGCAAGGGGCGCAAGCAATACCGCTATCACGAGGAATGGCAGGTGCATCGCGCAGCCGACAAGTTCGCGCATCTGGCGCGGTTCGCCCGCGCCTTGCCGCGCCTGCGCCAACGGGTGGCACGCGATCTGGCGGCGCATGGCCTGCCGCGCAGCAAGGTGCTGGCGGCACTGGTGCGGCTGCTGGAAGCGACCCTGGTGCGGGTGGGCAATGAGGAATACGCGCGTGCCAACCGCAGCTTCGGGCTGACCACGCTGCGCAAGCGGCACGTGCAACTGGGCAGCAGCGTCGTGCAACTGCGGTTTCGCGGCAAGTCCGGCGTGGAGCACCGCATCCAGTTCCGCGACCGCACCCTGGCCGGCGTGCTGCGCCGCTGCATGGAGCTGCCCGGCGCCCAGGTGTTCCGCTATCGCGACGCGCAGGGGGTGGTGCGGCGGCTGACGTCGACCGATGTGAACGACTACCTGCGCGACGCGAGCGGCACGCAGGCGACCGCCAAGGATTTCCGCACCTGGGGCGCCACGCGCGAGGCCACCGCGCTGTGCCTTGCCCATCCGCCCTGTCGCAACGCCACCGAGGCCAAGCGCTGCACCAAGGCCATTGTCGATGCCGTGGCCGGCCGGCTCGGCAACACGCCGGCGGTCTGCCGCAGCGCGTACATCCATCCGGCGGTGCTGACGCACTTCGCCAACGCGTGGTGCGACGGGCGTGAGCCGCCGGGGCTGCCGCGTGTGCGCGGGCTTGACCGGACCGAGCGGGTGACGCTTGCGCTGATCGAGGCACGCGCCGACTAGCATCGCCGAGACCCGGCCTGCACGGGCACCGCATCCGGCACCGGCATCACCCCATGGCGGTGCCGGCGGAATGCGGCGCGGGGATCAGGCGAACAGCTGGTCCAGCCTCAGCCCGCTTTCGATCAGTGCGTTGCTGCGGTTGACGACGTTGTTGCCGGTACTGCCCCCGGCCACCCAGTCGGCGACGGCGCCGAACACATGCTCCACCCCGGTCAGCCCCTGGATGTCATCGTTCAGGCCGCGGGCGAACAGCGGGATCTCCCGCTCGGGGAAAGGGGTGCCATACATCCCGCCCTTCACCGATTCACCGATCACCAGTACCGCGTTGCCGCGGCCGTGGTCGGTGCCCTGGTCACCGTTGGCGGCCAGCTGGCGGCCGAATTCACCGTAGATCACCAGCACAAGGTTGCGCCGCGCAGTGGCGTCCAGGTTCTGCCACAGCAGATCGAAGCCGCGCCCCTTGCCGAACAGGTCGATGAAATTGCCCTCGATATCGTCGCGTTGCAGCTTGTGCGTATCCCAGCCGCCGTATTCCATCGACAGCACCGGGGTGTTGACGACGCCGGACAGGGCCAGCACATCGTGCAGGTTGCGGATCTGCCCCCCCCAATAACGGCTCGGGTAGGGCACGGCGACATCGGAGTAGAGCGCCCGGATCGCGTCCGGCACCGGCAGCCGGGCGCCGTCGGTCAGGGTCTCGCCGCCGCCGAGCTGGGCGGTGACCTGCGCCCCCAGCTCGCGCAATGCGCGCTCATGCCGGGCGAGCCGGGCGAGCGCGGGGTCGCCGTTGAAGTTGCGGCCGGCGTAGTAGGACTTGAGACTGCGTGCCAGCACCAGTTCGGAACCGGTCTGCTTCCACACCGGATCGTTCGGATTGGTCACCCGCTCGGCCAGCGCAAGCTTGCGCGAATTGGCCAGGTTGAGCACCAGGTCGGCATTCGGCGGCTGGCCGTTGCCGCTGGGCGCAAGACAGAACGGGCGCGGTGTCTTGGTCAGCGCGCCGACGCGTGCGGTGCCGCCCAGCAGCGCCGCGAGCCGGCCACCCCAGCCCGGCTTGCGATCGATCGCCCCGCTGCCGCGGTCGCCCTGGTCCATCACCAGCAGCGAATGCGCATGGTCGCGCGAGGTGGCGCCGATCACGTTGTGGATCATCGCCACATTGCCGGCATCCCATTGCTCCTTGAGCCAGCCGCAGCTGGCAAGGATGCCGGCGCCGGCGGACACGGCCGTGCCGGGCTGGTTGAGCGACAGGTAGGCACTGGTGTAGCGCTGGGCGTAGCCGGCGATATTGCGCTGGGCGACGGCGATGCCCTGGCTGGCGGCGCGGGCGGCCCACCACCGGGCGGCATAGCTGTCGGCCGGTTGGTTGGCGGCGATGCCTGGGGCGAACAGATGTCGGAAATCGGGGCCGCCGGCCAGGGTCACCGAGACCAGGGTACGCCGGCCCAGGGTCACCGCAGCCTGGGCCGGCAGGATCAGGCCCGGGCAGGCATATAGGCCGCCGGCCAGCAGGCCCAGGCGCAGGAAGTCACGACGATGCATGGTGGTGCTCCGTTATTCGCCGCGCGCCACGTGGGCGTGCGGAATGGCAGACAGGAAGGCGATCGCGTAGGCGATGCGGCGGTTGGCGTCGCGCCGCTGCACCGTGTCGGTCGCGGCCAGTGCCAGCGGCTGATCGGCCAACTGCGACAGGCAGCGCGTGCCAAGGCCACCCGGCAGGAAGTCGCTGTCGCGAAACACGTACTCGGGGTCGGTGCCCGCCGCACCGTTGCCGGTGCAGTAGAAGCCGGCGTCGCGGCCGCTGCCCAGCAGGCTGTAGACATAGAGCCGCTCATGGTTGCCAAAGCCGGTCAGCCCGCCGATGAAACGCTGCCACAGCCATTCGGCCACCTGGGCGGTGCGCCAGGTGCGGTCCACGTGGGTCGGTGCCGCGAGACGCCAGTTCTTTTCCCAGCCCGGCGCCTGGGCGGTCAGCTCGACATTGCCGTCGCCGTCGACCCGGTTGATCCGCCAGATGCCGTCGATGCTGCGGTTGTACACGGTGCGGAAATGGTCGGCCGACACCGAGGTCTCCTCGCCGGTCTCATGGCCGAACACGTTGTGCACCGGTGAGAACGGCACGAAGCCTTCCTCCCAGTTCACCAGTGCGATCGGCGAGAACCAGGTGACCAGCTCGCTGTCCTGGCGGCTGAGTGCAAAGCGGTTCAGGAAGATCATGTTGCGTTCCAGCGGGGTCAGGTATTTCAGCCGGTCGGCGCGGTGGAACTGCTGTGAGATGGCGTAGGTGCGCAGGAAATCGAGCAGGCGCTTGTCCTGACCCATGTTTTTCCAATAGGCGCGCAGTTGCGCGATATCGGCGCTGGTGAGCCGGTCGTTGGCCAGCCCGCTGATGATCTTGACCGGCAGATTGTCTTCCGAGTCGGCATGGCGGATCGCCACTTCGGCCAGCGCGAACAGCTTTTCACGCGCCGTGGCCCCATTGATCGGCGCGTGCAGCACCTCCAGCGTGCCCCGATGGTGCGTATTGGCGTCGAACACCAGTTCCGGAGCGTCCTCGCTCGGCTCGGTCATCCCGGTCAGCACCTTGGCGGTGTTCTTGATGGTCACCACTTCGTGGTAGCTGTCCTCCCCGGCCTGGCGCGGCGTCACGTCTTCCAGCCGGCTGGTGCCCAGGATGCCGAAGAACAGCTGATGGAACTCGCGTGCGAAATCCTCGTTGCCGCGGAACACCCCTTTCACGTTGTCGTAGGTATTGCGTAGGTGGCCATATTGGCGCGCCACCGCGGCGGACATCGCGGCGCGTGCCAGGGTGCGCGAGTAGGTCTCGCCCGCGGACAACGATTTCAACAAGGTGTCGTAGAGCGCGCCGATCTGCTGGCGTGCCACGCCGGCCTCCTGGTTGGTGACGAGGTGGTAGTTGGTTTCCCAGAACAGCACGCGGTGCAGGAAAGGGTTGAGCCCCGGCGTGGCGCCGGCCTGCAGGCCGGTGTACTGCAGCCCGCCCCAGTCCAGCCCGATGCTGAAACTGGTGCGGTTGGTCGGCAGGAGTGGGCTCTGCGCACCGCTCCAATAGGCCGACAGACCGGCGAGTGTGCCGCCGGTGCTGCGCAGCGGGTCGGTCCCCTTGACGCCCAATGCCGGTGAGAGCCTGGAATTGAATGGCGTGAAGGTCAGCATCTCGACGATGGCAGCATGCGGGTCCTGCGCCGCCCAGGCGGCGATCTGCGCATCGGTGGCGTTGCTGCCATAGGCGAAGGTGCGCAGGATATTGCGCACCGCCGTTTCATTCCACTGCATCCTGGAAATGCTGGGCAAGGCGCTCGAAACCGGCAGCGGCGGCGCCGGCAGGGCATCCACCGGTGCAGGGGGAGGCGCGTTGCTGCCGGGCGTTTCGCTGCCTGTACCGCCGCTGCCGCCCTCACCACCGCCACCGCCACCGCCGCAGCTGGCCAGCCCCAAAACGATTGCGCAACCGAGCCCTGCCAGCGCAACGCGCGCCGGCACGGCACCCACCAAGGTGTGAGCCATGTGCTTGTATCCCCGGAAAACCCCAGGCCGGCCGGATATCTAGTTGCGCAGGCCTAGCGTGGACGCCGGCGTGCTGCCATCCGAAAAAGCTCGGCCAATTGACGAGCGGGCAAGGATCGCATGGAAGCGAAACGAAAGGCGGTACCGTATGGCGGTCAAAGGGGGATAACCGGCTATGCGGTCGGATGGATTCGACGAATGGCGTCCGTTGTAAGCACACAGATGAAACCCAGCGTAATTGCGGCTTGCAGCCCAGGCAAGACCTGACTTGTGCCTTGGAGAGGCCAATTTATGCAGATAAAATGTTACCGTTTGTCTACTCAGGGATGACAAGTGCGATAAACCACGTGTCATCAAGCCGCCCTGGAAGGCTGTGATGGTGGGGTTGCAAGGCCGGTAATAACGATCGAGGCTGACGCTGTATGGATAATTTTTCATGGACTGGAGTCAGCAAGTCGCCGGTGTTTGTGTGGAAAAGACATGTGCCTTGGCGAGGGATGGCCAACCTTGGCACAATCCGCCCACCTTTCCGGTTGTCAGCAATCCGATGAGCAATGCCGATCTGCTTTTCCGCAGCCGCCAGGCCGTGTGGCACCCCTGCACCCAGATGAAGCGCCATGAACGCCTGCCGTTGGTGCCACTGGCCCGCGGTGAAGGGGTGTGGCTGTACGATCACGACGGCAATCGCTATCTCGATGGCATTTCCAGCTGGTGGGTGAATCTGTTTGGTCATGGCGAACCACGCATCAAGGCAGCGATCAAGGCCCAGCTCGATACGCTCGAGCATGCGATGCTGGCCGGGTTCACCCACAGGCCGGTGGTCGAGCTCTCCGAGCGTCTGGCCGCCCGCACGGGACTCGGGCATGCCTTCTATGCCTCGGATGGCGCCTCTGCCACCGAGATCGCGCTCAAGATGAGCGTCCACTATTGGCGCAACAGTGGCCAGCCGGACAAGCACCGGTTTGTACACCTGCAAGGCGGATACCACGGCGAGACGGCCGGGGCGCTGGCGGTCACCGACGTGCCGTTGTTCCGCGCGGCGTATGCGCCACTGCTGCGCGACAACCTGCAGGCGCCCAGCCCCGACTGGCGTGCCGCGCAGCCGGGCGAGACACCCGAACAGGTCGCCGAGCGCGCGGCCGAGGGGCTGGCACGGCTGTTGGCCGAGCATGCCCCGCGCATTGCCGCGCTGATCCTGGAGCCGTTGGTCCAGGGCGCGGCCGGCATGGCGATGCACCATCCGAGCTATCTTGCGCGGGTACGCGCGCTGTGTGACCGCCACCAGGTGCATCTGATCGCCGACGAGATCGCCGTGGGCTTCGGGCGGACCGGCACCTTCCTTGCCTGCGAGCAAGGGTCGATCCGGCCCGATTTCGTCTGCCTCTCCAAGGGCATCACCGGCGGTTTCCTGCCGCTGGCCGCCGTGCTCACCACCGACGCCGTCTATCAGGCCTTCTACGACGATGACGCCGCCCGTGGCTTTCTGCATTCGCATTCCTACAGCGGCAATCCGCTGGCCTGCGCCGCCGCGCTGGCGGTGCTCGATATCTTCGAGCAGGACGACGTGCTCGCGGCCAACCGCGAACGCGGCGCACGCTGGCATGCGCTGTTCTCGCCGCTGGCGTCGCACCCGCGGGTGCGGCACCTGCGTCGCACCGGGATGATCTGGGCCTTCGACGTGGCCGACGCGCCGGCCGGCTTCCCGGGGGCGTTCTTCCAGGCCGCCTTGGCGAAGGGCGTACTGTTGCGCCCGATCGGCGGCACGGTCTACCTGATGCCGCCCTATACCATGAGAGATGACGAGGCGCGACAGCTCGCGCAGGGCGCGCTGCTTGCGCTGGAAACCGCATTGGTCGATGGCGCCGAGGAAAAAGATGTCGTTGTCGCTTAGATTGCCCGAGAAGGAGGCCAAGCTTGCCGGCTTCGTCGAAGTCCGGCCGAAGGCGCTGCGGGAATGGCTGGCAGGGCTGCCCAACCACAACCCGCTGGATGCGGGGCGGCAGGTGCTCGACGCGCTGGCCAGCTGCAACCGCGTCGAAGTGGATGCCGAAACGCGGATGAAGCTGCTCGACGAATACCAGGGCACGCTGGCGTTGCTGTATGGCGGGCTGGAAGCGCTCTACGTGTCGAGCGGCTTCCCGCTGCGCGACAAGGCGCGCCAGGCGGCGCTGCTGACCCGCAGCCTGTGGCTGGAGCTGGCCGACGGCTACAAGATCGCGCTGATCGAGCGCCTGGAGAAGCGCTTCGCCTTCGGTGGCGGCAAGCTCACCCCGCAGCTGATCCACCAGGTGCTGGCGATCTACTACCGGCTCTATCAGGTCTGCAGCCGGGTCTCGATGCTCATGCCACCCGGGGTATGGCGCGAAGCGCACCGGCTGTTCCGCTACGCGGTCGAGAACCGCCTCACCGACTATGCGCTGCCCGACCGCGAGGGCGCGCCGACCACCAGCATGCTCTACAAGCGCCTGCTGCTGCTCTCACTGTCCGACCCGCTGCGCTTTGCGCCGTCCGAGCTTGCGCGGGTGATCGACATCATCGACAAATACGCCCAGTTCGCGCATTTCCAGCCGGTGACAAGCCAATCGAGCGCGGCGGGTTGTTTCCTGGTCCGGCTCGACGAGGACGAAGGGGCGCATTACATCGGCAGCCGCAATGTCGATGACTACCAGGGCATGGCCATGCTGGTGGACACGCTGGAGCTGAGCAAGAAGCTGCACCGGGTGCTGGCCGGCCTGGAAGCCAAGATGCCGGCGGCGGGCGATCGGGCCAAGCTGCAGCTGTGGCTGGAAACGGTGCGCCGTCTGATCAAGCAGTGGAGCATCGCGCCCCGGCGGGTGTTCCAGCGCATCAGTGTCGAGGCGCCGATCGAACTGCGTCACGGGCTCGGCGCCACCGCGCGGAGCGTGCACGACGGCAACCCGCCGTTCGGCAACGGCCATTTCGGTGCAGCCGGCCTCGTGGGCGAGCTGCCGAGCATGGTCTGGCGGATCATCAACGAAAGCCCGGGCGGCTATGCGATCACCTCGCGCGAGGCGCCGGCTGAACAACTGCATGCGGGCGACGTGGTGGCATTGCGCCCGCAAGGCGGCCAGGGATGGATGGTGGCGGTGATCCGCTGGTTGCAGCAGTGCGAGGACGGTGCGCTGGAAATGGGGCTGCAGGTGCTCTCGCCCCGGGCCAATGCGGCCCTGCTGCGCCCGGCGCTGGTGCAATCCCGCTACGAAGCGGCACTGATGCTGCCTGCCATCGATTCGCTGCGGCAGCCTGCGCTGATCGCCACCACCCGAGGCAGTTACGCGCCGTTGCGCGAGATGCTGCTGCTGACCGGTGAGGGCGAACGTGTGGTGCGTGCCACCAAGCTGGTGGAGCAGCAGTCGGGCTACGATCTGTTCGAATACACCGAGTTGTGAGGCAGGCGGGCTGCCGTGGCGCGCGCTGCGGTGTAGCGGGCGCTCGGGATGCCGTGCAAGGGCCCGGCTGCCGACGATGCCGGCGTTGTCGTCCACGATTGGCCAGCAAGCGGCGGAGTGCCGGCAGCCAGTCGGAAGGCGCATCATAAGGCCATGTCCACGCACCGAGGCCATGCCGATGAAGACCGCCGATCCACCGCTGCCCTATGACGATGCGGCGCACCGCTGGCATGCCGTACAGCAGCGCGACGCCGGGGCCGACGGCGTGTTCTGGTACGCCGTGCGCAGCACCGGGGTGTATTGCAGGCCATCCTGCCCGTCGCGACCGGCACGGCGCGACAACGTCAGTTTCTGGTCCAGCCCGGCTGAGGCCGAGGCCGCCGGGTTCCGGCCGTGCAAGCGCTGCCGTCCCGACCTTGCCCCGGCCAGTCCGCACGTCGCGGCAATCGAACGTGCCTGCCGGGCCATCGAAACCGCCGAGACCCCGCCTTCGCTGGCGACGCTGGCGCAGCTTGCCGGGCTGAGCCGCTATCACTTCCACCGTGTATTCAAGGCCCTGACCGGCGTGACGCCGCGCCAGTATGCAGCGACCCGGCGTGCGGCACGTCTGCAGGATGGGCTGCGGCAAGGCCGCAGCGTCACCGCCGCCTATTTCGAGGCGGGATTCGGCTCCTCCAGCCGGCTTTACGAGCAAGCCGATGCCTTGCTCGGGATGAAGCCGGGCCGCTATCGCCTGGGCGGCGCGGGCGAGACCATCCGCTTCGGCGTCGGCCAGTGCGCGCTGGGCGCCATCCTGGTGGCCGCCACCGCGCGCGGGGTCTGCGCCATCGAGCTTGGCGATGATCCGCAGGCGCTGGTGCAGCAGCTGCAGGACCGTTTCCCGAAGGCCGAGCTGATCGGCGGCGATACGCAGTTCGAAGGCTGGATGGCTGCGGCGGTCGGCCTCGTCGAAGCGCCCGGCGTGGCTGCAAAGGCCCTGCCGCTGGATGTGCGCGGTACCGCGTTCCAGTGCCGCGTCTGGCAGGCGTTGACCGAAATCCCGCCCGGCGAGACGGCGAGCTACGCCGAGATCGCCGCACGTATCGGCGCGCCGGGCTCGGCCCGCGCCGTGGCGCGGGCCTGTGCCGGCAATGCGCTGGCGGTGGCGATTCCCTGCCATCGTGTGGTGCGCCAGGACGGCGGGCTGTCCGGATACCGCTGGGGTGTCGCGCGCAAGCAGGCATTGCTGACGTGGGAGGCCGGTCTGGCGCAAGCCGTGCCGCAGGGGGCTGAATGAGCACGCAGGCAAGCCCCTTTGTACGGTTGGCCGCATCCAACCTTGCAGCCCAGTCGGCGCAGCAGATCGGGCTGGCCGCAGCACCGCTGGTGGCAGTGCTGGCGCTGGGCAGCGACGTGACCGGCACCGGATTGCTGCAGGTGGCGCAGACCCTGCCCTTCCTGCTGCTGGCGATCCCGTTGGGCGTGCTGGCCGACCGTACCGCGCGTCGGTGGCTGATGGCGGCGGGCGAGCTGCTGCGGGCGGTGGCCTTTGTCGCCGTGGTGGTCCTGGCGGCGACGGACGCACTGAATCTGGGGTTGCTGGCGTTGCTCGCCTTCGTCGGCACCGCGGGCGCGGTGGCCTACAGCGTCGCCACGCCGGCACTGATCCCGGCCTTGGTGCCACACGGACAGTTGGCGCGCGCCAACGGGCAGATCGAGCTGGTACGCAGCCTCGCGCTCACCGGCGGGCCGGCGTTGGCCGGCCTGCTGGTCGGGCTGACGGGCGCCGGCGTCGCCTTCGCGCTCGCGGCCGGCCTGTCGGTCCTGGCGGCGCTGGCCCTGGCAGGCCTGCCCGAAGGGCATGGCGCGGCCGCGCCGCGCCGCGATTTCTACACCGAGCTGCGCGAGGGGACCCGGTTCGCACTGACCCAGCCGCTGCTGCGTCCGTTGTTGGCGACCTCGGTTTTGTTCAACATCGCCTATGTGGCGCTGCAGACAGCCTATATACCGTATGCGGTGCGGCATCTGGGGTTGAGCGGTGGCAGCATCGGCGTCACATTGGCGGCCTATGGCGCGGGCATGGTGCTGTCTGCGGTGGCGGCACCGCTTGTCACACGGCACTGGCGTGCCGGGCTGCAACTGGCGGCAGGCCCCTATGCGGCGCTGTTTGCCATCGCCGCCATGCTGGCCACGCTGTATTGGCCTGCCGCCTGGCTGGCTGCGGCCTGCTTCTTCTTGCTGGGCGCCGGTGCGGTGTTGTGGACCGTGGCGGCGACCACGCTGCGGCAGGCGGTCACGCCCGCGCCATTGCTGGGGCGGGTGTCGTCGATCAACACGCTTGCCACCTACGGGGCCCGGCCGCTGGGCGCCGCGTTCGCTGCCGCGATCGGTATGCTCGGAGGGGACGTGGCCTGCCTGGTGCTCGCCGCAATCTGCTTTGCAGGGCAGGCGGTCTGGGTCGCTGTTTCGCCGCTGCCCCGGCTGACCCGCCTGCCCGAACCCGCCGCGATGTGAAAAGTGCCGGGGGCATCACGGCATGCCCGCGGTATTTTTTCCGGCGCTTCGGCCATCCCCGCCTGTCTTCGCATATGCTCCCGCTTCGATGCCAGCCTGCATCCGGCGGCCGGGCCGGAGCGCCTGCGCCACGGTTCGGGCCGGCAAGGTTGCCGTGCCGTTTCGTCCTGCATGCAGACACCGAGGAGAGACCATGGCCGACGCCACAGTCGTGCCTTCGGCCCCGATAGGGGGTGATTGCGCAAAAGAGCCGATCCATATTCCGGGCAGCATCCAGCCGCATGGCTTCCTGCTGGCGCTGGATGAGCCTGGGTTGACGATCCGGCGTGCCAGCGTCTCGTGCGAATCCTGGCTGGATTGGCCCGCCGAGGCGCTGCTGGGCCGCACGCTGCACACGTTGATGCCGGTGCCGGACGCGCAGCTGGGACGGCTGTCGGCACTGGTCACCGAGGATGGAAGCCTGTTCTATCTGGGCGAGGTCGAGCTGCTGCGCCGCGATGGCTCGACTGCGCGGTTCCAGCTGGTGGCGCATCGCCATGATGGCGTACTGATGGTTGAGTTCGAGCCGGGCTCCACGCAGGGCGAGATGATGATGACGCCCTATGCCCTGCTGGCCGGCCTGTTGGGGCAGTTGCAGCATGCGGTGGATCTGCAGCGGCTGTGCGAGCTGGCGGTGGGAGAGGTCAAGCGCCTCACCGGCTTCGGGCGCGCGCTCCTGTATGACTTCGACCACGATGGCCACGGCCGGGTGCTGGCCGAGGCGTGCGATCCGGATTATCCAAGCTACCTGGGGTTGCATTTCCCCGCCTCCGACATCCCCGAGCAGGCGCGGGCGCTGTATCGGCTGAACCGGGTGCGCGTGATCCACAACGCCGATTACCAGCCTGTGCCGGTCGTGCCGGTGCTCGACCCACAGACCGGGCAACCGCTGGATCTAAGCCATTCCGTGCTGCGCAGCGTCTCGCCGGTGCATCTGCAATACATGCGCAACATGGGCACGCTGGCGTCGATGTCGATCTCGCTGGTGGTCGAGGGCCGGCTCTGGGGATTGATCTCCTGCCATGACCACATGCCGCACCCGGTGCCTTTCCATATCCGGACCGCGTGCGAGCTGCTTGGGCGCATCGTCTCGCTGCAGATCGAGGCCAAGGAGGCGCATGCGCTGAGCGGCCGGCGGCTGGAGCTGCGGCGTATGATCGTGCAGATGCTGGCGGCCATGGCGGACTGCGACAGTGTGGCGGCCGGGCTGCTGGCGGTGCCCGAGACGCTGCTGGCGTTCGGCCGGGCCGACGGTGCGGCCATCATCGCCGCCAACCACTGCGATCTGGTCGGCCAGACGCCGCCGCTGCCTGTGGTCAGGGCGCTGGCCGACTGGCTGCGCGAGCGTACCGCGCGCGGCCCCTGTTTCACCGACAACGCCGTACGCGATGTACCCGAATTGCCCGGCCTGGCCGACTCGATCGGCGGGTTTCTGGCGGTGTCGATCTCCGAGCTGCATGCACACTATCTGGTCTGGTTCCGCAGCGAGCGGCTGCGGACCGTCAACTGGGCCGGACAGCCCAAGAAGCAGGGCGAGGCGGGGCCGCTGACCCCGCGCAGCAGCTTTGCATTGTGGCAGGAGCAGGTGGCCCAGCACTGCCTGCCGTGGGATGAGGTCGAAGTCGACAGCGCGCTCGAACTGCGCAACGCCGTGCTCGGCATCGTGCTGCGCAAGGCCGAGGAAATGGCCGGCCTCGCCGAGGAGCTGCAAAAGACGAACAAGGAGCTCGAAGCGTTTTCCTACAGCGTGTCGCACGATCTGCGCGCCCCGCTGCGCCATATCGCAGGCTATGCCGAGCTTCTGGAGAGCTACGACGGCGCCCAGCTTTCCGAGCGCGGCCAGCGCTATCTGGAACATATCGCGCAGTCGGCCCGCTTCGCCGGCACGCTGGTGGACAATCTGCTGACCTTCTCGCAGATGGGTCGCTCCGCGCTGCGGCCCAGCGCGGTCAACCTGAATAACACCATTGAGGCGATCCGGCGCGAGATGGTGCCCGACTACGAAGGGCGGCAGATCGACTGGGTGGTCCACCCGCTGCCGCAGGTGACCGCGGACGCGGCCTTCCTGCACCTGGCCCTGCGCAACCTGCTTGCCAATGCCATCAAGTACACCCGTTCACGCGAGGCGGCACGGATCGAGATCGGCAGCTGGGAGGTGGCGGACGAAGTCGTGGTCTACATCCGCGACAACGGAGTAGGCTTCGACATGCGTTATGTGAGCAAGCTGTTCGGCGTATTCCAGCGCCTGCACCGGCTGGACGAATTCGAAGGCACCGGTATCGGCCTTGCCAGCGTGCGGCGCATCATCGAGCGCCACGATGGCCGGGTATGGGCCGAGGGCGTACTGGGCGAGGGTGCCACTTTCTATTTCGCGCTGCCGGCCAAGGCGGCGCCGCATCGTGCGCGTAGCGGAGGATGACGTGCTCAAACCGATTCTGCTGGTCGAAGACAATCCCAATGACCTGGAACTGACGCTGGTGGCGCTGGAGCGCAGCCAGCTTGCCAACGAGGTGATCGTGGTGCGCGACGGCGCCGAGGCGGTCGACTATCTGTTCCGCCGCGGCCTGTATGCCGCGCGGCCCGACGGCAATCCTGCGGTGATCCTGCTCGATCTGAAGCTGCCCAAGCTCAACGGCCTGGAGGTGCTCAAGATCGTGCGCGACGCTGAAGAGCTGCGCAGCGTGCCCACGGTGATGCTCACCTCGTCGCGCGAGGAACCTGATCTGGCCAGCGCCTACCAACTGGGCGTGAATGCCTATGTGGTCAAACCGGTGGAGTTCCGCGATTTCGTCGCCGCGATCTCCGAGCTGGGCATCTTCTGGGCCGTGCTCAACGAGCCGCCGCCCGGTTCGATGCGGCTGGGCACCAGCCGCCGGGTGCAGGAGCGGCAAGAAGAGGCCAAATGAGAAAACCGGCACTGCCGCAGCCGATCGCGCTGCTGTTGATCGAGGACGACGCCCGCGATGCCGAGCTGTTGCTGGTGGAGCTGGAGCGTGCTGGTTATCTGATTGACTGGGTGCTGGTCGCCGGCGAGGTCGACCTGTGTGCCGCGCTGGCGCGCCGCGATTTCGACCTGATCCTGTCCGACTTCCTGTTGCCCGGTTTCTCGGGTGAACAGGCGCTGCACATCGCGCTGGAAATGGTGCCCGAGGTGCCGTTCATCTTCGTCTCCGGGGTGTCGGGTGAGGAGCACGCAGTCAACATGATGCGCGAGGGCGCGACCGACTACGTGCTCAAGCAAAGCCTCAAGCTGTTGCCCAAGGCGGTGGAGCGTGCCCTGCTGATCGCCAACGAGCGCACCGAGCGAAGGCGCATGGCCAATGCGTTGCGCACCAGCGAACTCAATACCCGCCTCGCGGTGGAGGCGGCGCAGCTGGGCATGTGGGACTACGAGCCACAGAGCGGCACGCTCACCTGGGACAGGCGTTGCCGTGCCATGTTCGGTGTCGAGCCGGATGCCGAGGTCACGCTCGAGACCTTCCGCAGCGCGATCCATCCGGACGATCTGCCGCGCATCGATGCGCTGGTGGCCGAGGCGATCAGCCAGGACAACCGCAAGGCGTATATCGCCGAATACCGCATCGTCACCCCGGGCGGTGCATTGCACTGGGTGGTGACGCGCGGCCAGGCGTTCTTCGAGCAGGGACGCTGCGTGCATTTCACCGGCGTGCTGCAGGACATCACCGAGCGCAAGCAGGCCGACCAGGCGATGCACGACATGAACGCCGAGCTGGAGCGGCGCGTCGAGGAGCGCACGCGCGAGCGTGACCGCACCTGGCAGCTGTCGCGTGACCTGCTGGTGGTGGCGCGCCACGATACCCAGGTGGTGGCGGTGAATCCGGCCTGGCTTGACACCCTGGGCTGGCGGGACGAGGACCTGCTCGGCCGGCAGCTGGTGGACTTCGTGCATCCCGAGGACTACGCCGCGACGCTGGAGGAGGCCGCGCGGCTGGCGAGCGGCCAGGTCACCTCGCGTTTCGAGAACCGTTTCCGGCATGCCGACGGCAGCTACCATTGGCTGTCCTGGGCGGCGGTGCCCGAAGGCGAGTTGGTATATGGAGCTGGGCGCGACATCACGCTGCAGAAGGTGGCGCTGCATGAGCTGGCCTATGCCAACCGCGCCCTGCTTGCACAGATCGAGGAGCGCGAACGGGTCGAGGCGACGCTGCAGCAGATGCAGCGCCTGGAGGCGGTGGGCCAGCTCACCGCCGGCGTCGCGCATGATTTCAACAATCTGCTGACCGTGGTGCTCAGCAACGTGAGCTTTCTCGGGCGCGGCATTGGCAAGGGTGTCGATACCGACAAGCTGCTGCAGTACGTGGCGCGCATCCGCGAGGCGGGCGAGCGTGGCGCCAAGCTCACCGGACAGCTGCTGTCGTTCTCACGCCGGCAGCGGCTGGCCCCGCAGGTGCTCGATCTGAACGCCACCATCCAAGGCATGCTCGATCTGTTGCGCAGCACGCTGGGCGGCAGCGTGCTGATCGAGATCGAACTGGCCGGGCAACCCTGGCTGGCGCTGGTCGATCCCACCCAGGTGGAGCTGATCGTGCTCAACCTGGCCATCAATGCGCGCGATGCGATGCGCAGTGGCGGCACCTTGCGGCTGAGCACCGCCAACGAAACATTGAACCAGCCACCGTTGCGCCCCGAGGAGCCCGAACCCGGCGAATACGTGGTGCTGTCGGTCGGCGACTCCGGTTCGGGCATGACGCCGGAAGTGATGGCCAAGGCCTTCGAGCCGTTCTTCACCACCAAGGAGCCGGGCAAGGGGTCGGGCCTGGGGCTGGCGCAGGTGTACGGGTTTGCCAAGCAATCGGGCGGTGGCGTGCGCATCCACAGCCGGCTGGGCGAGGGCACCACGGTCAGTGTCTACCTGCCGCGCGCCAGCGGCGAAGTGCAGCGGCCCGAAGCGGAGTCGCCCGGCACCGGGCCGGTGACGGCGCGCACGGTGCTGCTGGTCGACGACGATGCCGCGGTACGCGAGGCGACCTCGACGCAGCTGGCGCAGCTGGGCTACCAGGTGCTCGAGGCCGACAGCGGCGAGGCGGCGCTCACGCTGCTGGAGCAGCATTCCACCGTGGAATTGCTGCTGGCCGATTTCGCGATGCCGGGCATGAACGGCGGCGAACTGGCGCGTCGGGTGCGCGCGCAGTGGCCGGGTTTCCCCATCCTGTTCCTGAGCGGCTACGCCGATCTGCAGCGTGCCGATCTCACCGGCATCGACGTGGTGCAAAAGCCCTTCCACGAGGCCGAGCTGGTGCGTCGGATCGAGCGCACGCTGCAGGCACGCCCTGTGGCCCATCAGGAAGGGCCTCAGTGAACGAGGCCTCATCGCTGCGTCTGGCGTTGCGGGGTGCCACCGCGCCGCACCATCAGGAAGTCGATGCCCTGTTCTCGGTTTTCGCACTCGAGACGCACCAGGGCTATCGTGCCTTCCTCCGCGCGCATGCGCAGGCGGTCTGGCCGCTGGAGCTGGCGCTGGAGGCGGCCGGCGTGGCGCGGCTCCTGCCCGATTGGCCGCAGCGGCGCCGGCGGTTTGCGCTGGCGCAGGATCTGCGCCGGCTGGGGCTGGTCGTGCCGGCGCCGCTGGACTACCGCTGCGCCGATGCGGCCGCCTGCTGGGGCACGCTCTATACGCTGGAAGGCTCGCGGCTGGGCGGTGCGCTGCTGGCGCGCCGGGTGGCCGGGATGCCGGAGCTGACCGCGGCCAGCGCCTACCTGACCCACGGTGCGGGCCAGCCGCTCTGGCCGACGTTCCTTGGCCAGTTGGAAGGCACTGCGGGGCGCATGCCGCTGGCGGCACTGTGCGAGGCTGCCTGCCGTGCCTTCGAGTGCTTTGCCCGGGCCGGCCGGCTGGCCGCGCAAGAGATGGTTGACAACGCCGACGCCCGGCTTGCAAGATCGATTCCATGAACGCGCACCCCCACCTGCTTTCGCAACGTCGTCTCGCCGCACGAGCCCGAGCCTGGGCCGGTCGTGGCGCGTCGCGGACGGGCCGGAAGACCGGGGGCAGCCCGTAGCGATCTCCCCCCGAATTCCCGCTTCTTCCCCGCACAGGGCCACGGCACACACCGTGGCCCTGTTTGTTTTTGTGCCTTTGCCAACCCCTGTCCAGGAGCCTGTCGATATGTCTGCCCCAGCCACGCACGCCTTGATGAACACCGTGATCCGCCCGCCGCAGGTTTTCGTGCGTGGCCGCGGCGCCTACCTTTACGACGAGGTCGGCCTGGCCTACCTGGATTGGGTCCAGGGCTGGGCGGTCAACGCGCTTGGCCATTCGCCCGATGTGGTCACCGTGGCGCTGGCGCGGCAGGCTTCGACGCTGCTCAACCTGAGCCCGGCCTACTACAGCCGGCCGCTGTTGCAGCTGGCGGGGCGGCTGACGGCGCTCAGTGGGCTGGACCAGGTCTTTTTCATCAATTCGGGGGCCGAAGCCAACGAAGGCGCGATCAAGCTCGCCCGCAAGTGGGGTCGGCTCAACAAGGGCGGCGCCTACGAGATCATCACCTTCGACAACGGCTACCACGGCCGCACGCTGGCCACCATGTCCGCCACCGGCAAGCCGGGCTGGGCCGACTACTACCCGCCGCAGGTACCGGGTTTTCCCAAGGCGCGCTTCAATGACCTGGACAGCGTGGCTGCGTTGATCGGCCCCGCCACCGTGGCCGTGATGCTGGAGCCGGTGCAAGGCGAAGGCGGTGTCATCCCGGCCAGTCCGGATTTCATCGCCGGGTTGCGGGCGCTGTGCGACGAGCACGGCCTGCTGCTGATCTTCGATGAAGTGCAGACCGGCTGCGGCCGCTTGGGGACGCTGTTCGCCGCGCAGCACTACCGGGTGCAGCCGGACATCATGACGCTGGGCAAGGGGCTGGCCGCCGGGGTGCCGCTGTCGGCGCTGCTGGCAAGGCGCGATTGCTGCTGCTTCGAACCCGGCGACCAGGGCGGCACCTTCTCCGGTGCGCCACTGGCCTGCGCGGTGGCGCTGGACGTGCTCGAGATCCTGGCGCAGCCGGCGTTCCTGGCCAATGTGGCCGAACGCGGCGCGCAACTGGCGGCGGGTCTTGCCGGCCTCTCGGCGCGGTACGGCCTGGGCGAGGTGCGCGGCATCGGCCTGTTGCAGGCACTCGTGTTACCTGGATGCGATGCACTGGCTGTGGTGGAACTGGCGCGGGCCAAGGGTCTGCTGCTCAATGCACCGCGCCCGTCCTGCGTACGGATGATGCCGGCACTGAACAGCACCGCGGCCGAGATCGACCAGGGACTGGCGCTGCTGGATGCTGCATTGGGCAGCCGCCGGCAGGCTGCCTGAGAGACATCCACAGTCCCTGGCGACGTCGCGCTGCGTGCCAGGGCCGCTGCGCCGGGTCTTGTTCGCTGCGCTTGGCTTCACTTGCCCCATGCCTTCCGGCCGTGGCGTGCGGACCAGGCCTGCCGTACGGCCCGCCACTGCGCACAGGCCAGCCCATCGTGTTTCCGGATGTCCGCGCTGCTTGGGGGCTGTGCGGATGGTGGGCGGCGGTGCCTGGCTGCTGCATCGCGCGGCGGATCTGGTGGCAGCCTGATGCTGGCACGGCCCGGTGGCCTTGGCATCTGTCCGGTCGGTTGTCCCTGGCAGAGGGGGCGCCCAAGGGGACGGTGCTGCCATCCGGACTGCAGCACGGCTTGTGTACATTGGGCGTTGCCAAGGCCATCCGGGGCCTGCCTTGGAGGCACGGCGAACGCGCGATCAGCCCGCAATGCATGGTGCATTCCGTCGGCTGTGCGGCTTTTGGGTTTGATGTAGAACGTTCGTTCTATACAATGGGATCATTCTTGCCGAGAGTGGGTGCCATGAATGCTCCGCTTCCCTTGGAGGCCCGGCCGGGCCTGCAGTCGCTGTTGCCCCATCCTGCGCTGTGGCGCGGTGCCGATGGCGTGGCGGGGCCGGTGCTGGCCAGCGGCCATGCCTTGCTGGATGGAGTCTTGCCGGGCGGTGGCTGGGGAGTGGGGCAGGTGAGCGAGTTGCTGCATCGCCCGGGGCACGGGGAGCTGACGCTGCTGTTCCCCGCATTGCGGCAGCTGACGGCCATGGGACGCTCCGTCGTGCTGGTGGCACCGCCGTGGCCGCCCTATGCGCCGGCATGGGCGCAGGCCGGCATCGCGCTGGAGCGGCTGGTGTGGATACGCCCGGCCAACCCGGCCGAGGCGATGTGGGCGATGGAGCAGGCGTTGGCCGATCCGGCTCCGGGCGCAGTGCTGGGCTGGCATGCCGGCATGCTGGCCGATCGGGCTGCGCGGCGCCTGCAACTGGCCGCGCGCCAGGGCACTGCTGCGGCCTTCCTGCTGCGCCATGCGGTGGCGCAGTCCACCGCGTCGCCGTTTCCGCTGCGCCTGGCTGTGGCCGGGTTGCCGGATGGCTGGCGCATCCGGGTGCTCAAGCGGCGCGGTCTGCCGCTGACCGCGCCGGTCGACCTTTCACGCGATGAGGTTCACGATGCTTTGGCTGGCGTTGCATCTGCCCCGGCTGGCGCTGGATGTGTTCCCGCCTCCACCGCCCGCCTGCCCGGATTCTGATGCCATCCCGGCGGTGCGCCCGCGCATCGTGGTGGCAAGCCAGGGGCGCGGCGAGCGGCTGGTGCTGGCCGACGCGCTGGCCGCCAGCCTCGGGCTGCAGCCGGATATGAAGCTCTCGGCGGCGCTGGCATTGGTCAACCAGCTGGTGATCCATCGGCGCAATCCGCAGGCCGAGGCGGCGGCGCTGGCCCAACTGGCTGGCTGGGCATTGCGCTTCACGCCGACCGTGGTGCTGGCCGAGCCTGATACCCTGCTGTTGGAGATCGGTGGCTGCCTGGCCTATTTCGGCGGCCTCGCACGATTGCGTGGCGAGGTGGAAAGCGGCGCCCAGGCACAGGGCTATGCCGTGACCAGCGCGGTGGCGCCCACGCCGCTGGCGGCGCAGTGGCTGGCATGCCAGGGCCGGGTCGAGCCGGTACTGCAGGCCGACCTGCTGCATGCCGTGCTGGCGCCGTTGCCGCTGACGGTATTGCCGTTGGCCCCGGCGCAGGCGCAAACCCTGCAGCAACTGGGGCTGCGCCGCCTGGGCGATGTGCTGGCATTGCCGCGGGCGGGGCTGGCCCGGCGTGCGGGGCGCACGCTGCCGCTGCTGCTGGAGCGGGCCCTCGGTGCCTTGCCCGATCCGCGCCCGGTCTTTGTCGCACCTGACCGTTTCGAACGCACGATCGATCTGGATTGGCCGGTCGAGACGGTGCCGGTCTTTCTCATGCTGGCCCAACGGCTGCTCGCGGCACAGGAGGCGTTCCTGTCCGGGCGCGGGCTTGGCGTGCAGACGGTGGTCTTTCGCTTCACCCATGAAATGCATGCACCCACTGCCGTCACGATCAGTGCTGGCCGGCCGTTGCGCGACGCAGCCGCCTGGCTGGCCATCGTACGTGAGCGGATGGCGCGCGAGCGGCTGGCCGCGCCGGCTGCGTCGGTCACCCTGCTGGCCGAAGCGCTGCATCCGCTCGACGGCCGGCCGCAGCATCTGTTCGGCGCGCAGCATGGGCAGGGCATGCCGACCCTGCTGCTGGACCGTATGGCGGCCCGCCTGGGTGCGGACGCGGTATGCGGCGTGGCCACGGTGCCGGACCACCGGCCCGAGCGCGCCTGGGCCGAGGTGGCACCAGGCACCACGAGCAGCCCGCTGCCGCTGGGCATGCGGCCGGGCTGGCTGCTGCCGGCGCCGCGTCGCCTGCCGCTGCGCGATGAGCTGCCCTGGCATGGCGAGCCGCTGCGTTGCCTGGGGCGTGCCGAGCGGATCGAATCGGGCTGGTGGGACGGGGGCGACGTGACCCGCGACTACTACGTGGCCCAGGGGCCTTCGGGTGCGCGCTACTGGATCTTCCAGGACCGGACCGCAGGCGACTGGTGGCTGCATGGGATGTTCGCGTGAGCGCCCTCGATCATGCCGGCACCCTGCCGCCCGCGGAACCGGTGCCGCAGTACGCCGAGCTGCATTGTCTGTCCAATTTCTCGTTCCAGCGCGGCGCCTCGCACGCGCATGAGCTGGTGGAGCGCGCGCAGGCGCTGGGCTACACCGCGCTGGCGCTGACCGACGAATGCTCGCTGGCCGGCATTGTGCGTGCGCACGTGGCGGCCAAGGAGGCGGGGCTCAAGCTGATCGTCGGAGCGGAGTTCACGCTGGATGACGGCCTGCGGCTGGTGCTGCTGGCACCGGACCGGCATGGCTACGGCGATCTTTCCGAGCTGATCACCCTCGGGCGGCGTCAGGCCGCCAAGGGCAGCTACAAGCTCGGCCGCAACGATGTGGCGATGCTGTGTGGCCATCTGCTGGCGTTATGGCTGCCTGCCGATGTACCGAGCGTGGCCGACGGCGGCTGGTTCGCCGCCCATTTCCCCGACCGGGCCTGGATCGCGGCGGAACTGCTGCATGGTCCGGACGATCAGGGCCGGCTGGCGCAGCTGCAATGGCTGGGTGCGGCCACCGGGCTGCCCTTGGTGGCGGCGGGCGATGTGCATATGCATGTGCGCTCGCGCCGGGCGCTGCAGGATGTGCTGACCGCGATCCGGATCGGTTCGCCGGTGGCGCAATGCGGATTGCAACTGGTCGGCAACGGCGAGCGCCATCTGCGTCCGCGGGCCCGGCTGGCGGCGCTCTACCCGGCCGCACTGCTGGCCGAGACGCAGCGGATCGCCGCACGCTGCACCTTTGTGCTCGACAGCCTGCGTTACGAATACCCGGCCGAGCTTGTGCCTGCGGGCCTTACCCCGACCGGGCATCTTGCGGCTCTGGTGGAAGCGGGGCTGGCGCAGCGCTACCCCGCCGGCACGCCCGCCATGGTGCAGCAGCTGGTCGCGCACGAGCTGGCGCTGATCGCGCGGCTGCGCTACGAGGCATTCTTTCTCACGGTGGAGGATATCGTCCGCCACGCCCGCAGCCGGGGCATCCTGTGTCAGGGCCGCGGCTCGGCCGCCAACTCGGTGGTGTGCTATGCGCTGCACATCACTGAAGTGAGGCCGGAGGAGGGCAACCTGCTGTTCGAGCGCTTCATCTCGGTCGAGCGGGGGGAGCCGCCGGATATCGATGTCGATTTCGAGCACGACCGGCGTGAAGAGGTGATCCAGTACATCTACGGCAAATACGGGCGCGACCGGGCCGCGCTCGCCGCCACGGTGATCAGCTACCGGACCAAGAGCAGCCTGCGCGACGTGGGGCGGGCGCTGGGGCTGGCCGAGGACCAGCTCGACCGGCTGGCCAAGAACCTGTCGTGGTGGGACAGCCGGGATCACCTGTTCCAGCGCATGGTGGAGGCCGGGCTTGACCCCGAAAGCCGCCAGGTGCGCTTGCTGGTGGCGCTGGTCGGGCAACTGAGGCGTTTTCCACGCCATCTGTCGCAGCACGTGGGCGGTTTTGTCATCTCCAGCGGGCCGCTGGCGCGTCTCGTGCCGATCGAGCCGGCGGCCATGGACGGCCGCACCGTCATCCAGTGGGACAAGGACGATCTGGAGGCGCTGGGGCTGTTGAAAGTGGATGTGCTGGCACTGGGCATGCTCTCGGCGATCCGGCGCAGCCTGGAGGCGGTAACGGCGCTGCGCGGGCGGCCCTTCACGCTGCAGGACATCCCTCGCGAAGACCCGCGGGTGTATCGGATGCTGTCGCGGGCCGACACCATCGGCGTGTTCCAGGTGGAGTCGCGCGCGCAGATGAGCATGCTGCCCCGGCTCAAGCCGGCCCGTTTCTACGATCTGGTGATCGAGGTCGCCATCGTCCGGCCCGGCCCCATCCAAGGCGGCATGGTGCACCCCTACCTGCAACGACGCGAGGGCCTGGAGTCGGTGGAGTACCCCAGCCACGCCGTCAGGAGCGTGCTCGAACGCACGCTGGGCGTGCCCATCTTCCAGGAGCAGGTGATGAAGCTGGCCGAGGTGGCCGCCGGCTTCACCCCGGGCGAGGCTGACCAGCTGCGGCGCTCGATGGCTTCGTGGCGCCAGAGCGGCAAGCTCGAGCAGTTCAAGGACAAGTTGCGCCAGGGCATGACCGGACGCGGTTACACCGGGGATTTCGCCGAACGCATCATCCGGCAGATCGAAGGCTTCTCCGAATATGGTTTTCCCGAATCGCATGCGGCCAGCTTCGCCACCCTGGTGTATTTCAGCGCCTGGCTCAAGTGCCACGAGCCGGGTGCGTTCCTGTGTGGCCTGCTCAACTCGTTGCCCATGGGTTTTTATACGGCGTCGCAACTGATCCAGGATGCGCGCCGCCATCGGGTGGTGGTGCTGCCGGTCGACGTGCAGCACAGCGCCTGGGAAAGCGCGCTGCAGGCGCAAGGGCAGGCAGAGCCGGCGGTGCGCCTTGGCTTCAATCGCATCGGCAGCCTGGCCGCATCGGCCGCCGGGCGCATCGTAGCGGCACGCCCGGCGGACGGCTTTGCATCGGTGGCTGACCTGCAGCGGCGGGCTGGACTGGACCGGCGCGCGCTCGATGCACTCACCGCCGCCGGGGCGCTTGCCACGCTGGCCGGGCACCGGCACGCGGCGCATTGGCAGGTCAGCGGCCTTGATGTGCGGCACGACCTTGGCACCACCAGCGATGGTGCCGCGCCGGCCGATCTTGCCGCGCCCACACTGGGCGAGGATCTGGTGGCCGATTACCGCAGCATGGGGCTGACCCTGCGTGCGCATCCGCTCAGCCTGCTGCGCACGCGCCTGGCCCGCGAGCGCATGCACAGCGCGGCGGACATCCGGCAACGCCGCCACGGCCAGCCGGGCCGGGCCTGCGGCATCGTGGTGGGGCGGCAACGCCCCGGCACCGCCAGCGGGGTCACATTCGTGACGCTGGAGGACGAGACCGGCAACGTCAACGTCATCGTCTGGCGACAACTGGCCGATCTGCAACGCCGGGCCCTGCTGGGCGCGCGGCTGCTGGCGGTCTATGGGGTGATCCAGCGCGAAGGGGCGGTGGTGCACCTGCTGGCGCAGCGGCTGGTGGATATGACACCGCTGCTGGGCCGTCTACCGAGTGAAAGCCGTGATTTCCATTGAAACCGCACTCTCCCGCCTCATTCCCGGATTGAATGGCAACCCGCGTCCTCGGCGCTGGAGCGCCGCGCAGGCCCCGGTGATCATTTCGCTGCTCGATATCGAACTGTGCCGGCTGATGACCATGCAGGCGCTGCTGCACCAGCATGCGCAGGTGCATGTCGAATATGCGTTCCGCTGCCAGCATCCGTGTGAGCTGCCGCCAGGGGTGCTCAAGGCCGAGCTCGAAGACCAGCTCGACGAGCTGTGCACGCTGCGTTTCTCGGCTGCCGAACTGGCTTACCTTGCCCGTGTGCCATCGCTGCACCCAGGATTCATCGGGTTCCTGGAGGGCTTCCGGCTACCGCGGCAGTGTGTTGCCGTCACCGCGTCGCAGGATGGCGGGCTGGCGATCCGCGTGGCCGGCCCGGTGTTGCACTGCCTGCCGTTCGGCACCTACCTGCCCGCACTGCTGGGCGAGGTCTACAGCCGGCAGTTCCTGCTCGCGCCGGCGCTGGTGGCCGGGCGGGAGCGGCTGCTGGGCAAGCTTGACCGGCTGCGCCGCTTTGCCCGGGCGCCGCAGCGGCGCTTTCCGTTCGCCTGGTTCGAGGCGGGAACCCGCCACCGCTATGCGCGCTCCTGGCAGGAGGAGGTGGTCTTCGCACTGACCCAGGCAGGTTTCGGCGCTGTCAACGGCACCACCAACCTTTATCTGGCGATGCGCCACGGATTGCAGCCCATCGGCGGGATGGCGCCCGAATACCTTGGATTGTTCCAGGGCCTTGCGCCCGCGCCGGAGGATGCACAACGGCAGGCGCTGGAGCACTGGGTGCGGCAATATCGGGGCGATGCGGGTGTTGCCGGTGGCGGCAGCGGCACCGTCGAGGCCTTTCTCGCCGGCTTCGACCGCTATTTCTGCAAGCTCTTCGACGGCTTGTGCCATGAAGCGGGCGACCCCATCGCGTGGGGGGAACGGGTCATCGCCCACTGGCGTGCACAGGGCGTCGATCCTGCGGGCAAGACCCTGGTGTTTGCCCAGGTGGCCACGCTGGAGCGGGCGTTCACGCTGTATCACACGTTTGCCGACCGCATCCCGGTGCGGCTGGGCGTGGGTGCCGACCTGGTGCACGATTGCGCCCAGGCACCGTTGCACGGCGAGTTGGCCCTGCTGGGCTGCAATGGCCGCATGGTGGCAGCCTGAGCGCCACAGCCCCATACCGTGGCCGGTCGCCAAGGTTCGCCAAGGTCGCCAAGTCGTTGGCGCCCGGGCGCGATGCGTTGGCCCCGGCGTGGGGACGGGCTCCCCACGCTGGTGCAGCGCGTCGCCCCCCAGTGGCTGAGGTACGCACGGCCGACAGCCGGGGGTGGCCGCAAAGCGAGCCGCGTTTGCGCCACGACAATCCCTCGCTTGCTGCATTACGGTAAAACCTGACCCGATCACGGCAGAACCCTGGTTGTCCCTGCCGCAACGAGTCGGGATAATGCGGCAAGCCGCATGGCGCGCGGTTGGCGCCCCATCCGTGTTTATCTATCTGAGAGGAATATCTATGGCAACGCGTACAGACATGGCCAATGCCATCCGGGCGCTGGCGATGGACGCCGTGCAGAAGGCCAACTCCGGGCACCCCGGCATGCCGATGGGCATGGCTGAGATTGCCGTGGCGCTGTGGGGCGAAGGGCACTATCGCCACAATCCCCGGAATCCGCAGTGGTTCAACCGCGACCGCTTCATCCTGTCCAACGGTCATGGTTCCATGCTGCAGTACGCGTTGCTGCATCTCACCGGCTACGATCTGTCCATCGACGATCTGAAGAACTTCCGACAACTGCATTCCAAGACCCCGGGCCACCCCGAATACGGCTACGCCCCGGGCATCGAGACCACCACCGGTCCGCTGGGCCAGGGCATTGCCAACGCGGTCGGCTTCGCGCTGGCCGAAAAGCTGCTGGCGCGCGAATTCAACCAGCCCGGCTACGACATCGTCGATCACCACACCTGGGTGTTCATGGGCGACGGCTGCCTGATGGAGGGCGTGAGCCATGAAGCCTGCGCGCTCGCCGGCACCTGGGGCCTGGGCAAGCTCAATGTGTTCTGGGACGACAATGGCATCTCGATCGATGGCCACGTCGAAGGCTGGTTCAACGAGGATGTCCCGGGCCGCTTCGAAGCCTATGGCTGGCATGTGGTGCGCGGTGTGGACGGCCATGATGTCGGGGCCGTGCTCAACGCCATCGAGCAGGCCAAGGCGGTGACCGACAAGCCGTCGCTGATCTGCTGCAAGACCGTCATCGGCAAGGGCAGCCCGAACAAGGCCGACAGCCATGATTCGCACGGTGCCCCGCTGGGTGAGGCCGAGATCGCCGCCACCCGCGCCGCGATCGGCTGGAACCACGCGCCCTTCGAGATCCCGCAGGACGTGTACGACGCCTGGAACAAGCACCAGGCCGGCGCCGAGCAGGAAGCCGAATGGCAGGCGCTGTTCGACAAGTACGCACTGCAGCACAAGGACCTGGCGGCCGAGTTCAAGCGCCGCATCGCCGCCAAGCTGCCGGAAAACTGGAACAGCATCGTCGAGGCGGCACTCACCGAGGCCCGCCAGAAGGCCGAGACCATCGCGACCCGCAAGGCCAGCCAGAACGCGCTCAATGCCTTCGCGTCGCAGTTGCCCGAAATGCTGGGCGGCTCGGCCGACCTGACCGGCTCCAACCTGACCAACTGGAAGGGCAGCACCCCGCTCAAGCGCGAAGGCAACACGCTGCTGGGCAACCATATCAGCTACGGTGTGCGCGAATTCGGCATGAGCGCCATCATGAACGGTGTCCAGCTGCATGGTGGCTGGCGTCCGTATGGCGCCACCTTCCTGATGTTCAGCGAATACGCGCGCAACGCACTGCGCATGGCCGCGCTGATGAAGATCCCGACGCTGTTCGTGTTCACCCACGATTCGATCGGGCTGGGTGAGGATGGCCCGACCCACCAGCCGGTCGAGCAGACCGCTTCGCTGCGCGTGATCCCGAACATGCATGTCTGGCGGCCGTGCGACACGGTGGAATCCATCGTCGCCTGGGCCTATGCCATCGAGCAGAAGACCACGCCGTCCACACTGATCTTCAGCCGGCAGAACCTGGCGTTCCAGCAGCGCAGCGACGAACAGGTCGCCAATATCCGCAAGGGCGGCTACGTGCTCAAGGATGCCGCGGGTGCCAAGGTGGTGCTGATCGCCACCGGCTCCGAGGTCGATCTGGCGGTCAAGGCGGCCGAGCAGTTGGCCGGACAGGGCATCGCCGCGCGCGTGGTATCGATGCCCTCGACCAATGTGTTCGATCGGCAGGACCAGGGCTACAAGGACAGCGTGCTGCCCCCGGGCGTGCCGCGGCTGGCGGTGGAGGCCGGCATCACCGACGGCTGGCGCAAATATGTGGGGCTCGAAGGCGACGTGGTCGGGATCGACCACTTCGGCGAATCGGCACCGGCCGGTGTGCTGTTCAAGGAATTCGGCGTCACCGCCGACAACGTGGCGGCACGGGCCAAGGCGCTGGTGAAGTAACCGTGAGGCGGGCGCCTTGCCCGCCTGTCCGACCGGAACGGGCATGCTGCGGCATGCCCGTTTCCATGTCCGGTGCCGGCCGTTCCATCGCCGATGGGCGTATGCGGCACCCCGGTGCGCTACCATCATGGGCGCCTTCGTCCGACCTGCCCGCATGCACCACCTGCGTCGTCCCCGTCATGCTTGGCTTGCGCTCTTCGCGCTGGCCCTGCATCTGCTGCTGCCGCTTGCCCATGCCGGCATGGCCGGTTCGGGGGCGGTTGCGCTGGCGCTGTGCTCCAGCGCAGGCCAGCAGGTGCAGCTCATCGCCCTCGAGCAGGGCGGCCAGGATGCGACCGCGCTGGTCAAGGGTTGCCCGCTGTGCGCCACGCACGCGGCCCAGCCGGCGTTGCCACCGGCTGCAAAGCCATGCCTTGCCGCGCTGACCTATCGCGCGCCGCAGGCTACGCATCCGGCAGCCTGCGAGGTGCCGACCGCACCATGCCGGCTGCCGCCGAACCGCGGGCCGCCCGCCGCCTGATCTTGCGCCCATGACCGGGTACCGGCGCTTCGCGCGCCGGTACGACCCATTGCGAGATCCAGGAACCCTGATATGTCCACCCGCATCCCTGCGGCGGCGCGCACCTGCGCGCTCGCCGTCGTCAGCGCTTGCGCCGCCGCCGAGCCGGCCGGCGCCACGCTCGATACCATCATCGTCTCCGCCGAACGCGGCGGTGCCGCGCTCAAGGAGACCGCCGCCGCGGTCGCCAGGACCGACGCGGCAACGCTTGCCCGGCTCAAGCCCACCTTCATCGGCGAGGCACTCAACCAGACCCCGGGCGTGCTGATGCCCAACCTGGGCGGCGAACAGCATAACCTCTCGATCCGCCAGCCCATGACGTACAACGCCTACTACCAGTTCCTGGAGGATGGCGTGCCGATCCGGCCGGTCGGCATCTTCAACCACAATGCGCTCTACGAGGTGAATCTGCCCGGGGCCGACAGCATCGAAGTGGTGCGGGGCCCGGCTTCCAGCCTGTTCGGCGCCAATGCCGTCGGCGGCGCGGTCAATTTCAACACCCGTGCGCCGCGTGCCGGCTTCGGCGGCGAGCTGGCGCTGCGCGGCGACGAGCACGGCTACGCCCGCGCCGATGTGAGCCTGGAAGGCGGGCGTGACGACCTTGCGGCACGCTTTGCCGGCTACAGCGCGCGCGGCCGTCCGGATTGGCAGCAATACGCCGACTACGACAAGGAAGGCGGCACGCTGCGTGTGGACAAATGGCTCGGCGACACACTCTGGAAAACCACGCTGACGGCAAGCCATCTGTATACCGACATGGCCGGCAGTCTCACCCCGTCGCGGTTCGGTACTGATCCGGGCTACAGCCTGCACACCTTCACCTACCGCGATGTGGATGCGTTGCGCGCCAGCACCCAGCTCTCGGGCAGCCTGAACGACGGCGGCACCAGCACGGCCACGCTGTATCTGCGGCGCAACCACACCGAGCAGCTGCCCAGCTATCTGATCTTCAACACCGGCCCGACCACCGCGTCCGGCCGCACCACCGACAACCGCTTCACCTCCTATGGGCTGGATGCGCGGCACGAGCAGGCGCTGGCCGGCTGGCGCCTCGTCGGCGGTGTCACCGTCGAGCGCAGCCCGAACCGGCAGACCGAGTACAACCTGGCGGTCACGCGCGATGCGGCCTCCCAGCGCTATACCGGCTACACCCGGCTGGGCCTGCGCCGCGACTACGAGGTGGTGCTGGACAACGGCGCGGTCTACGGCGAGGCCCATTGGCAGCCCGCCAGTGCATGGCGCCTGTCGGCCGGTGCCCGCTACGACCGCATCGGCTACGACTACGACAACCGGCTTGAACCCACGGCATCGACCGGCGCACCGAGTCAGCAGAAGACCTTCTCGGCGTTGTCGCCACGGCTGGGCCTGACCTGGCAGGCCAGCGACACGGTCAATCTCTATGCCAGCGCTTCGCGTGCCTTCACCCCGCCCGAGGTGAGTGCGCTGTTCTCGTCGTTGCAAGCACCGGACCTGAAGGAATCGGCCTTCGACAACCTCGAAGCCGGTGTGCGCGCCGAGCCGCTGCCGGGCCTGGCACTGCAGGCCACCGTCTACCGGCTCACCGGGCATGACGAAATCGTCAGCTTCAGCACCCAGCCCGGCCGTTCCGAGCCGCGCAACGCCGGCAAGACACGCCATGTCGGCGTCGAGTTCGGCGCCGGCTGGCAGGCTGCCCGCTGGGACGCGCGACTGGCAGGCGCCTATGCCCGCCATCGCTTCATCGCCTATGAAGCCGCCCCCGGGATGCACTACGACGGCCGCGACATGCCTGCCGCGCCTGAGTGGATCGCCAACGCCGAGCTGGGCTGGAAGCCCATGCAGGCACTGCGGGTGGCGCTAGAGGCGCAATACGTCGGCCCGTACTGGATGAACAACGCCAACACCGAACGCTATGCCGGCCATACGCTGCTGCACCTGCGTGCCAACTGGCGGCGGGGGGCGTGGGAAGCCTGGGCATCGCTCACCAATCTTGCCGACAAGCGCTATGCCGAAATCGCCGCGTCGACCTACAACGGCCTCGCCGGGCGCGATCCGGAGGCGCAGGACACCTACAGCGCCGGCGCGCCGCGTACCCTGTTGGCCGGCGTACGCTACCGCTTCGGGGGGGATGGGCAATGAGCGCACGCGAATCGTTCGCCACCGTGGCCAGCCGCGGCCGGTCCGTACCGGCCTGGCTGATCCGCTGGCATCGCCTGCTGGCCTGGCCCGCCCTGGCGGCCATCCTGCTGTGGGGTGCCACCGGCGTGATGCATCCGGTGATGTCGGCCTTGTCGCCCGTACCCGCGCATCCGCCGGCTGCGCAGCCGCTGCCGGCAGGTCTGCGGCCCGTTGCACCGCCCTTGCCGCGCACGCTCACCGCACTGCGCCTGACCCTGCTCGAAGGCCGCCCTGCTTGGCGGGTGCATGGCGACGGCGTGGTGCGGTGGTTCGATGCATATAGCGGCATCGAGCTTGCCGGGGCCGACGCGCGCGAAGCCGAACGGCTGGCGCGGGCCTTCACCGGCGATGCCGCAAGCCCGGTTGCCCGGATCGCGCAGGTGACTGCTTTCGGTCCTGACTACCTGCCGATGAACAAGCTGCTGCCAGTGTGGCGCGTCGATTTCGCCCGTGACGATGGCCTCACCGCCTTCGTCGATACCGACGGCGGCCGCTTGGCCACATTGACCGACGACAGCAAGCGCGTGCTGTCGACGGTCTTCAGTGCAGTACATCGCTGGTCCTGGGCCGGGGAGGGCACGTTCAAGCGGATGGGCATCGGGCTGCTGGTCGGTGCCGCCTTTGTCACGCTGTGCGGCGGGTTGGCACTGTACGTGCTGCGCTGGCGTGCCGGCACCTTGCGTGCCAGCCAGCCGGCAGGACGACGCCTGCATCGCGCGTTGGGCCTGCTTGCCGTGTCCGCGGGTCTGGCGTTGACCGGCAGCGGGCTCATCCACCTGTGGCTGGCGCGGCCCAACCCGCCGACACCTGTGGTTCAGCCGCTGCCCGGTGCCGCGCCGCTTGCGGCGGTGCCGCAGGGCGTCGAGGCGCTGATCGCCGTCGCCATCGACGGCGCGCCGGTCTGGTTGGCCGCCACCGCTGCCGGGGGCAGCCACGCCGAGCATGCGCATCACCACCACCAGCATGCCGCCCCAGGCGGATTGCCGCGCTATTTCGATGGTGCCGCGTGGCTCCCCGAAACAGCCGCACGGCGCCATGCGGCGCAGCTTGCCCGGGCCGCCGGTGCACCGGCGGCCCCGGTCGCGCGGGTGACGCTGGTGACCCGGTTCGGCGGCGAGTACGGCTTCTTCCAGAAGCGGCTGCCGGTCTATCGCATCGACTTCGCGGCGCCGGGGCGCCCGGCCTGGTACGTGGAGCCGGCCACAGGTGCGTTCTCGACCAGGGTGGAAGAGACCGACCGCCTGGAGGGCTACCTTTTCTCGTGGCTGCACAAATGGCACTGGCTCGATGGCCTGGGCAAGACGCCGCGCGACGCGATCCTGGTGGCTTTCGTCCTGGTCAACATGCTGGCCGCGCTGGTGGGGATAGGGTTGTGGCGCAGGCGCGGCCGGCGCTGAGCACAGGTCGGGCAGGCGGCGCCGCGGGCCGGTTGTTGCGGCGCAAGATACGCTGATTGGTTGGCAGTCGGACGCTTACGGCATAATCTTGAATACCGCCGGGGCGCCGCCTGCGCCCGGCTCAACCGTGCTTCGGGCCTACCCTTGAATATCCTTTACGTCGAAGACAACGCGATGCTGCGTGCCACCATTGCCGACTATCTGGATGAGCTCGGCCACGAGGCCGTGGCAGTGGCCAGTGCCGAGGAAGCGCTGGGGGAACTGCAACACGGTCGTTTTGACGTGCTCTTCACCGATGTGAGCCTGCCCGGCCGTTCGGGCATCGAGCTTGCGCGCGAGGCGGTGGTGTTGCAGCCGGAGATGGCGCTGGTGCTCGCGTCCGGCCATGATCTGGCGCAGGAGCGCGACCGGCTCGGGGTGTGCGCCACGTTGTTGCCCAAGCCTTTCGATCTGGACCAGCTCGAACAGGTGCTGGGCGATCTGGCCGTAGGCGGATGATGTAGGCGGATTCCTATACGCCGTAAGAATGCACCGATGGTGCAGGTCTTGCCGAATCGCCATGATCCGCACGTTGCAGCGGCCCCTTGGCCGCTTCCCCTGGATCGTCACGCTGCGCCCGGATGAACCGAAAAGTACTGATCGTCGAGGACAACCCCGACATGCTCGAGTGCATCGCCGAGGAGCTGGAGCACCTCGGGCATGAGGTATGGTGCGCCAGCACGGCTGTCGCGGCATTGCAGCACCTGACGGCCGAACCGACGATCGATCTGCTGCTCTCGGATCTGCAGCTGCGCGGCGGTGCCAATGGCGAGGCGCTCGCGTGGCAGGCACTGACGCTGCAACCACAGCTTGATGTGGTCATCATGACCGGTTTTGACATCTCGCATCTGAGCAAGGCCGGTCAGGCGCGCTTCACGCTGCTGCGCAAGCCCTACTCGCTGGAGCAACTCTCCGGCGCGATCGCCGATGCCCGCACGGTCTGATCCGCAAGGCCCCGCCACCATGGCGTTGCGCCTCGGATACGGCCCGCTGTGCCGGCGTCGCCGATATGACAACCCGCGGTGTCCGCACGCTGCCCTGGCGGCAGGCGGTGCGCCGCAACCGATTCCTTCTGCCTGGATGATCTGCGCATCATGTTCGACAAGCGCGCTCCTTCGCTAGCGCTGGACGCCGTGGCCTTTCGCCGGCTCCTGTCACGCAATGTGGTCCTGCCGCTGCTGGTGGGGCTTGGCAGCGCCGCGATTTTCGTCGGCCTGCTGTTCTATCTGGTGTCGGTGATGCGGACGGTCGACACGTCCAATCGCGTCATCGGCGGCACCCATGAGCTGACCAAGCTGATCGTCGACGCCGAAACCAGCATGCGCGGGTTTCTGTTGTCCGGCCGGCGCAGTTTCCTGACCCCCTATGAGAGTTCGATCAGGCAGATGCCGATCGAGTTGAGCGCACTGCGCACCCAGTTGCGCGGCCGCCCGGAGCAGCTCAAGCGCCTGGACAAGGTGGCCGGGCTCTATCGCCGCTGGCGCGACTATGTGGATCACGCCATCCGCGTCAAGGAAAGCGGCTCGGATGTGGTCAGCCTGGTGTCGTCCGAGACCGGCAAGCGGCTGATGGATGCGATGCGCGTCGACCTTGCCGCCGTGGTCCTGGCCGAAGAGACGCTGCGTGTCCAGCGCAGCGAATCGGCCAACAAGACCATCACCGTGCTGGTCTCGCTGACCGTGCTGCTGATGCTGCTGGCCGGCGCCGGGCTGGCCTACAACGGCCGCCGCCAGTTGCTGGCGCTGTCGGCGGTCTACAGCCATACCCTCGATCAGCAGCAGGCGCAGACCGAGGAACTGGGGCGCCAGGCCTGGCTCAAGACCGGGCAGACCGAGCTGGCCACCCGGCTGCTGGGGCAGCAGTCCGTGGAGCGGCTGTGCCGCAATGCGCTCGAATTCATCGCCGGCTATCTCGAGGCCCACGCCGGGGCGTTGTACGTCAGCGACGATGAAACGGTCTTCCGTCGTGAAGCCGGCTATGCCCTGCCGCTGGAGGTGCAGGCGCAGCGCGTGCTGATCCAGCGGGGCGAGGGGCTGCTGGGGCAGGCGGTGGTCGAACGCCGCACGGTGCAGCTGGACAACCTGCCCCCCGGCTACCTGCCGGTGTCCTCGGGTCTGGGCGGCGCCGAGCCACGCTTTCTGCTGATCGTGCCGTGCATGCACGACGGCATCGTCACCGGGATGCTGGAGCTGGCGTTCCTGGAGGCGCCCGACGGCGATGCGTTGGCGTTCGCCCATCTGGCGATGGAAACCCTGGGGGCCGCCATCCGCTCGGCACAGATCCGCGAGCGCCTGCGGCTGACGCTGGAAGAGACGCAGCAGCTCAATGAGGAGCTGCAGACCCAGCAGGAGGAACTCAAGACGGCCAACGAGGAGCTGGAGGAGCAGTCGCGCGCGCTGCGCGAGACGCAGGCGCGTCTGGAGAACCAGCAGGCCGAGCTGGAACGCAACAACGAGCAGCTTGAGGAGCAATCGCAGCGGCTGCAGCAGCAGAAGGACTTCCTCAACGAGCGCAACCACGCGTTGAACGAAGCGCACCGGCTGCTCGAGGAACGCGCGCAGGAGCTGCAGCGCGCCAGTCAGTACAAGAGCGAGTTCCTTGCCAACATGTCGCACGAGCTGCGTACGCCGCTCAACAGCGCGCTGATCTTCGCCAAGCTGCTGGCCGACAATCCCTCGGGCAACCTGTCCGAGGAGCAGGTGCGCTTCGCCAACATGATCCACTCGGCCGGCAGCGACCTGCTCAACCTGATCAACGACATCCTCGATCTGTCCAAGGTCGAGGCCGGCGTGCTCGATATCCATGCCGAACCGGTGGCGCTGCGGCCGCTCGGCGAGCGCATGGCGCAGCTGTTCCGCAACATGGCCGAATCCAAGGGCGTGGCGCTGGAGTTCCAACTCGATCCGGCGCTGCCCCAGATCATGGAGACCGATTCACGCCGGTTGGAGCAGATCCTGAAGAACCTGCTGTCCAACGCGCTCAAGTTCACCCACGAAGGCCAGGTGCGGCTTGCCATCGTGCCGCAGGGCGACCTGATTGCGTTCGCGGTGTCCGATACCGGCATCGGCATTGCGCCCGAGCAGCAGGAGGTGATCTTCGAAGCGTTCCGGCAGGCCGACGGCACCACCAACCGCAAGTACGGCGGCACCGGGCTTGGGCTGTCGATCTCGCGCGATCTGGCGCGTCTGCTGGGCGGCTCGCTCAAGGTGCAGAGCGCACCGGGCGAGGGCAGTACCTTCACCCTGCTGCTGCCGCGGACGCTGCCGCAACCCGAGCCGCTTCCGGTGCCGCCGGTGAGTGCGCCGGTGCCGGTGCCCGCACCGGTGCGGCCGGCCGCAGCGCCAGCCCCGCTGCCTGCAGCACCGATGGACGAGGTGGGCGGCCGGCATTTCGACGACGATCGCCAGCGCCTGCCCACCGAGGGCCGGCTGATGCTGGTGATCGAGGACGACGAGCGCTTTGCCGGCATCCTCTACGATCTGGCGCACGAACGCGGTTTCGCCTGTCTGGTGGCGTTGACCGCGGCTGAAGGCGTGCAGTTGGCGGCCACGCACGTGCCCGACGCCATCCTGCTGGACATGAAGCTGCCTGACCAATCGGGGATGACCGTGCTGGAGCGGCTCAAGGAAGACCCACGTACCCGTCATATCCCGACCCATGTGATTTCCAGCGTCGATCGCAGCGATGCCGCGCTGTACATGGGTGCGGTGGGCTATCTGCTCAAACCGGCCGGGCACGCGCAGCTGCTCTCGATGTTCGAGCGGCTGGAGCACAAGCTGGAACAGAAGATCAAGCACGTACTGCTGGTCGAGGATGATCCGATGCAGCGCGAAAGCATCGAGCGCCTGATCGCCGACAAGGACGTGGAGATCACCGGCGTGGAATACGCCGAGCAGGCATTGCAGCTCCTGCGCGAGCGGGTGTTCGACTGCATGGTGATCGACCTGACGCTGCCGGACATGCATGGCGCCGAGCTGCTGGAGAAGATGGCGAGCGACCACCTCTACTCGTTCCCGCCGGTGATCGTGTACACCGGTCGCTCGCTGTCCCGCGAGGAGGAGGCCGCGCTGCGCCGCTATTCGCACTCCATCATCATCAAGGGTGCACGCTCGCCCGAGCGGCTGCTCGACGAGGTGACACTGTTCCTGCACCAGGTCGAGACCGAGCTGCCGCCCGAGCGGCAGAAGATGCTCAGGGCCGCGCGCAACCGCGACCGTGCCTTCGACGGCAGCACCATCCTGGTGGTGGACGACGACGTGCGCAACATCTTCGCGCTCACCAGCGCACTGGAGATGAAAGGTGCGCATGTGGTGGTGGCGCGCAATGGCCGCGAGGCGCTCACCCGGCTGGAGACACACAGCAATATCGACCTGGTGCTGATGGACATCATGATGCCGGAGATGGACGGCTACCAGGCGATGGCCGAGATCCGCCGCCGCGCGCAATGGCGCGAGCTGCCCATCATCGCGGTCACCGCTAAGGCGATGAAGGACGACCAGGAACGCTGCATCGCGGCCGGTGCCAACGATTATCTGGCCAAGCCCATCGACCTGGACGCGCTGGTATCGCTGGTGCGGGTCTGGATATCCTCGCCGGGGCGCGCATGAACTGGGTGCCAGGCTATCCGCAGCAGGATTTCGATCTGGAGATGCGCCTGTTGATCGAAGGCATCTACCTGAAATACAACTACGACTTCCGCAACTATTCGCCCGCCTCGCTCAAGCGGCGCGTGGCACACGCGATGTCCCAGCTCGAATGCGCCACCGTCTCGGCATTGCAGGACAAGGTGCTGCACTCGCCGCAGCACTTCCTGAACCTGCTGCAGTTCCTCACCGTGCCGGTGAGCGAGATGTTCCGCGATCCGGCGTATTTCCTCGCGGTGCGCGAAAAGCTCGTGCCCATCCTCTCCACCTACCCGTCGCTCAAGATCTGGATCGCCGGCTGCAGCACTGGTGAGGAAGTCTATTCGCTGGCCATCCTGCTGCATGAGGAAGGGCTGCTGGAGCGCACGTTGATCTACGCCACCGATATCAATCCGCACAGCCTGCAGCGGGCCGAGGACGGCATCTTCCCGATCGAGCACCTCAAGCTTTTCACCGCCAACTATCTGGCGGCCGGCGGGCGTGCCGCATTCTCCGACTACTACACGGCCGCCTATGGCTCGGCGATCTTCGACCGCACGCTGCGCCGGCAGGTCACCTTTGCCGACCACAGCCTTGCCACCGACAGTGTGTTCTCCGAAACCCAGTTCATCTCCTGCCGCAACGTGCTGATCTATTTCAACCGTGAACTGCAGGACCGCGCGTTCGGGCTGTTCCGCGATTCGCTGTGCCATCGGGGCTTTCTCGGCCTGGGCAGCAAGGAGACGGTGCGCTTTTCCGGCGTGGCCGATCATTTCGAAACGTTCGCCGGTGGCGAGCGCATCTTCCGCAAGCGTTGACCCATGGCCGGCCCGACCCTCCCAACGCTGCAAGCCGTGGTCATCGGCGCCTCGGCCGGCGGCATCGAAGCGCTGCTGCGGCTGCTGCCGGCGCTGCCGGCGACCTGCGCGTGCCCCATCGTCACCGTGCTGCACCTGCCCGAGGGGCATACCAGCCTGCTGCCCGAGGTGTTCGCGCCGCGGGTGGCGCTTGCGGTGAAGGAGGCGGACGAGAAGGAGGTGCTGCAGCCGGGCACATTGTATTTCGCCCCGCCGGGCTACCACCTGCTGATCGAATCCGACCGTACCTTTGCACTGAGCATCGATGCCCCGGTGCATTACTCACGTCCGTCGATCGATGTGCTGTTCCAATCGGCTGCCACGGTCTACGGTGGCAGCTTGGCCGCAGTGTTGCTGACCGGGGCCAACGAGGACGGCGCGACCGGGCTTGCCCGGGTGGTCGAGTGTGGCGGCAGGGTGCTGATCCAGGATCCGGATGAGGCACAGATCGCTGTCATGCCCAAGGCCGGCATCCGTGCCACCGGCAGCGCGGCGCGGGTGCTGCCGCTGGCAGCGCTGGCCGGGACGCTCACGCGCTGGGTGGAGGGGGAAGCATGATGAACGAGGACAAGGTCCGTCTGCTGCTGGTGGACGACCTGCCGGAGAACCTGGCGGCGCTGCAGGCGCTGATCGGCCGCGCCGATCTGGAGATCCACAAGGCCGATTCGGGCACGCAGGCGCTGGAGCTGTTGCTCGAACTCGATTTCGCGCTGGCGATCCTGGATGTGCAGATGCCAGGTATGGATGGCTTCGAGCTTGCCGAATTCATGCGCAGCACCGAGCGCACCAAGCATATTCCCATCGTGTTCGTCAGCGCCGGCGGCACCGAGCTCAACTACGCCTTCAAGGGCTACGAGACCGGGGCGGTCGATTTCCTGCAAAAGCCGCTGGATGTGCACGCGGTGCGCAGCAAGGTCAACGTGTTCGTCGACCTGTACCGGCAAAAGCGCACGCTGTCGCTGCAATTGCGCGCACTGCAGGAGGCGCAGCTGGAGCAGGAGATGCTGATGGCCGAGCTGCACAAGACCCAGGCCGAGCTGCAGCTGGCGATCCGCAACCGCGACGACTTCCTCTCGGCCGCGGCGCACGAACTGAAGACGCCGCTGAACGTGCTCAAACTGCACGCGCAGATGCGCGCCCGCAATCTCAAGCGCGG
This sequence comes from Chitiniphilus purpureus, assembly GCF_025642115.1. Taxonomy (GTDB): domain Bacteria; phylum Pseudomonadota; class Gammaproteobacteria; order Burkholderiales; family Chitinibacteraceae; genus Chitiniphilus; species Chitiniphilus purpureus. Next base: position 4,102,572 of record NZ_CP106753.1, on the reverse strand, counting down.
CGACATGAGCGCCTTCACCGGCGAGAAATTCGCCAAGATGGTCGAACGCGAAGGCCGGCTGGTGGACATGCTGGTGCGCCAGATCGACGACATGCTGGATATCTCGCGCATCCGCACCGGCAAGCTTTTCCTGCGGCCGGTGCCCTGCGATCTGGGCGAGCTGGTGAACGAGATCGTGGCCCAGTTCTCCGAGCAGCTCCTGGTGGCCGGCACCGAAGTGCAACTGGCGGTGCAGGACGGTGTACGCGGCGAGTGGGACCAGTTCCGGCTGGAGCAGGTATTGGCCAACCTGGTCACCAACGCGATCCGCTACGCGCCAGGCAAACCGCTCCATGTGAGCGTGCACGGCGACGGGCAGAGCGCCCGCATCGCGGTGCGCGATGAGGGGCCGGGCATTGCGGTGGAACACCAGCAGCGCATCTTCCAGCAGTTCGAACAGGCCGGCAGCGGCGCCGGCGGCCTGGGCCTGGGGCTGTTCATCTGCCGCCAGATCGTCCAGGCACATGGCGGTGAGATCAGCGTGCGCAGCCGGCCGGGCGAAGGGGCCACTTTCGTGGTCGAGCTGCCGTTGGCGCCGCCGCAGACTGTAGGAAGCGACTGACCGCACGTTCCGGCACCTGCCGATGCCGGGCCCATGCGGCAACGGCCATCATGTACAGCATCACAAAAAACCGCCGGCCCTGTGCCGGCGCAAGCGCTGCCAGGAGAGCCGCATGCTGTACTGCACCTTCACCCTCGATGAGGATCCGTCCCGCCCCTATCTGTCCGCCTGGGGGGGACGGCACCGCGCCAACCGCGGCCACGTCGCCATCTACGACCAGTCCTCGGGCGACATCGTCGCGCGCTACGAGCTGGACGCGCAACGCAACGGCCAGCGCGAACTGGAATTGATCCACCGCCGCGCCATCGCGCAGTTCTACCGCGACCGCCGCAGCACCCCGACCGACCGCTACATGGATCTGGACCCCAAGGTCCGCCCGTGGCCGGGCGAGATCATCCATCTATAGGCATCGCCCGGGCCGCGACGGCACGCGACGACACCACGGAAAACAAGCGGGCCTGCCGGCCCGTATCAGACCGGGCCCACCCGGCATCGTCCCCGCAAGCGCGTATCGCTGCGGCGAAGCTAACGCAAACAAGGAGTGACACCATGACCATCCCGACCCAACCTGGCACCAACCAGAGCGCCCGTACCGCCGCCGAAGTGGGCGGCGCCCGCATCATCGGCAGCACTGAATCGTTCGACCGTGCCGATGGCCCAGGCCCGTTCCTGATGCTGTCCGACTCGCTGGAAGGCAACGACGTGGTCAACGCCGCCGGTGAGGATCTGGGCGAAATCAAGGGCATCATGCTGGACGTGCAACGCGGACGCATCGCGTACGCCGTGCTGTCGTTCGGCGGCTTCCTTGGCATGGGCAACAAGCTGTTCGCCATTCCGTGGCAGGCGCTGGCGCTGGATATCGACCACAAGCGCTTCGTGCTGGACGTGAGCGAGGAGCGGCTGAAGAGCGCCCCGGGCTTCGACAAGGACCACTGGCCCAGCATGGCCGATCTGCAATGGGCCTCGGAAGTGCACAGCTTCTATCAGGCCGACCCGTACTGGCGGCACTGAGCCTGGCCGGCTAAGCCGGCCGGTATGGAGAAAGGGGCGTCGCGCCCCTTTTTTGGTGCACGGCGTCATCGCGCCGCATTCCTGCGTAGGATTCCCATGTCCGATTCCATTTCTGCGGCTCCAGCCAAGATCGCGGTACTGCGCGCCAACGGCCTGGGCGACTTCATCTTTGCGCTGCCGGCGCTTGAGGCGCTGCGCCATGCCTACCCCGCCGCCGAAATCGTGCTGCTGGGCCTGCCATGGCACGCGCAATTGTTCGAGTCCCGGCCCGGGCCCATCGACCGGGTGGTGGTGGTGCCGCCGTACCCGGGCGTGCGCGATACCGACCCCGACACCTGGCCCGCCCCGTCCTCGTTCTTCGAGGCGATGCAGGCCGAGCGCTTCGACCTGGCATTGCAGCTGCATGGCGGCGGGGCGCACTCCAACCCGTTCGTACGCCAGCTGGGAGCCGCCTTTGCCGTCGGCCTGCAGGCGCCAGGTGCGCCGCCGCTGGATCGCAACGTGCCCTATGTCTGGCTGCAGCCCGAAGTGATGCGCTATCTGGAGGTGGTCGGCCATGTCGGCGCCGCGCCGGTCACCTTCACGCCGCGCCTGGCAGTGACGCCTGCCGACCGCCAGGCCCTGGCGGGCCTGCTGCCCGCGCTAGCGAGCGACTATGTGGTGCTGCACCCCGGCGCCGGGGACGCACGCCGGCGCTGGCCGCCGTCGCGCTTCGCCGAACTGGGCGACGCGCTGGCCGCATTGCAGCTGCAGGTGATCGTCACTGGCTTCCGGGCGGATGAACAAGCGCTGGTCGAGGAAGTGCTCGACCGGATGCACGCACCTGCAGTCGCCGCCTGGGGCTCGTTGGCGCTTGGCCCGCTCGTCGCGCTGCTGGCCGGCAGCCGGCTGGTGGTCTCCAACGATTCCGGTCCGCTGCACCTTGCCGGCGCCGTCGGCGCCCCTACGGTGGGGCTGTACTGGATCGGCAACGTGGTCACCGCCGGCGCCCATTACCGGGGGCGGCACCGGGTGCTCACCTCCTGGCAGATGCACTGCCCGGAATGCGGCCAGCACTGCATGCGCGAGCCATGCGGGCACGACACCTCGTTCCTGTTGGAGCTGGACAGCGCCACCGTCACCGCCGAGGCACTGGCGCTGCTCGCCTTCCTTGCCGAAGGGCAGCAACCCGACGCCGCGCCGCTGGCCGCCGCCTGATGTCACCGCCGGCCGATCACGGCGCGACCATCGGCCGCACCCAACGTGTGGCGCGGCACAGGCCCGGGGCTGCAACCTGCCGCGGACAACCCGACACAACGTGAAGCTCGGCCGCCCGTCAGGCTCGTCCGTCGGAATAGGCCCTGGCGTCGGTTGGCCCGGCAGCGGCAGGAAGCGATAATCGCCGCGGCCTTTTTCGACGGCCTGCGGGGCGATGATGTCAGGCTGTCTCACCCCTATCGTTTTGGCTGCTTAGAAAGGGCTTTTGTATCTTGAAGGCATCGATGCACCCATCTGCGCAACGACCCGACCGCCGCCGCGCCGCCGTCCTTCATCCCGTACCCATCCCGGCCGTGCCGGGGCAGCAGCTCGAACGCCTCGCCGCTGCCGCAGTGACACATGGGCTCACCCTGCTGGACCAGGTCTGGCAAGGCTGGGAGGCGCAATATGCCCTCGAATGCCGGCACGGGCATCGTCTGTGCCGCAGCGCGGCCCAGGTGGTGTACCGCGCGGTGCGCTGTGCCGATTGCCACCGTGCATCGCGCCTGACGGCGCTGCAGGCCGCGGCTGCGGCACGCGGCGGAGCCTGCCTGGAGCAGACCTACCTGGGCGAGGCCCCACACCGTTTCCGTTGCGCCGAAGGGCATGAATGGCAAGCCAGGCCGTCGCGTATCGTGGCCGGGGGCTGGTGCCGGCACTGCGCCGCCAAGCTGCACGGCAGGAAGATCGCATTGCCCGATGGCCTGCAACGCCTGCAGCAGGCGGCAAAGGCCAAAGGCGGCACATGCCTTGCCACGCAGTATCTGGGCCTGGCGCAGCGTTACCGCTTTCGCTGCATGCATGGCCACGAGTGGGAGACTGCCGGCCACGAGGTGATGCGGGGTGCCTGGTGCCGCGTGTGCGCGAACCTGGAGAAAGCGATCGCCTACCGCGCCCAGGACGGCTTGGCCCGCCTGCAGCAGGCCGCCACGGCCCATGGCGGCCTATGCCTGGACGCCGATTATCTGGGGTGCAACCAGCGCTATCGCTTCCGCTGCCGCTCCGGCCATGAATGGCAGACCACCGGGCATAAGGTCCTGCTGGGGTCCTGGTGCCCGCAATGCGCCCACGACAGGAAAAAGCTCTCGCTCGACGACGTCCGGGCCGACGCCCAGGCCAGGGGCGGGCAATGCCTGGCCAGCGAATACATCAACAGCACGATCAAGCTCGAATGGGAATGCCATCGCGGCCATCGCTGGTGGGCCGCAGCCTCGACGATCCGCGCCGGCCACTGGTGCCGGCAATGCGCCATCCTGGACCGCATCCACAACCCCACGTCACGCGCGCGCTTCAAATACGAAGCAGACCGGCCGCTCGCAGGGGGGGCCAAGGCGGGGCGGCAGCCCCGTTGATGCGCTGGTGCACGGTGCAATGGGTGTAAAGCGGCAATGGCTGCTCACCGGCGGCTGATTGCCCCCGCGCCGATCAGCTCCCGATATGGCTGAAAAGGGAGGGCGATCGGGGAAAGAACCCTTCCGCCGGCACCTCGATGAACTGGCCCGGTATTTGGCGTACCAGTGTCCAGGTGGTTTCGATGTAACGCTCTTCTATCCAACTGCCGTATTCGTCCTGTGCCAGACCTTGACGGACCCAGATTTCTGGCCGTTCAAGCTCGATCCCATCCAGTTGATTCCATCCAAGATGCAGGAATTGAGCGCAGGTATTCTCCGCTTCGGGAACATAGACTCCTGTGACCGCAATCCGATCTCCTGGCCGGATAATCACGGATTGGTCTAATTCATAAACTGGGATGGATGTAGGCATCAAAATACTTGACCTATGAAGAAAGCCTTCTTTGCCACTTGTATCGAGGTTCCAAGTTAGGTCTCCTGCCATCCACTCCCCTGCAGTGGTGTAGCCTGCTAAAGAATCCAGCTTCATGGCGACCCTTAAAGTATCCCAGAACTGGGATGATAGGGGTTCACGCATCCAATCTGAATCAAAATCGCTGATGTGTTTGTTAATGGAGCGCCCGTGGGTTCCAATCAGTCCCGTGAATGCTTTCGGATCATTATGGCTTCTAAGGATGCAGCTTTCGATTAGACAATCACGACTGTGACGCAGATTCGGCAGCACCCGCCCACCCCAAACCACATCCGGCTGCAGGCTTTGATGCCGGCTGCGCAAGTCAGTGGGTATATGCTGCATGAATTCATCCAGCGCCTGTTCACCATATCGGACTGCCTGGCGCATGGCTTCCCGCACATTGCAGAAATGCTCGAGCGAGACCAGGTATTCCAGCAGATAGACTTCCTGCGGATGGAGTTGGGCCATCAGCAGTCAGCCCTGGTTGCAACAATAGTCAAACGGTCTCCCGATACCAGATGGTCTGCCCATATGCCGATTGCGGGAAGTCGGGCATCCGTTCGCCTTTCTCGAAATAGCGGCGGGCCCCTTCCTTGGCTGGGGTCCACCACCAGCCGGTTGCGCTGCATACGCCTGGCGCCACCACACGGCCCGGGCTCGAATCGGTCTGGGGAAAGAACCCATCCGCCGGCACCTCGATGAACTGACCCGGTATTTGGCGTACCAGTGTCCAGGTGGTTTCGATGTAGTGTTCTTCTATCCAACGGCCGTATTCATCTTGTGCCAGGCCCTGTCGGACTAGGATCTCTGGCCTTTCCAGTTCAACTATATCCAGTTTGTTCCAGCCTGGATGTAGAAACTGAGCGCAAGTATTTTCTGCTGTTGGAAGATATACGCCTGTTATCTCTACTTTATCTCCCGGATGGATTACCATCGTTGCGTCCAATTCATAATTGGGAATTATTTCAGGTAATTTAATGCCTGTTCCAGCAAGTAAGCCATTTTCATTCTTGAAATCACAATTCCAGGTTAGATTGCCAGGAAGCCATGCCCCAGAAAGAGTGGTTCCAGCCAGCTTGTCCAATTGGATGGCGAGATATAGATTATCCCAGAACAAACGGGAAAGTGGCTCAGGCATCCAAGTGTCGTCAAAATCGCTGATATGCTTGTTAATCGACCCGCCGTGAGAACCAACCGAACCATTGAAGGCAGCTGCATCGTCATGGCTCCGCAGGATGCAGCCTCGTATGATCGCATCTCGGCTGTTGCGCAAATTCGGCATTACCCGGCCACCCCAGACTACATCCGGCTGCAGGCTTTGATGCCGGCTGCGCAAGTCAGTGGGTATATGCTGCATGAATTCATCCAGCGCCTGTTCACCGTATCGGACTGCCTGGCGCATGGCTTCCCGCACATTGCAGAAATGCTCGAGCGAGACCAGGTATTCCAGCAGATAGACTTCCTGCGGATGGAGTTGGGGCATCAGCAGTGAGCCCTGGGTGCATCAACGTTCAAGCGGTCTCCTATGAGAATTTTTCATGCGAGTCGTTCTACTTCGCGGTTATTCCTGCTTGGCATCCCAATACCAGATCGTTGCACCGTAGGTGGATTCTGGGAAATCCGGCATACGCGCACCATGCTCGAATAAGGCCCGGCTGTTTTGTTTGGCCGGGGTATACCAATAGCCGCGGACCGGACATGGCTGATTTGCCTCGACACGGCCACGCTGGACCACCCGTTCGACCTCATCGACCTGCAATAACGGATACCAAGTCATCTCGGTGATTTCGAGCTCATCGTCGAGAAAGGTCAATAACTCCCCTTGGTCGTCAAATACCAATCCATTTTTATTGCGCTTGCCTTTTCCACTATCAACGCACTCCTGCTCAAGCTGCTCAGCGGTTTTGATGATGCGCCAAGAAGGTGGCATGGATAGGCCTTCGACTGCGAAAGTCAAGCTATGGTTTTCCAGCCCAGCGGCAGGAATCCATACACCGGTCCAAGGCACTGCCTCCCCCGTTTTTATCGGACGAGACGTATCAGGGGCATACCTAGGGAAGCGGCTAGGAATTGGGGTTTTCTTCAGATGAGGATATACCTCTTCTACGTTTGACTGAATAAACAACAATATTTTTTCACCAGTCGGCCCGAAGTCACGATTTCTTCGCTCTGGCGGAAAATTAAAAGCTTCATGTAGCCAATATTGTCCGCCTCGCAAGCCTGGGGCCAATGTTTTCCGGATTCTTGCTGCATATTCCCCAGGTATGATTGTAATTTGGTGATATTTTTCTTCTGCATCCCCAAGCCAACCCATCCAAACATGCTGCGTAACGCCACGATTCGTGCTGTAAATCCCGGCGGCAGCATCGTCCAGCTTGGCGTAATCGCCAAATTTAGCCAGTTCGATACCGCTCTCAAGATCCTGTGCGTGTTTCTTCCACGCATCATAAATCTGGTTGTTGCGGCCGTAATCCTGCAGCCCCCGTGCCAGCGCTTCTTCCTTGAAGAACGCGAGTACCATGCGGCAAGACTCGACCGCGCCGCGGTAAAACGCTTCAGAGGTCAAGTGGTACCAGCACCACGCTTCTTTACTCAAATTACGATGTGACAATTCGTTCCGCCTGATGAGGCACCCAAGCGGCCAATCTCCACTTTTTGGCAAAAGGGCCTTTAAGGTTGAGGGATGTTTTGACACGCAATACAGTCACGGTATTTACGCCGCCGGCGTCTGTCACGCGTAACACGCATTTTCTTTATTTAGATTAGAGCACGGGCCGCTTGTTTCTCCCCAGTGTCCTTTTTTACAGGATGGGAATGCCATCACGCTCAGTACAGACCCACCTCGAGTCTTTGTAATTACGCAATAATAGGGAGACGAATTTCATCCCCCTTTCAGCCTCATCCTTGATTGTCATCCCAATACCAGATTGTTGCGCCGTAGGTAGACCCTGGAAAATCCGGCATACGCGCACCATGCTCGAATAAGGCCCGGCTGTTTTGTTTGGCCGGGGTATACCAATAACCGCGGACCGGGCATGGTTGATTCGCCTCAACACGGCCACGCTGAACCACCCGCTCGACCTCATCGACCTGCAATAACGGATACCAAGTCATCTCGGTGATTTCGAGCTCATCGTCGAGAAAGGTCAATAACTCCCCTTGGTCGTCAAATACCAATCCATTTTTATTGCGCTTGCCTTTTCCACTATCAACGCACTCCTGCTCAAGCTGCTCAGCGGTTTTGATGATGCGCCAAGAAGGTGGCATGGGTAGGCCTTCGATTGCAAATGTCAAGCTATGGTTTTCCAGCCCAGCTGCAGGGATCCATACCCCTGTCCAAGGTACCAGCTCCCCTGTTCTTACCGGGCGAGAGGTATCAGGGGCATAACCAGGAAAATGACTAGGGACTGGTGTTGCTTTCAAGTGAGGATATTTTTCCTCTGAGCCAGATTGAATAAGCAACAAGATATCGTCTCCGGTTGGACCGAAATCTTGATTTTTACTTTCAGGCGAGTCAGTCGCTGCATCTTCAATCCAATACAACCCGCCACGGAGGCCCGGGGCTAGAGTTGTGCGAATTCTTGTCGCATAACGCCCGGGTATCATTGTCAACTCATGATACTTTTCTTCTGCATCCCCAAGCCAACCCATCCAAACATGCTGCGTAACGCCACGATTCGTGCTGTAAATCCCGGCGGCAGCGTCATCCAGCTTGGCATAGTCACCAAATTTGGCCAGTGCAATACCGCTCTCAAGATCCTGTGCGTGTTTCTTCCACGCATCATAAATCTGGTTGTTGCGGCCGTAATCCTGCAGCCCCCGTGTCAGCGCTTCTTCCTTGAAGAACGCAAGTACCATGCGGCAAGACTCGACCGCGCCGCGGTAAAACGCTTCAGAGGTCAAGTGGTACCAGCACCACGCTTCTTTGCTCAGATCACGACGTGACATTTCAATCCTGCTTTGGAAAGGAAATCAAAATTCGTTCCGCCTGCTGCGGCGTCCAATCGGTAAAACCCCAGTTTGTGGCAAACGGGCCTTTGATGTTGGGATCGTTGATTTTGACACGCAACGCAGTGACTGCATCTTCGCCACCGACATCCTTCCATTCGTACCGGGTGTCTTCTCCATTGGGGCCACGGCCCGGCAATTTCTCGCCGGTATTCTTGTCGACACGGGGCAGCCCGGATGAGAACGTATCCGGCTTGGGCTGGAAGAACACTTGGTTTGCGCCCCCGGTCATCATATACGGGGTGCCTGCCAGCTCTTGCGAGGCGGCCGGTCCTTCATAGGCATGCAGACCGCCCTTTGGTACGGTATAGGTTACATATTGGCCATTCTGATTCCAATCGGGCTTGACCGCCAATTTTTCTCGCCAATCTGCTCGAGTCTTCAGGCTGTCGAATACATCTTTCGTGACCCAGAATTGCCCACCACCGCCACTTGCAGGGTCGACAATACGATAGAGCACCGTGCCCTCTGGATAAAACTGAGGGTTTAGCTTGTGGAAAGTACTTACACTATGAGCATTAAGCTTCGGCAAGCTTGGATGCTCCTTCTCCCATGCCTTAATTTGCCTTTCTAATAGATCGTACTCGGCAGAAGGAAATGGCAATTTTTTGCCTCTAACTTTTGCCCAAACCGGTTTTTCACGATTCATCAACTTGGCTGCGCCTGCCTCACTGACAGGAGCAATCCAACCCTTGTTTACCACCCGGCTGTTTGCGATCCATACATGATCATCCAGACGCTTTGCAGTTCGAAGCAGAATGGTCCGAATCGGTGAAACAAATTCCTGTACAGCATCGTTCAGTGTTTTTCTTTGCTTGTTGACAGTATCAACGATCATCTCGATCCGGTCTGCCGCGGCCGCAGGCACGTAGCCATGCAAGCGGGTTAGCACCCTGACGACCTCGTCCAGCCCTTTATTCAGCGCATCCTTCAATTTCTGGACATTGACCAGTTTCTCAAGATCATAAAATTCCTTGGCAACGCGAGACAGCAGATCCGGAACGCGATCTTTCGTTGCCCACTTCAATACATCGCTGTTTTGCAGGAACTCCATGATCTTCGGTAGCGCTGCGTCGACTGTTTTGTCAACGGCTTTGACCAGTTTCGCAGCGTTCGTCAACTCAGAGATATCTTTCAAGTACCGCTTGAGATAAACGAAGATGATCTTGATCACCCCCTTGATAAGGGAGCCGATTTCGGGGAAGAAGCCAATAACCGTCAAAACGATCATGAACATGATCATTTTGTTCTTGGGGTCCTTACGCAATGCACTGATATTGGCGCAAAGGTCCCGAATGTCGCATATGGTATCAACGATAGGAATAAACGATACAACCATATCGAAACCAATCTGCCCGGCAGATCGGTTTTCGTTGAAATCACCTTGCAACGCTTGCCACATCCAGCTGCCCCAACCTTCATCTTCTGGTTTGGGCGACCCATTGATCAGCGTTAGCGCTTCTTTTTCCTCATTGGCGATTGCCATTCCGCCCCCCAAATGTTGCTTCGTCTTCGTCGGTCAGCGACTGTACTGTATCAAATAGTGTTCCTAAAGGATTTCTCTCGGGATCTTTGGCATTTGGATCATTGTGGTATTGCACGCGTACGGCACCTGGTGGTATCGATTTTTCTTTTGCGTACCCGTTGTCGTCCAATACGCCTTTCTTTTTCCCGCCGTCGGCAAAGTGCAACGTGTATTCAACGCCCTTCATGGGGGCGCCTTTATAACCATTCAGATCCAGATCAAGCCAATTTGGCTTGTCTTCCACCTTCGGCATAAAGGGGAAGTCTGCTTGCAGGCTCGCCGGCCCGCTCCAATCGAACCCGCTGCCCTTGAAGCTCACCTTGCCCGGGGCGTGGATTTCGATGTTGCCGCCCTTGAGCCGGATATACGCCCCGCCGCAGGTGAGCAGCAGTTCCTGCCCGGCTGCGAGGGTGAAGGTCTGTTTGTTGGCGTGCAGCCGCACATTCTGGTCACCGACGATCTCCACATCCCCCGACTGTGCCTGCAGCTGCGCATGGCCCTTCGCGGTGATCAGCTTCAGGTTCACCTTGTCCGCCACCCCCTGCACGAACAGGCTGATCCGGCTGCCGACGTTGTGAATCCAACGCCGGGCGGTGCTCTGCTGGGTGTCGCGCTGGCTGAGGGTGTCCAGGTTCTGCCCGCTGTTCAGCACCAGGGCGTTGGCAGTGGTCAGCGCGATGCCGGCCGGGGCGCTGGCGAGCAGGATGGGTTGCTGGCCGGGCTGCTCCTTCGCGGTCTTGCCTTGTTCGTCGGTGTTGGAACCGGCTTCCCAGGCCTTGAGCGCTTCGTTCAGGTGATCCAGGTGGCCCTGGCGGGCTTCACCCTGCGGCTGGCCGTCCAGGTCGAGGGTCTGGGGGCCGAGTTCAGCCGGGTCGGCCAGTTGATGTTGTGCGGTGTCCGACAGCGTCTGCGCGAGTTGCTGGGCGGCTTCGAGCTGGCTTTGTGCTTGTTCGCGGTCCAGCTGCCGGCCGGCGGCGCCGGGTTTGGCTTCGGTACTGAGCAGCAGCCCGTGCGCGGCGCGCAGGGCGCCGGCGTGGTCGGTGCGCAGTTCGAAGCCGTCGCCACGGGGTTCAGCCTTGCCATCACGGCGCGGGTGGGCGAGGTAGCCCTGGTTGAGCTGGGTCTTGCCGTGTTCGGACGAGAGCTTGAGGCGCAGCTCGCCCTGGGTGTCGTCGAACAGCAGCTCGTTGTAGCGGGTGGTGCCGAACTCCTGGCTCTTGATGCCGGACAGGGTGTGGTTGGCCGGCAGGCTGCCGGCGCCGGAGAAGGTGGGCGGCAGGTGGCTGCCGTTGTAGAGGGTGCCGACCACCAGCGGCCGGTCGATGTCGCCCTCCACGAAGTCCACCAGCACTTCCTGGCCGATGCGCGGGATGAACTGGTGGCCCCACTGCGCCCCGGCGCTGGGGTAGGCGACGCGGAGCCAGCAGCTGGAACGCTCGTCCTGGTTGGCGCCGAAGTCCGGGTGTTCCGGGCGGCGCTGCCAGTGCAGCTGCACCTTGATCCGGCCGTAGGGGTCGGTATGCACTTCCTGGCCGGCCGGGCCGACCACGGTGGCGGTCTGCACGCCGGGGGCGGTGGGCCTGGCATGCTCGGTGTGGCTGTATAAAGGCGGCAGCGGGATGCCGCGGCGCTGGGCGTCGAAGTCGACCTGGAACGGCGCGGCCTCCCCAGCGGATTCGCCCAACTGGGCCAGCAATCCGCCCGGCAGGTTGTTGCGGGCGCGGAAGGTGAGCCGGGTGGCGACGAACTCGCGCTGCTCGGGCGCGTCGGCGTCGTGGTGTGGGTGGTCGCGCAGCTGGAACCATTCGCCCACCCGCAGGCTGCGCAGTGTGCCGCTGCCGGCAAAGCCCTTCTTGTGCGCATCCAGCGCCTGCTGGCGCAGCCGGGCATAGCGGGCCAGCGCGTCGTCGTCGCTGGCGTAGTACAGCGTCTGCGCGTCGTAGTCCGCCAAGGTGCGCTCGGCCTGCGCGCCACCGTCGCCCTGGTCGATCCCCGTGCCGTCCTGGGCCTGCAGCGTCGCCACCGGCCGGTAGTCGAAGCTGGCCAGCGCCACCTGGGCGGTGCCCAGCTGGCGGGCGCTGGTCCAGCCGGTAAGGCTGTCCTCGGTCTCGGTGGCATCGGCGCGATGGAAGCGCACGCTGCCCTGCTGGGCCTGCGGCAGCGCATAGGGGTCGTCGAACACCACCAGCGTCACCTTGGGCGGGTCACCGGCGGCGTGCTCGAAGCGATAGGCCAGCCCTTCCTCGGCCAGCAGCCGGCTGACGAAGGCGAGATCGGTCTCGCGGTACTGCAGGCAATAGGAGCGCAGCGGGTAGGTCTCGCGCAGTTCGAAGCGCACGGCAAAGCCGGCGGCGAACACCGGGTTGCCGGCCAGGTGTTCATCGAGCACGGCGCGGACGAGGTCGGGGACGGTGCGGTCCTGGAACACCCGGCTGGTGCGGCGGTGGGCCAGCAGCGCGAGCGGGGGTTCGATGGTCAGCGCATAGCGGGCGAAGCCGCCATCGGCGGGCAGCGCCTCGGCGCGGGTGACGAGGCCACCGCGCACCAGCTCACCGCCGTCGGCGGTCGCCAGGCCCAGCTGCGCCGGCAGGCCGAGCAGCGCCTTCAGTTCCAGGTCCACCGACGGCGACAGGCATTCAACGCGATAGCGGTAAGGCTGGGACAGCGCCTCGCTGCCGGTGGCGCTGTGCGGCAGCAGCGTCCCGCCCCAGTGCGCCCCGTCGCCCAGCTGCAGCGTGACCAGCCGCTGGTCCTGCGTGAAGGCGCTGGCGAACGAGGACAGCAGGGTGGCGAAGTCCATGGAAGTTGAGGCTCGGTGTCAGAAAGGCGAAATCATAACAGCCGAATATTCTCTACTCAAAGGACATAAGAGGGACGCGCAATACAATTCGACAGACGCGCATGGATGGGGGCCGAATGCGGCTTGGGCAGGGCCGCGGCTACGCATCACCTGGTTGAGGAAACCCCCCATATCCCGGGGCTGAGTGGATGCCCGGTATCGCCTGTCGCCGAAGGAATGCCGCTCAGGGGCTGCCAAAGGGTGGGCAATGCAGGTCGGCATTGCTGTCCCGGCGGGTCGATTGCCATGCCACTGTCACAGCGGTGGCAGCGTGGGGTCGGGGCGTCGCATGCGGGCAGTGCCCAACATCAAGCCGGCATCAGAATCCCATTGCCAACCGGAGGGGGCGGGTTGGCTTACGCGCAGCTCGGGGCTTGAACCACCCCAACGAGGCACCGTAATGGCAGCCTACCGTGGCGATGCCCTCGGGTGACGCGCATGTCAGGTCGGATCGATCTGGCGCTTGCGCTGCGGCTGCTCGTCCGTGGTATCCGGCATTGCTGCGGTGGATGGCGACGACGGCTGACGTGACCGCCGCCAGCATGCGATCCGGCGTTCCAGCGCCTGCACCACATACAGCACCAGCAGGATCAGCAGCGTGACCGAAATCGCCAGCAGGTGCTGGCGCAATGCAACGGCGATACCGACCGTGGCAGCCATCAACAGCCCGGCAGCGGTGGTCAGGCCCTGGATGCCGGTGCCTTCATGGTTGCGGAAGATGGTGCCGGCCCCCAGAAAGCTGACCCCGGTGATGACCGCCCCCATGATACGGATCGGGTCGGTGTTGACCAGATCACGCATCTCCCCGCGGTAGTGCAGCAGCAGCGTGTCGCCCAGCCCCACCAGCAACGCTGCCGCCCCGGCCACCAGCATATGGGTGCGCAGCCCGGCGGGTTTGTCGGCCGCCTCCCGTTCCCAGCCGATCAGACCACCCAGCAGCATGGCGAGCGCCACTTCCGCAAGGATGGCGAGCTGGTCCACGCTTGCCTCGCCCATTCAGTGCTGTACCTGCCATGTAGGAATTGCATCGCCATGCAAATTTGACGGCGCGGCACCATGCGCATCGGGGGCCTGCAATGCACTGGCCGCAGCCAGCAGCACAAACAGCAGGAAATAGAAGAGCGAATGCGTGCGCCGTGTGCCACCGGCGGTGTCGGTACCGCTATGCGCGGCTGCATGCAGGGTATGGTTTCTCATCGTGTTGTTCCTTGTCGGCCTGCTGCGGCGCGAGGGCTTCCGATGGCGTTCAGCCTCTTGCCGGGCAGCAGGAGCAGCGCTTGGTGGCGCCCTATGGATCGGTCCATCCGGATAAAGCAAATTGCAAGCCCGGTCCCGACACTTTCCATCCCTGGCATGGAACCTGCTGGGATACGCCATGCAAATTGCCGCCCAGTCGATACGGGCCCAATCGGATCTTCAAATTCAAGAACAAAAGGAGAACACCGTGTCCCTCAGCCTGATTCTATTGATCGTCCTTGTCCTGCTCTTGGTCGGCGCCTTCCCGGCCTGGCCGCATAGCCGTGCCTGGGGGTACGGCCCGACCAGCATCGTCGGTGTACTGCTGATCGTGCTGATCGTACTGATGCTGGCAGGGTATCTATAGCGCTTGCAGCCCAGACCCTGGGCAAAGGCCGGAAGCCGCGCTCTGCTGTGCGGCTTCCGGCCTTTGCTTTTCCTGGGCTTTGGTGCGGCATCGGCCTCAGAGGGCGTCGCATCCCGCACCGTGGACCGCTGTTCCGGGCCGATCCCATGCCGCCATTGCGGCGATCTGTGTGCCGCCCGTGTCCCCCCATCCGCTTCCTACATCCACGCCGGTTTATTTCCTACAGCAATATCAGTGTTGGCTCTAACCACCCGACTTGGGTGCGGGGATTACCTTGCTGGGGATGGGGAGGCTCGTGCCGCAGTCCGAAATCCAATAACGCCGTCTGCATGAACGCGGCTCCGGTGTAGACCCGCGCCTTTCCTTTGCTGTGGACTGCCCCGCCGGCATTGCCGGTTGCGACGATACGGGTCCCGGCTTCGCCCAAACGCTCCCGGCAGTTCGTCCCGGACACTACGCAAGGAACAGGCAACGATGACGCTCGATGTATTGATGGTGGCTGCCGAAGCAGTGCCGCTGGCCAAGACCGGTGGGCTGGGGGACGTCGTCGGCGCCTTGGCGCCGGCATTGAGCGAAGCCGGCGTGTCGGTGACGCTGATGCTGCCGGGCTACCCCGCCGCGCTGGCGGTCGCCGACCCGCAACCGATTGCCTGCCTGGATAACCTGCCCGGTGGGCCGGCCACCTTGCTGCGCGGCGTGCTGCCCGGCAGCGACGTGCCGGTGCTGCTGCTGCGCAACGATGCGCTGTTTGCACGCGACGGCACGCTGTACGCCGATGCCGAAGGGCGGGAGCACCCGGACAATCCGCTGCGCTTCGGTGCCCTGTGCCATGCCGCGGCCCGTGTGGCGGCCGGCCTGCCCGGCCTGCCGCGCTTCGGACTGGTGCATGCGCATGACTGGCATGCGGGTCTGGTGCCGTTGCTGATGCGCGAAGCCGGCGTCACCGCCAGAAGCGTGTTCACCATCCACAATCTTGCATTCCAGGGCAACTATCCGAAGGAGTGGATGGCACGGATCGGCATTCCCGCACATGCCTGCGATGCCGCCGGCGTGGAGTTCTGGGCGCAGCTCAGCTTCATGAAGGCAGGGCTGGTGTATGCCGACCGGCTCACCACGGTCAGCCCGCGTTATGCGCGCGAAATCCTGACCGAGGCGGCCGGCTGCGGCATGGAAGGGGTGCTGGGCGAACGCGCACATGTGCTGCGCGGCATCCGCAACGGCATCGATACCGCTTTGTGGAACCCGGCGACCGACCAGGCACTGCCGACTGCCTTCACTGCCGGCGATCCCGCTGGCAAGCACACTTGCAAGGCTGCCCTGCAGCGGCGTTTTGGCCTGCCGGAAGACGCCTTTGCACCGATGGTGGCACTGGGCAGCCGTCTGACACACCAGAAGATGGCCGACGTCGCGCTGCAGGCACTGCCATCGCTGCTCAATCGCCATCCGCGGCTGCAGGTGGCGGTGCTCGGTTGCGGCCAGCCGGAATACGAGCGCGGCTTCCGTGCGCTGCAACAGACACTGCCGCGCCGGGTGGCGGTGCATATCGGGTACAGCGAGGAGCTGGCGCATCTGCTGCATGCCGGTGCCAATGTCCTGCTGCATGGCAGCCGTTTCGAGCCTTGCGGGCTCGCTCCGTTGTATTCGATGCGCTACGGCACGATTCCGGTCGCCTCGCGGGTGGGGGGGCTGGCCGACACCATCGTCGATCCGGCCGAGCACGATCCGCAGCATGCGCCTGCCAATGGTTTCCTGTTCGACGGCGCTGCGCCGGAGGCGATGGTCGAGGCCGTCGAGCGCGCACTGGCCGCCTTTGCCCAACCCAAGGTGTGGCGCCAGTTGCAGCGCAACGCGATGAGCGCCGAGCTGGGCTGGCAGGCCGCGGTGCCCGAGTACCTCGCGCTGTACCGCGACCTGCTCGGCCACGCCGTGGACGACCTGCACCAGGCGACCGCCTGATTTTTCCGCGATTCACAGCCAAGGAGTCTCAATGCTCTCGTTACCCGACCGTCTGGAAGAAGGCCGCCCATTTCCGCTTGGCGCGCACTGGGATGGCCAGGGAGTGAACTTCGCCGTGTTCTCGGCGAGTGCGCATCTGATCGAGCTGTGCGTATTCGACGAGCGCGGCCGCAAGGAAGTGGCGCGCTATGCCTTGCCGGCCTGCACCGATGAGATCTGGCATGGCTACCTGCCCGATGCCAAGCCGGGCCTGCTGTATGGCTACCGCGCCTATGGCCCCTACGATCCGGGCAACGGCCATCGCTTCAATCCCAACAAGCTGCTGCTCGACCCCTACGCACGGCGCATCGTCGGCGAGATCAAATGGAACCCGGCCGTGTTCGGCTACAAGCTGGGCTCGCATCGCGCCGACCTGACCTTCGACAAGCGCGACAGCGCCGCGTCGATGCCCAAGTGCATGGTCGAGGGCGGCGGTTTCAACTGGAGCGGCGACCGTGCGCCCGCGGTACCGTGGCGCGACACCATCATCTATGAGACGCATGTGCGTGGTGTATCGCAACAGCGGCAGGACATCGCGCCGCATAAGCGCGGCACCTTCGCCGCGCTGGCCGACCCGCGTTTCATCGATCACCTGCACAAGCTGGGGATCACCGCGATCGAACTGTTGCCGGTGCAGGCCTTCACCCAGGATTCGTATCTGAAGGACAAGGGCCTCGCCAACTATTGGGGCTACAACACGCTCAGCTACTTCGCGCCCGAGCCGCGCTATCTGTCCAACGGTTCGCTCGACGAGATCCGCAGCGCCGTGCGCCGGCTGCACGCCGCCGGCATCGAGGTGATCCTGGACGTGGTGTACAACCACACCTGCGAAGGCAACGAGCTTGGTCCCACGCTGAGCTGGCGCGGGCTGGACAACGCCAGCTACTACCGGCTGCTGCCGGATGAGCGCCGCTACTACATCAACGACACCGGCTGCGGCAACACGCTCAACCTGTCGCATCCGCGTGTGCTGCAGATGGTGATGGATTCGCTGCGTCACTGGGTCGATGCCTATCACGTCGACGGCTTCCGCTTCGACCTGGGCTGCACGTTGGGGCGCGAAGCCTGGGGCTTCGATCCGGGCTGCGGTTTCTTCGATGCGCTCAAGCAGGATCCGCAGCTGCAGCACGTCAAGCTGATCTCGGAGCCGTGGGACTGCGGCCCGGGCGGCTACGTGCTGGGCCAGCATCCCCCCGGCTTTGCCGAATGGAACGACCAGTTCCGCGATACCGTGCGGGCCTACTGGCGTGGCGATTCGGGTACGCGCGCACCACTGGCGGCACGCATGGCCGGGTCGGCCGATTATTTCGACAAGCGCCACCGCAAGCCGTGGGCGTCGATCAACTTCATCACCGCGCATGACGGTTTCACGCTGGCCGACCTGGTGTCGTACAACGACAAGCACAACGAGGCCAATGGCGAGGGCAATTGCGACGGCCACAGCGACAACCGCAGCAACAACTGGGGCGTCGAAGGCGAGACAGACGATCCGGCGGTGCTGCACCTGCGCGAGCGGGTGCAACGCGCGCTGCTGGGCACGCTGCTGTTGTCCACTGGCACCCCGATGCTGCTGGGCGGGGATGAGTTCGGGCGCAGTCAGCAAGGCAATAACAACACCTACTGCCAGGACAATGGACTCTCCTGGTACGACTGGAGCCAGGCCAACAGCGAGGAGGGCCGTGCGCTCACCCGCTACGTGGCCCGGCTGGTAAACCTGCGGCGCCAGTGCAAGTCGCTTGGCGCGCCTGGGTTCCCGCATGGCGAGACCGAAACGCTGCCCGGCGTGGCTGACCTTGCCTTCTTCGACGAGCGTGGCGAGCCGCTGTCCGAGGCGGACTGGCACAACGGCGACGCCAAGGCATTGGCAGTGCGCCGCTCCGGTGTGGATGCGCAAGGCGACGGCTCGGTCTCGCTGGTGCTGCTCAACGGCGGCAGCGGGTCGATCTATTTCACATTGCCGCCCGGCCCAGATCTGCCATGGCAGATCGAGATCGAAAGTGCCTTCCACGAGCATCCGGCCCGCCCGCTGGGCGATGCGGACGGGGTGGAGGTGCCGGGCAACAGCATGGCGCTGTTGTTGGCCAGCGTACGCATCGATGCCATGCCCGGGCCGCGCCGGCGCAAGCCCCCCGCGGAGCCCGATCCGGCGCCGGTGGACCTTGCGCAGGCCGATGACGAGCCGCTGCAGGACAGCCTGACGATCGACGAAGCGGAGCCCGTATGAACGCGCCGCACGTACCCATCATGCCGTTCGGTGCCGAACGGCTCGACGATGGACTGGTGCGCTTCCGGCTGTGGGCGCCCGATGCGCAACGGGTGGTGCTGCAACTGGCCGATGGCCGTCGTCTGGCCATGGCCGACCTGTATGGTGGGGTCTACGAGGTGGACGCGCCCGCGCGGCCCGGCGCCCGCTATCGCTTCGAAGTGGACGGCCAGCCGGTGCCCGATCCGGCCTCGCGCCAGCAGGATGGCGGTGTCACCGGCTGGAGTGTGCTCACCGATCCGAATGCCTACACCTGGCAAAGCGCGGACTGGCTGGGGCGGCCCTGGCACGAAACGGTGATCTATGAGCTGCATGCCGGCGTCTGCGGCGGGTTTGCCGGCGTGCGCGAACGCATTCCGGCGCTGGCGCAGCTGGGCATCACCGCGATCGAGCTGATGCCCATCGCCGCCTTTGCCGGCGAACGCGGCTGGGGCTACGACGGCGTGCTGCAATTCGCCCCGCACGCCAGCTACGGTACGCCCGACGAGCTGAAGGCGCTGATCGACACCGCACACCGTCATGGGGTACAGGTGTTCCTGGACGTGGTGTACAACCACTTCGGCCCGGCCGGCAATGCCATTCCCGGTTATGCCGCGGGGTTCTTCCACACCGATACCACCGGCTGGGGCACCACCATCAATACCCGCGCCCCCGAGGTCACGGCGTTCTTCGTCGCCAATGCGTGCTACTGGCTCAACGAGTTCCGCTTTGACGGGCTGCGGCTGGACGCGGTGCACGCCATCGGGGATGACGACTGGCTGCGCACGTTCGCCCAGCAGGTCCGCAAAGGGGTGGATGCACGCCGGCACGTGCACCTGATCATGGAAAACGCCGAGAACAAGGCGAGCCTGCTGCAGGGCGATGCATTCGTCGCCCAGTGGAACGACGATGCGCATCATGTGTTGCACCACCTGCTCACCGGCGAAGCGGACGGCTACTACGCCGCCTATGCCGAGGAGCCGGCCGTGCTGCTCGCGCGCATGCTCAGCGAAGGCTTCATCTACCAGGGGCAGCCATTCGAGCCCTGGCAGGGCCGGTCGCGCGGCGAGCCCAGTGCACAGCTGCCGCCGCTGGCGTTCATCAACTTTCTGCAGAACCACGATCAGGTCGGCAACCGCGCGCTGGGTGAACGACTGACCACCCTGGCCGATCCGCAGGCGCTGTCGGCGGCGCTGGCGCTGCTGCTGCTCACGCCGCCCGTGCCGCTGCTCTTCATGGGCGAGGAGTGGGGCGAGACCGCGCCGTTTCTTTATTTCATCGACCACGAACCGGAGCTGGCTGCCGCCGTGCGTGAAGGGCGTCGGCGCGAGTTCGCCGATTTCGCCCGGTTCAGCGATCCCAAGGCACGCGAGGCCATTCCGGACCCACAGGACGTGGCGACCTTCGAGCGCAGTCGCCCGGGTGGCGCGCACGGGGCGGCCGAGCGGGAGCGGCTGTCGCTGGTAGGGCTGCTGCTGACCTTGCGCCGCGACTATCTGGTGCCGGCACTGCCTGGCGCGCGCCCGCTGGGTGCTGCGCCGGTGGGCGGGCAGGGGGTGCTGGCGCGCTGGCAGCTGCGCGATGGCCGGGTGCTGGTGGTGCTGGCCAACTTCGGCCCGGCGCAGCCCGAGTCCGCCCTGCCTGCGCCGTTGCCCGAGCAGGCGCTGCTGTTCCAGACCCCGCTCGACGCCACGGCCGACCTCGCTGCCGGCCGCATCCCGGCCCACAGCTGCCTTGTCTGGCTGGATCAGGGGGAGACACTGCGATGAAGGGCAACCCGTGCCGGCTCCCCCATTCACCCCATCCTGAAACACCGCGCAGACAGAGAACACGGCGGGCGGTCGAGCACGACGGGTGTCCTGCACCGCCTGAAGTGGGGTTTGCCATGCGGCCCGGTGTCCTCTGCGGTCCAAGAGGCGGGGTGTCATCCGGCCTCGTATCCACGCCTGTTCCGGAGCGCCCCCATGCCTGACGTCCGCGCCACCGTCCGCCTGCAACTGCACAAGGGCTTCACGTTCCGGCACGCCGCCGATCTGGTGGAGCACTTTGCACGCCTGGGCATCAGCCATCTTTATGTCTCGCCGATCACCACCGCGGTGCCCGGATCATTGCACGGCTACGATGTCACCGATCCGACCCAGGTCAACCCCGAGCTGGGCGGCGAGGCCGGGCTGGCGCAACTGGTGACGGCGCTGCGTCGGCAGCGCATGGGTCTGATCGTCGATATCGTGCCCAATCACATGGGGATCGCCGGCGGCCACAACCCCTGGTGGCAGGATGTGCTCACCTGGGGGCGGCGCAGCGGCTACGCGCATTATTTCGACATCGATTGGGAATCCAGCACTCCCGGGCTGGCCGGCAAGGTGCTGCTGCCCATCCTCGGCGGACACTACGGCACGGTGCTGCGGGCGGGCGAACTGCTGCCGCGCTTCGACTGGGACCATGGCTGCTTCTACCTGAGCTATCACGAGCAGCGGCTGCCGCTATGCCCCGCCAGTCATGCGCTGCTGCTGCGTCATGGGCTGGATGAACCCGATGGCCTGGCACTGGCCGAGCTGTTCGAGGCGCTGGGCGGCCAGGATGCGCCGCAAGCGCTGGCCGCCGCGGCACAGGTGGCCTTTGCGCGGTTGCGCGACTACGCCGGCACGGCAGCGGGTCGCGCCGAGGTACTGGCTGCGCTGGTCAATCACGACGCGCGCAGCCCGGCCACCACCGAACGCCTGCATCACCTGCTGGAACAACAGGCATACCGGCTTGCCAGTTGGACCACCGCCGCCGATGCCATCAATTGGCGGCGCTTTTTCGCCATCGATACCCTTGCTGCCGTGCGCGTCGAGGAGCCCGAGGTATTCGACGCGGTGCATGCGCTGATCCTGCGCCTGTATGAGCAGGGGTTGATCGACGGTGTGCGTGTCGATCACGTCGACGGCCTGACCGATCCGGCCGGCTATTGCGCGATGCTGCGCGAACGGCTGGATGTGCTGACTGCCGGGCGTCCTGCCGACGCACCGCGGCAGGCGCCGTGGCTGGTGGTGGAAAAGATCCTGGGCCCGGACGAGCGCATGCGCCCCTGGCCGGTGGATGGCACCACCGGCTACGACTTCATGAACGAGGTCGGGCGTCTGCTGCATGACCCTGCCGGCGAGCTGCCGCTCAGTGCCGGCTGGGCCGCGCAATGCGGCCGGCCGCAGGATGGCGATTTCGAGGAAGTGCGCAGCGCCTGCCGTCGCAAGACGCTGACCGAATCGTTCTCCGGCGAACTTGCGGCTGCGGCGCAGGCGCTGGCCGTGGTGGCCGCGGCCGATCCGGTCACGCGTGACTATCCGCCCCGCGCCTTGCATCGGGTGCTCACCGAGCTGGTGGTGCAGTTCCCGGTCTATCGGCTGTATGCCGGCGATGCGGCGCTGGACGAAGAGGACATGCGGCAACTGGACGAAGCGGTGGCACGGGCGCAGGCAGTGCTGCGGCCGCTCGACCGGCCGGCGCTGCTGCGCATCGCCAATTGGCTGGGGCGCGAACCGGCGCTGGGCGATGCACAGCTGCATGTGGCCCGGCGCCGCTTCCAGCAGCTGACTTCGCCGGTCGCAGCCAAGGCGCTGGAGGATACGGCCTTCTACCGTTACGGCCGTCTGCTGTCCCATAACGAGGTCGGGGGCGATCCGGCACGCTTTGCCGACAGCCCGGCGCAGTTCCATGAGGCGATGGTCGAACGGGCCGAACGGATGCCGTTCTCGCAACTGGCCAGCGCCACACATGATCACAAGCGCGGCGAGGACGCTCGCGCCCGGCTGGCGGTGCTCAGCGAGATTGCGCAGGACACGCTGACCGAGCTGGCGTCCTGGTGCAAGGCCAATGCCCCGTTCAAGGGGCTGGTGAACGGGCGCGAGGCGCCCAGCCGGGCGGCTGAGCTGATGCTGTACCAGACGCTGATCGGCGCCTGGCACCCGACGTTGACACCGGGCAATGCAGCCGGCCTTGCGGCCTTGCGCGACCGGGTGATGCAGTGGCTGGAGAAAGCCCAGCGCGAAGCCAAGCAGGAAACCGACTGGCTGTCGCCGCATGAGGAATACGAAGCCGCCAGCCGCGCCTTCGTCGCCGCGTTGCTGGTGCCCGACTCGGAGTTCGTGGCACGGCTGGCGGCCTTCGTCGGCCGCATCGCCGCCGCCGGGGCGCTCAACGGCCTGACGCAGACCGTGCTGCGCCTGACGGTGCCCGGCGTGCCCGATCTCTACCAGGGCTGCGAATTCTGGGACCACAGCCTGGTGGACCCGGACAACCGCCGGCCGGTCGACTTCGCTTCGCGCGAAGCGGCGCTGGCCCTGCTGGAGCGCGGCGGCACAGGCGCACCGTGGTCGACGCTGCTGGCACGCTGGCGCGACGGCCGGGTCAAACAGGCCTTGATCGCCCGGCTGCTCGCCGCGCGGCAGGCGGCACCCGAG
Source organism: Chitiniphilus purpureus (assembly GCF_025642115.1). GTDB lineage: Bacteria > Pseudomonadota > Gammaproteobacteria > Burkholderiales > Chitinibacteraceae > Chitiniphilus > Chitiniphilus purpureus. Next base: position 4,079,267 of record NZ_CP106753.1, on the reverse strand, counting down.
CTGTTCACCATCGGGCGCTACCTGCCGCTGACGCTGAGCGGCACCTGCGCCGGCCATGCGCTGGCCTTCTGCCGCAGCCACGGCGAAGCGCAACTGCTGGTGGTGGTGCCGCTGCGGATGCAGGCATTGCTCGATGGTGCCATGCAGCCGGCACTGCCACCCGCAGTCTGGGGGGATACCGCGCTCGCCTTGCCCGACGAGCTGGTCGGCGACTGGCACGACGTGCTGGACGGGCGCGCGATGCGCCTGACCCCGCATTGCGCCGTGGCCGGGCTGCTGGGTGCGATGCCGTTCGCGATCCTGCAGCGCGGCACCGCCGGAGCGGCACGATGAGCTGGGCCAGGCGTCACCGCACCGGGTTGGCCGTGGGCGGCGGGCTGTTGGCCGTGCTGGTGATCGTATGGATCGTCTTTGACTGGAACATGCTGCGCGGGCCGATCGCCAAGCGCGTCAGCGCCGCGACCGGGCGCACCTTTGCCATCAACGGCGATCTGGACGTGGCGCTTGCGCTGCGCCCACGCGTGACCGCCCACGACCTGGTGCTGGGCAACGCGCCCTGGAGCCGTGAGCCGACCATGGTCCGGGTACGACGCCTGACCGTGGAGCTGGATCTGTGGCGCCTGCTCACCGGCGAGCGGGTGCTGCCGCTGCTGGCGGTGGAGGCGCCGCAGGTGCTGCTGGAGCGCAACCCACGCGGGCAGGGCAACTGGATGTTCGAAGACCGCGCTGCCCGCGAGCCGGACCAAGGCGAGCCCTGGCGGATCGAGGCATTGCGCATCGCGCAAGGCAGGTTGCGCTACCTGGACCCGCAGCGCCGCAGCGACGTGACTGTACTGGCCGATTCCACGGCGCCCGATGCAGATACGCGCGACAGCCGGCTCGGTATCCGCGCCGACGGGCGCTACGAGGCGCTGCCGCTGTCGCTGCGTGGCGAGATCGGCTCGGTGATGCAGCTGCAGCAGACCTTGGCCGAGGGACGTCAACCCTATCCGGTACGCGCCCGTGGGCGCATCGGCGCCACCCAGGTGTACGCCGACGGCACGGTGCGCGACCTGCGGCAGTTCGACGGCCTGGCCGTGAGCTTTGCGCTGTCCGGCCGCAGCCTGGGTGAGCTTTATCCCCTGATTGGCGTGCCGCTGCCGGCCACGCCGGCCTATTCGGTCGAGGGCGAGTTGCGGCACAACGGCCTGGTGTGGCACCTCACCCGGATTGCCGGCAAGGTGGGCGCAAGCGACCTGGGTGGCGAGTTCAGGGTCGATCGTGGGCAAAAGCCACAGTTCGTGCAGGCGGATCTGGTCTCGCGGCGCCTGGACCTGAAGGATCTGTCCGGCTTCATCGGTGCGCGCGATGCACAGAGCGGCAAGACCATCGCGGTGCCGGGCAGCCGGGTGCTGCCGCAGACGCCGTTCAACGTGGAAAAGATGCGCACGGCCAATGCCGATGTCCACCTGAAAGGGCGCCGCATTCAGACCGCCCGGCTGCCGCTGGACGATTTCGAAGCGCATCTGGTGATCAAGGATGGCGTGGCCACGCTCGATCCGCTCAACTTCGGCGTGGCCGGCGGCGATGTGCGCTCGACCATCCGGCTCGACAGCACGGTGCGGCCGATCCGCACCCGGGCGGATCTCAAGGTGCGCCGGCTCAAGCTGACCGAACTCATGCCCAAGCTGGATCTGGGTGAGCGCGCCACCACCGGCCTTTTGGGCGGCTGGGCCAAGCTCGACATGCGCGGCAATGCCGTCGCCGGCATGCTGGGCTCGGCCGACGGCGACGTGGCGTTGCTGATGCATGGTGGCAGTACCAGCAAGCTGCTGATGCGGCTGGCAAACCTGGATGTGGCCAATACCCTGGGCATCCTGCTGACCGGCGACGAGCAGATCGAGATCCGCTGCATGGTGGCCGACTTCGAGGCAAGACAAGGCAAGCTCCTGGCACGCACGCTGGTGCTCGACACCGAGAAGCAGGTGATCCGCGGCGAAGGCCAGATCGATCTGAAGAACGAGCAGATCGACCTGCGGCTGCGCGCCCGTCCCAAGGACATCAGCCTTGCCGCATTGCGCGGGCCCATCGTGCTGTCCGGACCGCTGGGCAAGCCGCAGGTACGCCCCAGCCTGCCGCAGCCCACCGGCCGTACCGCCATCGCCGCGGCACTCGCCGCCGTGGCGCCGCCGCTGGCATTGCTGCCGCTGATCGATCTGGGCGGTGCGGAAGACACCCCCTGCGCCGCGTTGCTCAAGAATCCCCGCGCGGCCGGCAAGGCCGAGCAGGCCGGCAAAGCCGACGCCGCACCACAGCCACCCGCCCGGGCGCGTACCACACCCACCGGGATCCAGGAACGCCGAGGCACCTGGAACCGCGCACCGCTGCCCGCCGACACCCCCACCCGGAGACCCCAGTAATGCTTCGTCAGATCCTGCGCGCCAACAATCAACACGATCTTCTGGTGGCATTGGCCATCACGGTCGCGACACTGCTGGCGATCTATCTGTTGCGCGCGGTGCTGACCCGCTATGTGGCACCACGCCTGCAGGCGCGCAGCTCAGTGCTGGCCCAGGCCTGGGCCGCCTCGTTCTCGGCCACCCGCTTCTGGCTGCTGCTGCCGATCGCGCTCAAGGTGGGCTCCAACGGTCTGACGCTGCCGGGCAAGGTGGACAGCACGCTCTCCATCGTCGCGCTGATCGCCTTCATCCTGCAGCTGGCGCTATGGCTCAACCGCGGGCTTGTCGCCTGGTTCAATGCCGAAACCGAACGGCGGCGCAGCCTGGATGCCGAAGCGGCCACGGCGATGACCGTGCTCGGCTTCATCGCGCGCGTGGTGCTGTGGAGCATGATCCTGCTGATCGTGCTCGATCAGCTGGGCTTCAACATCTCCGGCCTGGTCGCGGGCCTGGGCATCGGTGGCGTGGCGGTGGCGCTGGCGGTGCAGAACATCCTTGGCGACCTGTTCGCCTCGCTTGCCATCGTGCTCGACAAGCCGTTCGTGGTGGGTGACTTCATCATCGTCGGCGACATGATGGGCAACATCGAGCGGGTGGGACTCAAGACCACGCGGGTGCGCAGCCTCTCGGGCGAGCAGCTGGTGTTCTCCAACGACGATCTGCTCAAGAGCCGCATCCGCAACTATCAGAAACTGCGCGAGCGGCGCGTGGTATTCAGCGTGGCGGTGCCGTACGACACCCCGCGCGACAAGCTCGAACGCATCCCGGGCATGCTGCGCGACATCATCGGCGCGCGCGACAAGGTGCGGCTGGATCGCGCCCACTTCCAGGGCATTGGCAATGCCGCCTTCACCTTCGAAGTGGTCTACTTCGTGCTGGACCCGGATTTCAACCTCTATATGGATATCCAGCAGCAGATCAACCTGGAGCTGGTCTCGGCGTTCGAGCGCGAAGACATCGAATTCGCCACGCCGATCCAACGGCTGCGCTATGCCGGCGGCGACCTGATGCAGCCGCCACAACCCCAGCCCGAGCAACCCGCCGGCAACTCGGGGGAGGGCAGGGGGTAGGTCACCTGCTGTCCACCGACGCCGGATGACGCCGGTTGCAGGCTGAGCAACGCATCGTTGACTGCCGCCCCAAGGCAGGCGGAAAGCCGTGGCTGCGCAAGCGCGTAGGCCGCTGCAGGGCAAGGTTTCATAGCCACGCCTGCCGCGTACCTGCCAGGCACCACTGAGGTGGCCCTGGGTGTTCGCCTCCGGTGCTGCCCATCGCTGCGCAACTGCCCGGCAATCGCAAGGCAAACGACAAGGGCTGCAGTTTTCTTTCTGGATTTTTCCTGTGGTTGTCTTTAATCTGACGTTCGCCTCTGTTTTTCGGGCGAATGTCATGCCCTGTCTGGTTTGAAAGCCTGTGCTGTGCAGGTCATGGATACGGTGGCTGCTGTCACTGTTCCGGATACTACCCGGCTGGGGTGTGCTTCGTGCAGGCTGCGGCATGTCGATTTTCCATACCGATACGGCAGGGCAATCAAATGCTTGGCTTTCTGGCTTGAAGATATTTTTCGGACTGTATTGTTGGCCTGTTCCAATCCTTCAATCCCATCGCAAGTGCCATTGCCGCGCGCATGGATGAGCTGAAACAGCCAGACAAGAATCAACCCTTATTTCACCGGGCAGTTATGCGTATTCATCTCGATAAAAACGGGTTTCCCCAAAAAAAGCTTGGGGTCCTTTGGATGTTCTTGATCGCTGCGTTTCTGATGCCGGCGGCTTTTGCTGAGCGGTGGAGTGTGGAAATGCGAAAAAATGATTCAGGCCCGGAATATCACTACATTGGCAGCGCTGAAGGAAACTACATCAGTGTTGATCACCCAGTGTGTGAGCTGGCACTTAAAACGGTCCATGCACGTCCGGATTGGGAGGCTTCATGTAATAGTTGGGGCGGAACAATATTGGTACAAACCTACGGGGTATCGGTACGTGAGCGGGCTCCCCCCGGCCGTTATGTGGCCTCTTATGATTTAGTCGCGAAAGTCACGCCTTCCTGCCCGCCCGGAAGCTATTTGGGCTCGGTCAGCCAGTCCTGCCGCCCGATCTGTCCGCGGGGTGCCTATCTGAGCAAGAGCGTCAATGGCTGCCGCCAGGCATACCGTGGGCACTGTGTATTCGGCGAATGCCCCGATCCCAATGTCGGCGAGGCTTGCCCCAAGACCGGCAATCCGGTGGCGTTGCATGTGGCAAACAAATACCAACTTGAAAACGATACCTCGGTCCCGCTTGGTTTCTTCAGGGCCTATAACTCGATGCTGTTGCAGGACCTGGGGCTGGGCATCGGCTGGCGCCATGCGTTCCAATCGCGCATTGTGCGGGCAGACGATCCGGTAGCATGGCCGCTGCACGAGCACTTGCCAGCCGCACCTGCTTCATCCCAGCAAATGCAGGTGGATATCGATCCGGATTGGGTGGCCCATTTCTCCGAGGCGACCATGGCCATGCCGGCCAATTACCGGCTGGAACGGCCGGACGGGCGCGCCTATCCGTTCAGCCTGACCGGGCAACCCTTGGACCCGGCCGCGGCGCGCTACCGCTTCGTGGTGAATCAGGATGGCTTCCGGATCATCGAAGGCAACAAGGCCGAATACTATGACACGCTGGGCCGCCTGATCCGGATCGATGACAACGGCCGCAGCACCAAGCTGGGTTATCGCGACGACGGGCCCCTGAACTGGGTCGAGACCCCGAATGGCGCCAATCTCCTGTTCCACTACGACAGTGGGTTGAAGTTGAAGAAAGTCGAAGTCCAGCATGGCACGGAGATTCGGTTCACGCACGACACGCAGGGTCGCTTGGTCTCGGTCACCCACCCTGACCAGACCAGCCGCCAATACCACTACGAAGACCCCAACCCCTACCTCCTGACCGGCATCACCGACGAAGCCGGGGTGCGCTACGCCACCTGGCGCTACAACGCCGATGGCGAGGCCATCTCCTCCGAGCACGCCGGGGGCATCGACAAGGTCGGCCTCGCCTTCACCCAGGCCGGCAGCACCCGCACCACCACCGAGACCGATCCCCTCGGCACCAACCGCCGCTACCACTTCACCCAGATCGGCAAGCGCTGGCTGCTCACCGGCCAGGATCAGCCCGGCGGCGCCGGCTGCGGCCCGGCCAGTGCCACGCTCGGCTATGACGCCAACGGCAACGTCCAGTCCCGCACCGACTTCAACGGCGTGAGCACCACCTACGGCTACGACCTGACCCGCAACCTCGAAACCACCCGCACCGAAGCCGCCGGCACCCCGCAGGCCCGCACCGTCACCACCACCTGGCACCCCACCTTCCGCCTGCCCGCCACCCTCACCGAACCCGGCCGCGTCACTACCTTCAGCTATGACGACCAAGGCCACTTGCTGCAAAAGCAGATCACCGCCGACGGCGTCACCCGCGCCTGGCGCTGGACCTATCTGCCCAATGGCCTGCTGGAGACCGCGACCGATCCGTTGGGCCAGCTCACCCGCTACAGCTACGACGCCCAGGGCAACCTCGCCACCGTGACCAACCCGCTGAACCAGGTCACCCGCTATCCCCGCTATGACGCCCACGGCAACCTGCTGGAGCAGATCGACCCGGACAACCGCAGCACCACCTTCGGCTACGACCTGCGCCAGCGCCTTATCCTGCGCAGCGCTCCGGAAGGCCAGACCCGCTTCGACTATCTGCCCACCGGCCTGCTCAGCAAGGTCACCCTGCCCGATGGCAGCGGGCTCAGCTATCGCTACGACCCGGCCCACCGCCTGATTGGCATCGACCACAGCGACGGCAGCCGCATCGACTACACCCTGGACAACGCCGGCAACCGCAAACGCGAAGACCGCTACGACCCGGCCGGTACCCTGGCCGGGGCCCAGCAGGCCGTCACCGCCGCGCAGCAGCTGCCCGGCACGCCCCAAGCGCAATAAGGCCCCGTCCCCATGCTTACCCGGATCCCTACCATGACCTTGTTCCGCCCCCTGCTGCTGGCCGGGCTGGCCCTGGCCGGCAGCCTGGCCCACGCCGCACTGCCGGCCCATCAGGCCACTGTCAGCACCTTCTACGACTACGATGCGCTCGGCCGGCTCGAACGCATCATGGATGCCCAGGGCCACCAGACCACCTTCACCTATGACGCCAACGGCAACCGCACCAGCCGCAAGGACGCCCTCGGCCGCGAAACCCGCTACGCCTACGACCCCCTCAACCGCCTGGTACGCATCACCCATCCCGACGGCGGCATCGTCGAATTACGCTACGACGCCCGCGACAACCTCGTCTCCGTCAAGGATGCCCTCGGCTTCACCACCACCTACACCTACAACGGCTTCGATGACCTGATCCGCCTGCTCAGCCCCGACAGCGGCAGCAGCACTACCACCTACGACGCCAGTGGCCTGCCCCAGAGCAGGACCGACGCCCGCGGCAAGACCGCCAGCGTCACCCGCGACGACCTGGGCCGGCCCACCCGCATCGCCTTCGGCGACGAGACCCACCAGTTCAGCTACGACCCGCCCAACGGCACGGGCCAGCCGGCCGGCTTCAGCGACGCCAGCGGCAGCACCCAGTACAGCTACGACCCGCAGGGCCGCCTGGCGCAGGTGACCCGCCAGCTCGGCAACGCCACCCTGGTCACCCGGTACGGCTACACCGCCGCCGGCCAGCTCAACCGCATCGCCTACCCCTCCGGCACCATTGTCGAATACGACTGGCAGCATGGTCAGGTCAGCGCCATGCGCGTCAACGGCCAGCCACTGCTGGACCAGCTGCACTACAGCACCGACGGTCGCCCTCTCGCCTGGCGCTGGGGCAATGGCCAACTGCGCCAGGCCCCCGGCGATGCCCAGGGCCGTGTCGCCGGCCTCACGCTGGCCGACAGCCAGTTCAGCTATAGCTACGACGCCGTCGGCAACCTCATCCGCCAGGACCCGGGCACCGCCGCGCTGCGCAGCTATGGCTACGACCGCATGGACCGGCTGGCCCAGGCCAGCATCGGCACCACCCAGTACAGCTACCGCTATGACCTGAATGGGAACCGCACCGAGAAGCACACCGGCGCCGCCATCAACCTGCTCACCCACCATCCGGCCAACAACCAGGTGCTCAGCGTCGCCGGGGCCGGCCTGGACGGCAAGTACAGCTACGATGCCGCCGGCAACATGGTCAACTACGGCGCCAACCTGTACAACAACGCCGGCCGGCTGATCCGCAGCAACAGCACCCCGGCGCGCCACTACCGCTACAACGCACTCGGGCAGCGGGTACAGAAGAGCGACAACGCCAGCGACACCACGCTGTACGCCTATGATCCGCAAGGCCAGCTGCAAGGCGAATACGACGCCGCCGGCCAGCCGAAGCTGGAACACCTGTGGCTGGGCACATTGCCGGTGGGCACGGTGCAGCACAGCCAGGGCACGGCGCAGCTGTACTACGCCTGGGCGGACCACCTGGGCACGACGCGCCAGCTGAGCGACCCGGCCCGGCGCAAGGTGGTGTGGGACTGGCCGATCAGCGAGCCGTTCGGCCACAGTGGGGTGCGCGAGGACCCGGACGTCGATGGCAAGTTGGTGACGTACAACCTGCGCTTCCCGGGGCAGTACTTCGACAAGGAGACGGGGCGGTTCTACAACTACTTCCGGGATTATGATCCGCGGATCGGGCGGTATATCCAGAGTGATCCGATTGGGTTGGCGGGGGGGATTAATACTTATGCCTACGTAAGAGGCGATCCGCTGTCTTACTCCGACCCCAAAGGCCTAGCATGGCAGGTCGTGGTAGGGGTGGGTGTCCGTGTGGTTGGTGGAAGAGCTGCTTCTGCAGCTGTAGGCGCCTTAGCGAAGCGGGCTTTGGGGCCGACCGTTGGCATGGTAACAGCCTGTGTGCTTGCTGGTGTTTGCACCTTAAATGAAAGTGATGATAGTTCTAGTAATGACGAAAGTGACCAAGTTGTTTACCCAGACAACCCAGATACTGCGCCGGATGATTTTGAGCCAATAAAAGGCTCAAAAGGAAAGCGATGCAAGACGGATGGTTCTGTATGGGAACGGGACACATCAAGTCACGGTGGAGATCAGTGGAAACGGTGGTCTGATAAAAAATCCTGGGAAAAAGGAAAAGTGCCAAACAGCGTTTGGCCAGACGGCAGGGTGAGGAAATGAGTATTTTTAAATCTAAATTTTTTGATTTTTTTGAAGAAAATAGAAAAGAATGGCCGGATACTATAGATCTGTCCGAGATTCGATATAAAGATAAGAGAGGCAGCTATACTGTTTCCGGTCTTGGAGTTCTTTCCGATTCAATTGAATGGAAAAGCATAGGGCGCGAAGATGAAATTATGCTGCGTTGCTTGCATTTATCTATATATGAGGTATTGCACGCGGCTGCAATTTTTGTTACCTCGATAAAAACCGAGCAAATCAGAGCTGAAGAAGTGCAGCGCATATTTGAGCGAAGATTATACTCTATGCGCAACTCCAAAGAATTGGATGTTGATGAGAGCGACAAAAAGAATATTGACATTTATTTTCTTAGGTAAGACTCTTTTTAAATACTGAAATAAAACAACGCCGACCAGCCCAAGTTGGAAAACTTGTGCTTGTGCACCGTGCTGGTGGGCACTGCATAGCTCTACTACGCTTGGCCGGACCACCTGGGCGCTGCGCGCCCAGGTGAGCGACCCGGTCCGGCGCAAGGTGGTGTGGGACTGGCCGATCAGCGAGCCGTTCGGCCACAGTGGGGTGCGCGAGGACCCGGACGTCGATGGCAGGCTGGTGACGTACAACTTGCGCTTCCCGGGGCAGTACTTCGACAAGGAGACGGGACGGTTCTACAACTACTTCCGGGATTATGATCCGCGGATCGGGCGGTATATTCAGAGCGATCCGATTGGCCTCAATGGTGGAATCAATACCTATGCCTACGTAAGAGGCGATCCGCTGTCTTACTCCGACCCCAAAGGCCTGGCATGGCAGGTCGTGGTAGGGGTCGGTGTCCGTGTGGTTGGTGGAAGAGCTGCTTCTGCAGCTGTAGGCGCCTTAGCGAAGCGGGCTTTGGGGCCTATGGGTGGAATGATTGCAGCTTGTCTTGTGGCTGGGGTTTGCAATCTGAATGAGGAAATAGATAGCCAGCAAGACGAAAACACTACATGCCCTCCAGTGCCAACCGATTTAGTTGGAGATCAAAGTGACCCTAGAGCCGGGCCAAATAAAGGTGGGAAAAGGCATACTAGCGGACCATTAAGCCCTGAACATGGGGGAACTGGAGACTATGACGAAGATTTGCAGAGGTTAACCGGAGGCACTCGCCCATGGAAGCCTGGTGACAAAGCGCCTCCTGGTAGTCAAGTTGGTGCAAATGGCATCTTTGGTCGCCCAACAAACAGCTCAGGCGGAAAAAGTATTGATATTCCACCCAATGGAAAAAAACCCCATGAAACCCTCCACTACTGAGAGTTTTGAAGGCAGGCGACCGATTTTGGAATTCAAGATTGATGGCATTGCGAAACAGGAGCTTCTTCAGAAGGTGTTTGTTGGAAATTCGATTGTAGGGTACAAATTTCCAATCGGACACTCCCCCAGAGCCTGCTGGATTTTAGAATTGTTTTTTTTGAACAAATCTTTTATTAGGCTCTCTTCAGTTTGCACGCAAATCAAGGATTGGCACGAGATCGGCAGTTTGGTTATAGAATTCTTTCCAGGCGAAGCATTGGAAAATTCTATAAATATTGAATTTGAAAAGCATTCAGTTAGTGGGTTTTATATAGAAAGTGTTGAGAAAATTATTTACGAAGATGAAGATGTCATAGCAGAAAATGGAATAGCCTTTTCTTCACAATCGGGGTTGGAGTTCATTGTTGCCGTCGGTGAATCGCCAGGCTCCGTATCATTTGCAGCTCCAAATTTTTTGGAAGAACTGCACCCGGAAATTCCAATTGCCATGTGCCAGAGAAAACCGCTTGAATAGCTATCGAATTTTATGGATTTTTATCGGAAATAGATGATCAATATGCGCGCCAACCTTACTAACCTTTAATTTAGGTTTGGTGAAATTCTGGTATAATTCCGCCCTGAATAAAACCATCAAAAATATGGCCGCGCAATTGATCACCACACGTTGCAAATGATGCGGCAGCGCGCAGTTCAGGCAGTACAAAAGCGGGTTTAAGGTCAAAGAAGTTGCCGGCATTCTGGGCGTAACGCAAAAAGCGGTTTATTCCTGGCTTGCCGCTTTTTGCCTCCGATGGACAAAATGCTTTGCTGGCCAAGCCGGTTCCAGGCGCACGGCAGTACAACAACGCCGGCCGGTTGATCCGCAGCAGCAGCACCCCGGCGCGCCACTACCGCTACAACGCACTCGGGCAGCGGGTACAGAAGAGCGACAACGCCAGCGACACCACGCTGTACGCCTATGATCCGCAAGGCCAGCTGCAAGGCGAATACGACGCCGCCGGCCAGCCGAAGCTGGAACACCTGTGGCTGGGCACATTGCCGGTGGGTACGGTGCAGCACAGCCAGGGCACGGCGCAGCTGTACTACGCCTGGGCGGACCACCTGGGGGCCACGCGCCAGCTGAGCGACCCGGCCCGGCGCAAGGTGGTGTGGGACTGGCCGATCAGCGAGCCGTTCGGCCATAGTGGGGTGCGCGAGGACCCGGACCTGGACGGCAAGTTGGTGACGTACAACTTGCGCTTCCCGGGGCAGTACTTCGACAAGGAGACGGGGCGGTTCTACAACTACTTCCGGGATTATGATCCGCGGATCGGGCGGTATATCCAGAGCGATCCGATTGGGTTGGCGGGCGGGGTCAATACGTATGGGTATGTTAATGGGAACCCGATTTCCCTAGTTGACCCTTATGGCCTTGCTATTAAATGCAAAACATTCCTAAAACTGCCCGGTTTTGATATTCAAGCATGTACAAAAGATGATCAGAGCCCTAGTGAACAAGATGCTAAAGATGCAACGAGAATGTCTGATAAAGAGCTTGATAGAGCATGTAAAAATAATGGGTATAAAGATGCTCACGACATGAAGCGGGACTTAGGATTAGACTCAAAAGGCGATATTTTTTCAGATAAAAATGGGAACATGTATTCTGGCCCTAGAAAAGGCACAGGGATTCCTCAGTATCTTAATATGAATGTCAAGGGGTGGTGATCCATGGATTTAATTAAGATTGATTTTCAGTTGCTTGGCACAGATATTTCGCCATCTGAAATATCAAAAATTACTGGAATAATTCCTTCTGTTGCCTTAATGCGCGGCGAGCGCAACAAAGCTCGAGATCTGCCCAGACAAAATATATGGTCAGTGCAGTCGCAAATTGAATCTGATGAAGTATCTGATCATTGGAGGGGGCTGCAAGATAGATTGCATGGGAATCAAGATGTTATTCGTCAAATAGCTGAGACCGGCATTGCTCGCTTGTCCATCATTATTAAAGGTGGAATTAGAGTTCCTTCTATTCAAATCCCTGTGGAAATGTCAGCATTTGCTGGATATGTTGGGGCTGTCATTGATATTGATCAGCTTCAGGCATAAGCGAAACTAACGCACTCCGGCGATATATTCAGAGTGATCCGATTGGGTTGGCGGGGGGGATTAATACGTATGGGTATGTGGGGGGAAGCCCGCTAAATTTTAGCGACCCATTTGGTTTGGTGTCTTGTCCGAGTCAGTCGTTTTCTTTATGTCAGGCAAAATGCAGCGCAGATGGTTTGACTGTGAAGTCATGCTCATCGGTGAATCTAGGGCTTATAAATGGAGAGGTGTGTGTCTGTGACGACAGCTGTCGTATCGATAGCTATGAAAACCCAGGCCATCATGACCCATCAAATAAAGGCAGTAATCCTTACAACAGCTCAAAAAGCACCCTTCCTAAAAATCATGAAGAACTATGGAAAAAATAGCCGACCTGGTTCTGATGGGAATAGATGGACGAAATTAGGGGAGGGGAAAAGAGTTGAATACCACCGCTTTCAAAACGATGGGAATGGGAATTGGCATTGGAATGGATCGACCAATGGCAGAACATCTAATGGAATGCCACGGAATATCAGTTCGAACAATATCCCTAAAGATGTCAAGGCTTGGTGATGAGTGAATTCTTAGGTGATGCAAAAGTGTTTGCAATAGAGTTCTCCTCTAGGCAAGATTTGAAGCAGAGGAGTGGCCCATTACAAATTTGGTTGGGCGGGAAGAAAATAGGGACTCTTGATGATACATCTGTCTATTCTCTCGTTTTGGCGCAACTGGAAAGCATTGTTTCCAAGAATATGGATTTTTATTCCGAGAAGACCGATATTTTTGGCGTGTATGATTTGATAAAGAACGGGGAAATTGACGACGCTGGGAAATATTTCTTATCTCTAGGTGATTCTTTTGACGATTTTTCGGTGGTTGCGTTTTGTTCCGGAGCTGAAGTGATATTCATATGGGAGCTCCTTAGTGAACATTTCTTCGAGCATGATAATTATCCAGAAGGGCTTCAGACTTCAGCTGTCCCAATTAAAGCTTTCTCCGCCGTATTGAATGAATTTAGAGAAATAAAAAATTTTCTTTGAAAATCGAAATACCGGGGCTGGCTCTGTTACAAACGGATTTTGAAGTCGCACCCGACTGTGATTTATCGAGAGACACCTAGGTATCAGGTTTCAGGCGACTCTTTATCGGTTCGGAGAATAGCTGAGGATAAGGTCATTTGCCAGCACCCTAGAGCCTGAACTCTGCGGCGAAATGGTAGTTGTAGAACCACCTGGGCACCTCACGCTAGCTGAGCAACCCGGTCCGCCGCAAGGTGGTGTGAGACTGGCCGATTGGCGAACCGTTCGGCCACAGCCAGCCCAACGAAGACCCGGATGGTGACGGCGTCAAGATCGCCTACAACCAGCGCTTCCCGGGGCAGTACTTCGACAAGGAGACGGGACGGTTCTACAACTACTTCCGGGATTATGATCCGCGGATCGGGCGGTATATTCAGAGCGATCCGATTGGCTTGGCGGGGGGGATTAATACGTATGGGTATGTGGGGGGGAACCCGGTTAGTTACTACGACCCCCAAGGTTTAAAGCCAATGCCATGCCCTCCAGGACTTCCATTGGGAACAGTATGCGACGATGGAACAGGCGATGGGCCGAAGACTTCGGCCAAATGCATTACAGCAGAATGTGCAGCCGGACTTCCACCCGCACCAGTGGAATCACGTACAAACTCAGAAATTGAGAAAAGCATGTGTACAACTGCTTGTGGTGTTTTATTTCCAGGACCAATTATTCCTCTTAGGGTGGCTCAAGTAGCCTCCTGGGTCGGAACTCAAGTGGGCGGCAATATAATTTGCAAGAAAATATGCAAAGCAGAAAGCAAAAGTTGCGACAAAGATTATCAGTATGTTGATCCCATGGATACGATTGCAAACAACGCCGCTGGATTTAGGTAAGGAGTGACGATAATGGATGAATTTCTTCATTGGGTGGCATCTGTTTTCTTGGGAAAGATTATATTTCTTATTGTCATATCGATTCCAATTGTGGCCCTGCTTGGATTTATGGGATCTTTTGGTTCATCAAGAAAATCAAAAAACAGAGAAAAGTCAAAATAATTTAAGAAAACCCATGGCGCCACTACCGCTACAACGCACTCGGGCAGCGGGTACAGAAGAGCGACAACGCCAGCGACACCACGCTGTACGCCTATGATCCGCAAGGCCAGCTGCAAGGCGAATACGACGCCGCCGGCCAGCCGAAGCTGGAACACCTGTGGCTGCGACGTCCCCCCAAGTTTGAGGAGCACGCAGCTTTGGAGTCCAATCCCTGACCTCCTCCCGTAAAGCCGTAGCGTTCAAAAGTAGAGATTTCTGGCAAATTTGATGCCCCTCCGGGCAGGAGATTTGTCATGAAAAAGTCAAAGTTCACCGAAGAGCAGATCGCGTTTGCGCTGCGCCAGGCCGAGTCAGGCACGACAGTGGCAGAGGTCTGCCGCAAGATGGGTGTGAGCGAAGCGACCTTTTATAACTGGAAGAAGAAGTACGGCGGACTGGGCGTGACTGAGCTGCGCCGATTGAAGCAGCTGGAAGAAGAGAACGCCCGCCTCAAACGCATGGTGGCCGACCTGAGCCTGGGCAAACAGCTGCTGCAGGAGGTCATCCAAAAAATTGTGAAGCCGGCTCGCAGACGCCGGTTGGCGAATTTCCTGATCGATGCCTACGGCGTCAGCATTCGCCGCGTCACGGCCATCATTCAATTGCGCCAAGCCGCCTACTTTATCGGCCCGGCCACAGGGTGACGTCGGCGGGCGAATGCGCCATTCGACGCAAATAGTACGAAGTTTGGGCCACCAGTAAGTTGCTGGGAACGAGGGACGCAAAGCTCCACATTCCAGAGCCTGGGTCCAGCTATCTATTGCGCCAAATTGCCTTCGCCGCGCCTTGCCCTACAAAAAACGCTCCAACAGCGTATTGAGAAAGCGTCGGCCCCGCGGGGTGGGGTGCACGTGATCAAGGCTGCGGGTCAGCAACCCTTCGTCGCAGGCGCGCTCGATCTGGCGGATCACCTGGGTCAATGGCAGACCGGTGCGCTCGGTGAACAGCGGGAGTGGGAAGCCGTCGCACAGCCGCAGCGCGTTGAGCATGAATTCGAACGGCAGCTGGTCGCGGGCGATGGGGGCGTCGCTTTGCACCGCGTTGCCTTGGGCGATGCGCGCAAGGTATTCGGCCGGCTGTTTGTAGCGCGTCTGTCGGATGATGCGATCAGGAAAGCTGATCTTGGCGTGGGCACCGGCGCCGATGCCCAGGTAGTCGCCGAATTGCCAATAGTTTAGGTTGTGCCGGGCGCGGCGGCCGGGCTGGGCGAAGGCGCTGGTTTCGTAGTGCTGGTAGCCGGCGGCGGCGAGTCGGGCTTCGATCGCTTCCTGCATATCCGCAGCAAGGTCGTCGTCCGGCAGGGGCGGTGGATAACGGTGGAACAGCGTGTTGGGTTCCAGCGTCAGGTGGTAGGCCGACAGATGGGTCGGTGCCAACGCAATGGCCTGATCCAGGTCCGCCAGTGCTTCGGCCAGCGTCTGCTGCGGCAGCGCGTACATCAGATCCAGATTGAAGTTGTCAAAGTGCCGATGTGCGATCTCCACGGCTCGCAGGGCTTCGGCGCGACCATGGATGCGGCCGAGGGCTGCCAGCTTGGCATCGTCAAAGCTCTGGATACCGATCGACAGCCGGTTGATCCCGGCGGCACGGTAGCCGGCGAACTTGTCGGCTTCGAACGTGCCCGGGTTGGCCTCCAGCGTGATCTCGGCCTCGGGCAGCAGCCGTACCCGCGCGCGGATGCCGGCCAGCAGGGTATCGATCGCCTCGGCGGAGAACAGGCTGGGCGTGCCGCCGCCCATGAAGATGGTCGATACCGGCCGTCCCCATACCAGCGGCAGGCACGATTCTAGATCGCGCAGCAGTGCCTCCACATACGCCGCCTCCGGCAGGGCGCCTTTCTGCGCATGTGAGTTGAAGTCGCAGTACGGGCACTTCCGGACGCACCACGGAAAATGGATGTACAGCGACAACGGGGGCAGGGTTGTCAGGCCTGATTGCAGGGCGGTCAGGGAAATACGATGCATGGCGTGGATCAGTGCAGGTAACCGCTGGTCAGCGCACACTGCCAGTCGAGCCGGCCTTCCTGCTGTGCCTTGGCAGCGCTGCGCTCGTATTCGTAGGGCACGGCAATCAGCTCGACTGCCCAGTGCGTGCCGCTACGGCTGGCAATTGCGTAGCGCGCGTGGGGCGCACCGTTTTCGACGCGATGCGGATAAGGGTGATCGCCCAGATAGGCTGGCAGCCCCACGCTGCCGGGGTTGACCAGCGTGCTGCCGTCCAGCATCACCACCCGCGGCACGTGGCTGTGGCCACACGCGATCAGCGAGGCAGCGGTGCTGCCGAGCCGGGCCCGGATCTGCCCTGGGGTGGCCAGCCCCATTGTCTGCGGGGCGGATACGGTTTCCAGCAGGTAGGTCAGATCGTCATGCGGCGTGCCGTGGCACAGCAGGATGTCCGGCGTTGGGCGGCACGTCGCCGGCAGGCTCTGCAGCCACCCAATGATGGCCGGCGTGAGCCGGGTGTGGGCGTAGGCGTCACTGGCGCCGTGCCGTGCGGGATCGAACTGCAGCAGTTGCCGCTCGTGATTGCCCGCCAATTGGGGCCAGGATTGGTGCATCAGATATTCGGCGGTTTCGCGCGGCCACAACGGGCCCGAAAGGTTGTCGCCCAGGTTGGCGAACGCGGTGGCGCCGCGTGTCTGCGCGTCGGCCATCACTGCTTGCAGCGCCGGCAGGTTGCCGTGGATGTCTGAAAGCAGCGCCAGCTTCACGCGCCGCCACGCCGGTAGGGATTGCGCAATGTGTCGACCAATTGATGCAGCACGGCCTTCATCTGCGCTTCGGAGACCTCCATCAACAGCCCATCCTCGAATGCATCCTGCATCGCCTGATACAGCTCGTCGAGGTTCTCGTTCATCACCTTCACCTTTTCGGTGCAGGAGACCACGCTCTGGTCGTCGCGGCGCCAGATGGCATAGCGTGCTTCGTTGCTGCAGGCGCTCATAGCCCGGTTTCCTCCAGCTTGGCCACCAGCGCACGCAGTGCGCGGCCGCGATGCGAGATGGCGGCCTTCTCGTCGGCGCTGATCTGCGCCACGGTACGGCCGAACTGCGGCAGCCAGAACAGCGGGTCGTAGCCAAAGCCGCCGTCGCCCTGCGGCGCGTGCAGCACCTGTCCCAGGCAGATCCCGTCCGCGATCAGCGGCTGCGGATCGTCGGCGTGGCGCACCAGCACCAGCGCGGCGTAATACCAGGCGCGGCGGTCACTGTGGCTGGAGAGTTCGGCCAGCAGCTTGTCGTTGTTGCGCGCATCCGATCTGGGCTCACCGGCGTAACGTGCCGAGTGGACGCCAGGCGCGCCACCCAGTGCGGCCACACAGATGCCCGAGTCATCCGCCAGCGCGGGCAGGCCAGTGGCGCGAGCGGCATGGCGGGCCTTGGCCAGCGCGTTCTCGACGAAGGTGGCATGCGGCTCATCGGCCTCGTCCACCCCCAGTTCGGCCTGCGGCACGAGCTGCAGGTCCAGCGTTTCGAACAGCTTGCGGAATTCGCGCAGCTTGCCGGCGTTGTTGCTGGCCAGGACGATCCTGCGCATCAGTAGTTTTTCTTGGTGAGGATCATGGTGTCCTGCTCGCGCTTCATCTGGAAGCGGTTGAGCAGGCTCGCGCCGATCAGCACCGGGATGTCTTCGTTGCTGTCGCGCACCGCTACCGGCACGTTGTAGACCAGCACGTTGCCGAAGCGCAGCTCCGGTATCTGCACGATCCAGGCTTTCACGACCCCGTTGGCGGTCTGCGAGCGCGCCGGCATGCCCTTCTCGTAGTTGATGCCCAGATGGCGCGCCTGTGCGCTGGTCATCGACAGGTGCGTGGCGCCGGTGTCGATCACGCCATTGGCACTGCGACCGTTGATGGCGATCTCGGTGTAGTAGTGCTTCTGCTGGTCAGGCGAGAGGATGATGCTGGTGCCGCTGCCCGGCGCACCGCCACCCCGCACCACGTAGCCCTCGCCCAGCGTCAGACGCCGCTGTTTGCCGGCCACCTCGAAGACCGCGCTGTCGGCATCCAGCCGCAGCAGCTTGATGTTGCCGCGCTGCTGGCCGATCGATAGCGTCTGCTGTTTGCCATCGAGTCTGATCAGCGCCTTCTGGCCCATGGTCGCAAGCAGGGTGATCTCTTCGGCCAGGGCACCGGTGCCGGCAAGCAGCAGCGACAGGCAGAGCAGGACGTGTTTCACGGCATGGCCTCCATCGGCATGGCGCGGACTTCGGTCAGGGCCTGTTCCACCAGCGACCAATCCGCGTTTTTCAACAGTTTGGAATCGGACAGCGTCCTGCGCCATTGGCGCGCACCGTGCCGTCCCTGGTACAGGCCCAGCACATGCCGCACCATCAGCCGCAACGGCGTACCGGCTGACAGCTCAGCCTCGATGAAGCCGCGCAGTGCACGCATCGCCGCTTCACGATCTGGAATCGGATGCTGATCGGCATAGTAGCGCGTGTCCACTTCGGCAAGCGAATACGGATTGTGGTAGGCCTCGCGCCCCACCATCACGCCGTCGACCTGGGTCAGGTGCGCCAGTGCCGCCTCGTGGCTGGTGATGCCGCCGTTGAGGATGATCTCCAACGCCGGGAAGTCGCGCTTGAGTCGATGGACATAGTCGTACTTGAGTGGCGGGATCTCGCGGTTTTCCTTGGGGGAGAGCCCTTTGAGGATGGCATTGCGCGCATGCGCGATGAAGGTGCGGCAACCGGCATCGGCCACCGTGCCGACGAAATCGCGGACGAAGTCGTAGCTTTCCTGCGCATCGATGCCGATCCGGTGCTTGACGGTGACATCGATGCCGACCGTGTCGCGCATGGCCTTGACGCAATCGGCCACCAGCGCGGGCTCACGCATCAGGCACGCACCGAACGAGCCGGACTGCACCCGTTCGCTGGGGCAGCCCACATTGAGGTTGACCTCGTCGTAGCCCCAGTCCTCGGCGATCCTTGCACAACGCGCCAGCTCGGCGGGCTCGCAACCGCCCAGCTGCAGCGCCAGCGGGTTTTCGATTTCGTCAAAACGCAGGTGGCGCATCTTGTCGCCATGCAGGATGGCGCCGGTGTTGACCATCTCGGTGTACAACCAGGCGTGCCGCGTCAGCGTGCGCGCGAAGCGGCGGTAGAAGCGGTCGGTCCAGTCCAGCATCGGGGCGATGCAGTAGCGGCGTGAGAACAGCGGGGTATCGGACATCATGTGATCAGGTTGCGGCATGGGCCCGGTATCGGGCCGGGGCGGTGGGGTGGGTCAACGGGCCAGGGCCTGCTGCTGCAGTGTGATCAGCTCGCGGATGCCGGCGCTGGCCAGATCGAGCAATGCATCCATTTCCTCGCGCGAAAAGGGCTGGCCCTCGGCAGTGCCCTGGACTTCGACAAAACGGCCGGAGCCGGTCATCACCACGTTCATGTCGGTTTCGCAGCCCGAGTCTTCCAGGTAATCCAGATCGAGCACCGGCGTATCGCCAAAGACGCCCACCGAGACGGCGGCAACCGGCTCGCGGATCGGACTGGTGGCCAGTTTGCCGCTGGCGATCAGGCCGGCCACGGCGTCGCTCAGCGCGACGAAGGCGCCGGTGATGCTGGCGGTGCGGGTGCCGCCGTCGGCCTGCAGCACATCGCAGTCGATCACGATCTGGCGCTCGCCCAGCATGGTCAGGTCGACCACCGCACGCAACGAACGGCCGATCAGGCGCTGGATCTCCTGGGTGCGGCCGGACTGCTTGCCCTGTGCCGCCTCGCGTTTTATCCGGCTGTGGGTGGAGCGTGGCAGCATGCCGTACTCGGCGGTCACCCAGCCTTGGCCCTTGCCTTTCAGAAAGGAGGGCACGCTTTCCTCGACGCTGGCGGTGCAGATCACCTTGGTGTCGCCGAATGCCACCAGCACGCTGCCTTCGGCGTGCCGGGTGTAGCGGCGCGTGATCGTGACTGGCCTAAGCTCGCCGGGTTGGCGGTGCGACGGGCGCATGGAGAGTCCTTGAACCGATGGAAATTCAAGGGATTATACCGGAGCCGCTGCCGGGGTGGCCGGCTGCCCGCCTTGCCGGGAAGGCAAGTCCCTGCGTGCCGCTGCGGTGACGCATACGTCTGCTGCATTGGCTGAGGCAATGCAGCTTGGGAGCGCACCATGTGGATGCCGGCCGGCTCACGCAAAAGGCATGTCGGGCCAACCTGCAGCAGCGCCGGCTGCTTGAACAGCCTGCGGCGGCGCGCGGGTCCGATGGGCGGTTACTTGGAGTACTTGGCGATGGCGGCCTGGATCTCGGCGATGGCGCGTTCGATGTCGTCTTCGGTGATGCTGCCGCTGCTGCGCTTCGCGTCGATCGGATTGACGTGAGTGGCGACGGTGTGATGGTCGAGTTTCTGGGTGGACACGAAGGCGTCCTCGCCGGCGCGGTCGTCTTCCTCGTGCCAATTGATCGCCAGTGCGGTGAGGTTGTCGCCGAACTTGCCGCCGCGCAGTTCCGCCCTGTCCAACAGTTGTGGAATGGCAAACAGCACCGGGAACGCCGACAGGAAATGCATGATCTCGTCGTCGTCGACCTGCCCCCAGAAGCCGTCGGTGCACAGCAGCACGGTATCGCCGTCGGCAAGCGCGATCTTGCCGCCCACGTCGATCTCGGGCGGGTATGAGCCGCCCAGGCAGGAGTAGATCTTGTTCTTTTCGGCGTGGGTACGCGCCTCCTCCTCGGTGATCGCGCCGTTCTCCACCATCTTGCGCACCTTGGAATGATCGCGCGTCTGCGCCACGACGCGGTGCTGCCGCAGCAGATACAGCCGCGAATCGCCCACGTGGGCCCAATAGGCGATGCCGTCCTGCACCACGCAGGCGACGCAGGTGGTGCGCGGCACCTCCACCATCTGGTGGTTGGCCGCGTAGTGATAGATCGCCTCGTGGCAACGCTGGAACGCATCGACCAGGAACTGCACCGGATTGGCCAGTGCCGGCTCAGCCTTCTTCTGGAACTGGTCGGTCAACAGCTCGACGGCGATCTGCGCCGCCACCTCGCCGTGCAGATGGCCGCCCATGCCGTCGGCCACCACCAGCAGCAGGGCATCCCGGCTGTAGGAATAGCCCATCCGGTCCTGGTTGTACTTGCGGCCGCCCTGGCGGCTTTCCTGAAAGATGGTGAACTTCATTCGGGGACTCGCGTGGGCTTGGCGGTGATGTTCAGCCAGGTACGGCGCAACGCCTTCATCAGCCCGGAGCGCCGGACCGGCGGCGAGGCAGCTTCGAGCAGCGCCTTTTGCAATTGAGGCACGCTTTGCGGACGGGCGGTCGGCTCCAGTTGCAGGCACTGCTGCACCAGTTCCAGCAGCTCGGGCGAATAGCGATCGCCCCAGCGGTCCACGATGTCGGGCAGCTTGTCGTCCTTCTGCCGCTGGTCGGCAGGCGGCGGCGCGGTGCCGGCGAGGCAGGCGTAGATCGAGGCACCGACGCCGTAGATGTCGGTCCAGGGCCCCAGCGCTTCCTTCTTCTGATACTGCTCGGGGGCGGCAAAGCCCGGGGTGTACATCGGGGTGAGGCGCGAGTGCTCGCTGGTGAGGGCCTGGCGCGCCGAGCCGAAGTCGAGCAGTACCGGCGAGCCGTCGCGTCGCACGTAGATATTGGCAGGCTTGATGTCCAGGTGCAGCAGCTTGTTCAGGTGCACTTCGCGCAGACCGTGCAGCAGATGGTAGAACACATGCCGGATCAGGCGCTCATCCACCCCTTCGCGGGTGTGCTTGAGCTGGATTTCCTTTTGCAGTGTCCGTCCGCGCTCGTACTCCATCACCATGTAGACGGTGTCGTTGGCGCGGAAGAAATTGAGCACGCGCACGATGTTGGGGTGCTGGATGCGCGCTAGCGTCTTGCCTTCCTCGAAGAAGCACTTGAGGCCGTGGCGGAACAGCGCAAGGTTCTCCTCGCTGGTCGCCATCACCTGCGAGCCCTCCTGGCGCAGCACCAGCGAATTGGGCAGGTACTCCTTGATCGCGACCGGGTAGTCGTTCTCGTCGTGCGCAAGGTAGACGATGCTGAACCCGCCAGCGGACAACAGCTTGGCGATCGTGTAGTTCTGCAACTGGTAGCCACGTGCCAGTGGCTGATTGCTCGGGGACGGCATCGGGGGATTGTTTATATACTGGTGGGCTTTCGGACCATTGTGGATACAGCGGTGCGCAATTGTAAAGCTGCCGCCCGCCATCCGGGCGCCATCCACGCCTGGACGTCCAGGATGTCCGCGCCAGTCAAGGAGACGCCATGATTTTCAGCATGACCGGTTTTGCCGTCGCCCAACGCGAATTGCCCGAGGGCACGCTCAATCTGGAACTGCGGGCGGTCAACCACCGCTATCTGGATCTGACGGTACGCCTGCCGGAGGAGCTGCGCGCCCATGAAGGGGCGTTGCGCGAGCGTATCGCCGCCGCGATCGCGCGCGGCAAGGTGGAATGCCGGGTCGGCTTCAATGCCCAGGCCGCCGCGGCCGCACAATTGGTGCTGGACAAGGCACTGTTGGCGCAACTGGTCACGGTGGTCGACGAGGCGCGCACGCTGGTGCCGTCCGGCGGCGAGGTACGGCTGGGCGAATTGCTGCGCTGGCCGGGTGTGCTCACGCAGACCGCTCCGACCGGCGAGGCGCTGGGCGAGGCCGCGCTGGCGCTGCTGGACGCCGCGCTTGCCGATCTGGCCGCTACCCGGGCACGCGAGGGCGAAAAGCTCAAGGCGCACCTCACCGAACGGATCGACGGCATGCAGGACATCGTCGCTGCGGTCAAGCCGCGCATTCCGCAACTGGTCGTCGAGTACGAGGCCAAGCTCAAGGCCCGGTTCCTCGAAGCGTTGGCAGGCCAGGAGGACGAACGGGTCCGGCAGGAGATCGTGGTCTTTGCGCAGAAGATCGATGTGGATGAGGAACTGTCGCGCCTTGAGGCGCACTTCTCGGAGATCCGCCGCATCCTTGCCAAAGGCGGCGCGGTCGGCAAACGGCTCGATTTCCTGATGCAGGAGCTCAACCGCGAAGCCAACACCCTGGGTTCCAAATCGGTCTCGGCCGAGACCAGCCGCGCCTCGATCGAATTGAAGGTGCTGATCGAACAGATGCGCGAACAGATCCAGAACATCGAATGAACGGCGACCTCCGGCCCGGCGGCGCACCTTGCCGCCTGCCCGGGCTACAACCCAAGGGCGGCAAGTTTTGCCGCCCTTTGTCTTTTTCTCCCACGCCATGCAGCGGTGACGGCAAGAAAATCCACGCTGCAATGCCCCCGTACCTGGCATGACGATTGCTGGAGATTTGGATATCGGGGCGCGGCGCGCGTCTGCCCGGTGGCTCGATGCATCGAGTGAACCGCACGGCATGCGTGTGGCGGCGCGATAAGGAGAACTGCCATGCAAGTCATCAACACCAACATCACGTCGCTGAATGCTCAGCGCAACCTGGGTACCTCGCAAGGCGATCTGCAGCAGTCGCTGCAGCGGCTTTCGTCGGGCCTGCGTATCAACAGCGCCAAGGACGACGCCGCCGGTCTGGCGATCGCACAGCGCATGACCTCGCAGGTGCGCGGCTCGGAACAGGCCCAGCGCAACGCCAATGACGGCATCTCGCTCGCGCAGACCGCCGAGGGCGCGCTGGGGCAGATGACCGATATCCTGCAGCGCGTGCGTGAGCTGGCGGTGCAGGCCGGCAATGCGACCAATACCGATTCGGATCGGCTGGCCATCAATGCCGAGGTATCGCAGCTGACCTCCGAACTGGATCGCTTTGCGCAGACCACCCAGTTCAACGGCCAGAAGCTGTTCGACGGCTCGTTCACCGCGGCGACCTATCAGGTCGGGGCCAATGCCAACGAAACCATCACCGCCACCACCGCCAACCTGCGCACCAACCAGTACGGCAGCTATCAGGTCGGTGCCGGTACCGGTACCGGTGCACTGTCGATCAGCAATGTGGTCACCGGGGCCGGCACCTATGCGCCCGGCGGCAGCGGCACGGTGAACGCCAACGGCGTGGCCGTCTCCAATTCCGGCACCTTCAGCATCAACGGCATCAGCATTTCAGTGACCGGCACCGACATGGCGCGTGACATCGCCGCCAAGATCAACCAGGCCAACACCGGGGTGAAGGCGTCGGCCCGCACCGAGTCGGTGATGACGTTGGGCAGCGGCACGTTCACGCTGGCGGTCGCCTCCAAGAGCAACACCTTCCAGTCGGTCACGTTCAACGTTGCCGATAGCAACAGCAACGGTCAGATCGACGGTGACGAGTACTCCCAGGCGATCACGGCGTTCAACGCCAAATCCTCGCAGACCGGCGTGACCGCGCAACTGAGCGTGTTCCAGGATTCGGGCGGGGCGACACGCTATGGCCTCAAGCTCGTGGCCGAGGACGGCGCCAACATCGCGCTCAGCTCGGCCAGCGGCATCGCCAGCGGTTTTGGCGGCGCCATGTCGGTCTGGAACTACGACACCGCCAACTCCACCGGTGCCAACCAGTATCTGGCCAGCGCCGCAGTGTTCTCCGCCGGCGCCTCGGGCTCGGCGACGTTCGCCGGACAGGTGGTGCTCAACTCGGCCACGTCGTTCTCGGTCACCACCAGCGGCGCCGCATTCACCTCGGGTGTGCTGTTCAGCGCCGCCGGCTCCACCAATGCCGTGTTCGCATCGGGCAGCTCTTATCAGGCTGATCTCAAGACCGTCGAGAAGCTGGACGTCTCCTCGGTCGAGAAGGCGACGCAGGCACTGCGCATCGTCGATGATGCGCTCACCACGGTGGGCGAGCAGCGTGCCAAGTTCGGGGCGTTGCAGAGCCGCTTCGCGGCCACCATCGCCAATCTGGCGACCGGTTCCGAGAACATGAGCGCGGCGCGCAGCCGTATCCAGGATGCCGACTTTGCCAAGGAGACCGCGAGTCTGACCCGCGGGCAGATCCTGCAGCAGGCCGGTACCGCGATGCTGGCGCAGGCGAACCAGCTGCCGCAGCAGGTGCTCAGTCTGCTGCAAGGCGGCTAAGCCCCCTGCTGGGGCTGGCGGAAAGGGGCGGCTTCGGCCGCCCTTTTCTGCATGGGTGGGGCCGGTTTTGACGGCATGACCGGCACTGTATACGCGTTGTGCGAATGTGCTAACCTGCGTGTAGTTTTCTTACGGATTTCCGGTAATGGCGAGAGGCAATATCTTCGTGGTCACGGCTCCTTCGGGCGCCGGCAAGACGACCTTGGTCGCAGCGCTCCTGGCCGCCGACCAGAATGTGCAGCTGTCTATTTCCTTCACCACGCGCGCGCCGCGTTCAGGCGAAGTCCAGGGCAAGGACTATCACTTCATCGATCGGGCCGAGTTCGAGGCCATGATCGCCGCCGCCGACCTGCTGGAACACGCCGAGGTCTATGGCAACTACTATGGTACCTCCCGCCGCTGGATCGAGTCGGTGATCGACAACGGTCGTGACATCCTGCTGGAGATCGATTGGCAGGGCGCGCAGCAGGTCAAGCAGCTGTTTCCCGACTCGGTCGGCATCTTCGTGCTGCCGCCGTCGATCGACGCGCTGGAGCAGCGGCTGCGCAACCGCGGCCTGGACAGCGACGACATCATCGCCAAGCGCATGGCCGCCGCGCGCGAGGAGATGAGCCACTTCGACGAGGCCGACTACGTGATCGTCAACGAGCACATCGACGAAGCTGTGCGCGACATCGTGGCCGTGGTCCGGGCCGAGCGTCTGAAGCTGCCGACGCAGCGCGTGCGGCACGGCGCCTTGCTGACCAGCCTGAAGGGTTGAGCCCGCCTTCTGTTACAATCCGTGCCATGGCGCGTTCGCGCATCATGTCTACCGAGGAATCCCTATGGCCCGCATCACCGTGGACGATTGTCTGCATCGTATTGAAAACCGTTTCGACCTGACCCTGGCCGCGGCCTACCGTGCGCGGCAGATCGCTAACGGCGCCACGCCGCAGGTGGACGGCCCCGGGCGGGACAAACCCACGGTCCTGGCACTGCGCGAGGTCGCGGCCGGCGTGGTCGGGCGCGACATCCTGACGCGCAATCGCTCCTGAAGCCGTTCTTGCGGGTTGGTCTGCAGCGATGGAGCCGGTGCTGGTAGCGGTTGACGTTCCCGAACTCGCGCACTTCGCCCCGGCGATCCTGGACGCGGCCAACCGCTTCCTGACCCAGGACACCGCGTACCTGCGTCCCGAGGATCGGCAGTTCCTCGCGAGCGCCTTCAAGTTCTCCGAGGCCGCGCACCGCGGCCAGATGCGCCATACCGGCGATCCGTACATCTCCCATCCGCTGGCGGTCGCGTCCATCCTGACCGCGTGGCATCTGGACGCCCAGGCACTGGCCGCCGCGCTGCTGCATGACGTGATGGAGGACACCGGCGTCTCCAAGCTTGAGCTCACGGAGAAATTCGGCCGGCATGTCGCCGAGCTTGTCGACGGCATGAGCAAGATCGACAAGCTCGAATTCCAAAGCAAGGAAGAAGCGCAGGCGGAGAATTTCCGCAAGATGCTGCTGGCGATGGCGCGCGACCTGCGGGTCATCCTGATCAAGCTGGCGGACCGGCTGCACAACATGCGCACCATGGATGCGATGCGCGAGGACAAGCAAAAGCGCATTGCCCGCGAGACCATGGAGATCTACGCGCCGATCGCCAATCGCATCGGTCTCAACAGCATCTACCAGGAACTGGACGACCTGTCGTTCAAGTACCTGCATCCCCGGCGCTACGACGTGCTGTCCAAGGCACTCAAGGCCGCGCGCGGCAACCGGCGCGAAGTGGTGGGCAAGATCCTAGATGGCATCCGGCTCAAGCTTGCCGAGGCGGGTATCGAGGCGAACGTGTATGGCCGGGAGAAGAACCTCTTCAGCATCTATCGCAAGATGCTGGAGAAGCATCTGAGCTTTTCCGAGGTGTTCGACATCTACGGTTTCCGGGTGCTGGTCAAGGACGTGCCGACCTGCTATCTCGCGCTTGGCGTGCTGCACAGCCTGTACAAGCCCATCGCCGGCAAGTTCAAGGACTACATCGCCATCCCGAAGTCCAACGGCTACCAGTCGTTGCACACCACGTTGTTCGGGCCCTACGGCACGCCGATCGAGGTGCAGGTGCGCACCCAGGAGATGCATCGCATCGCCGATGCGGGGGTCGCGAGCCATTGGATGTACAAGTCCGGCGACGAGAGCTTTTCCGAGGTGCAGCAAAAGACCCACCAGTGGCTGCAATCGCTGCTGGAGCTGCAGACCGAGTCGGGCGATGCGGTCGAATTCCTGGAACACCTCAAGGTGGACCTGTTCCCCGAAGAGGTCTATGTCTTCACCCCCAAGGGCAAGATCCTGAGCCTGCCCAACGGGGCCACCTGCGTCGATTTCGCCTACGCCGTGCATACCGACATCGGCAACTGCTGCATTGCCGCCAAGGTCAACCACGAGCTGGTGCCGCTGCGCACCAAGCTCAAGAACGGCGACCAGGTCGAGATCGTCACCGCGGCGCATGCCAAGCCCAATCCGAGCTGGCTCACCTTCGTGACCACCGGCAAGGCGCGCAGCCATATCCGCCATTTCCTCAAGACCATGCGTTTCGAGGAGGCGATCCTGCTGGGCGAGCGCCTGCTGCAACAGGCGGTCACCTCGCTGGTGCCGACGGCGCAACCGATCAACGAAGAGGTCTGGGAGCGCTGGCTCAAGGAAAACAACGTACGTCACCGCGACGAGGCGCTGTCCGAGATCGGTTTGGGCAAGCGGCTGCCGGTGGTGATGGCCAAGCGCCTGTTGCAGCTCTCGGGCCAATGGCTGGAAGAGCCGGGGCCGGGCAAGCGCCAGAACGCCGTCACCATCCGTGGTACCGAGGGCATGGCGCTGCAGTTCGCCCGCTGTTGCAATCCGATTCCGGGCGATCCCATCATCGGCTTCTTCAAGAAGGATCAGGGGCTGATCATCCATACCCACGACTGCCCGTTGCTCTCCGGGGGGCGGGTCGACAGCGACAAGCTGATCGACGTGGAGTGGGACCCGCAGGTGGCGCGGCTGTTCGACGTGCCGGTCCGGGTGCTGGCCGCCAACGAGCGCGGCGCACTCGCCGCGATCGCCGCATCGATTTCCGAAGCCAACGCCAACATCGCTTCGGTCGCCACCCAGGAACAGGCCGGTGACGAGCGCTACATCCAGATCCAGTTCACGCTGCAGGTACAGGACCGGGTGCATCTTGCCCAGGTGATGAAGCGCCTGCGCGCCTTGCCCACGGTGTACCGGCTGCACCGGTCGCGCAACAATTAGAAGCGCTCCGCCCACTGCCCGGCCCGCCCGACGGGCTGGACTGCATGCACCCCCGGGCGGCTCCTTGAGCTGGCCACGGACACCGCCCGGTTTAGGCGGGGCTGCGTCATATCAAGGACCGGCGCGGGGTGCGTGGTAGAATCCGGACCCATGCAAAACCGCAGGAACGCCCGTGCTTGAGCTTTCCATCAATGGTCATCCCCAGACCTTTGCCCGGCCGCTGAGCGTCGCCGAACTCGTCGAGCAGCTCGGCTTTGCCGGCAAGCGCCTGGCCGTCGAACTGAACGGCGAGATCGTGCCCAGAAGCCAGCACGCGGGCACCGCGCTGGCTGACGGCGATACGCTGGAAATCGTCGTCGCGGTCGGCGGTGGGTGAACGCGCCCTGCATGTGCATCCCGGCCGGCGCATCCGCGCTGTGCTCCGGTTGACGACCCGATCCGTTCCAAAAAGGGGAAAAGCATGAGCCAGGATCCCTTCCTGATCGCCGGCAAGCCTTATTCGTCCCGCCTGCTGGTGGGTACCGGCAAATACAAGGATTTCACCGAGACCCGCGCCGCGATCGATGCCTCGGGAGCCCAGATCGTCACTGTGGCGATCCGCCGGGTCAACATCGGTCAGAACGCCGGCGAACCGAGCCTGCTCGACTACCTGCCGCCTTCCGAATTCACCTACCTGCCCAACACCGCCGGATGCTACAGCGCCGAGGAGGCGATCCGCACGCTGCGGCTGGCGCGTGAACTGCTGGACGATCATCGGCTGGTGAAGCTGGAGGTGCTGGGCGATCCGGACACGCTGTATCCCAATGTGCGCGAGACGCTGAAGGCGGCCGAGGTGCTGGTCAAGGAAGGCTTCGACGTGATGGTGTACACCTCGGATGACCCCATTGTCGCCCGCGAGCTGGAAGCGATCGGCTGCTGCGCCATCATGCCGCTTGCCAGCCTGATCGGTTCGGGCATGGGCATCCTCAATCCGTGGAACCTGCGGCTGATCATCGAGCAGGCCAAGGTGCCGGTGCTGGTCGATGCCGGCGTCGGTACCGCGTCGGACGCGGCGGTCGGCATGGAGCTGGGCTGCGACGGGGTGCTGATGAACACGGCCATCGCCGCCGCACGCGATCCGGTGCGCATGGCGCGGGCGATGAAGCTTGCGGTCGAGGCGGGCCGCGAGGCGTATCTGGCCGGTCGTATGCCGAGGAAGCTCTACAGCGCCGATCCATCGAGCCCGCTTGCCGGCATGATCGGGGGCAAGGCATGAGTGCCGAGGTCCGCTACGCCAGCCTGGACGATCTGGCGCGGCTTGCACCGCTGTTCGCCGCCTATCGCGTGTTCTACGAACAGCCCCACGATCTGCCGGCTGCGCACGCCTTCCTGCACGAGCGTCTCGCACGGCAGGAGTCGGTATTGCTGCTGGCCGAGCTGGATGGCGAGCCGGCCGGCTTCATCCAGCTCTATCCGTCGTTCTGCTCGATCGGTGCCGCCCGCATCTGGATTCTGTCGGACCTGTACGTCGTGCCCGAGGCGCGCAGCCGCGGTGTGGCGCGCGCGTTGATGGAAAAGGCCCGCCAGCATGGGCTCGCCAGCGGTGCGATCCGGTTGGAGTTGTCCACCG
Organism: Chitiniphilus purpureus; assembly: GCF_025642115.1. Taxonomy (GTDB): domain Bacteria; phylum Pseudomonadota; class Gammaproteobacteria; order Burkholderiales; family Chitinibacteraceae; genus Chitiniphilus; species Chitiniphilus purpureus. The sequence continues at coordinate 4,049,337 of NZ_CP106753.1, read as the reverse complement.
CGCACACCAATCTCGCGGGGCAGGCGCTGTACGAGTCGCTGGGCTACCAGCGCGATACGGTGTTCCGCTACTACGGCCTCACGCTGTAGCCGCGCTTGCGGCAAGCGCCACCCGGGTATAATCCGCCCTCGTTCGCAGGCGCCGCTTCGCGGCGCCTTTTCCACTTGAATGCCCAGCCATGACCACCGACCATTCGCAGGATGACAATCCGCTGTTTATGCGCCGCATCCGCAGCTTCGTGCTGCGCCAGGGCCATCTTTCCAAGGGCCAGGAGCGGGCGCTGGCGGAATACGGTCCGCAATTCCTGATCCCCTACACCGCCGCCCCGCTCGATCTTGCCACTGCGTTCGGCCGCAGCGCGCCCACGGTGCTTGAAATCGGCTTTGGCATGGGTACCGCCACCGCTCAGATCGCCGCAGGTGGGCCGCAGACCAACTACCTCGGCGTGGAGGTGCATACGCCCGGCGTGGGCAGCCTGCTCAAGCTGGCCGGCGAGCAGCAGCTGACCAACCTGCGCATCGTGCAGCACGACGCGGTCGAGGTGCTCGAAAACATGTTGCAGCCGGGCACGCTCGCCGGCGTGCACATCTTCTTTCCCGATCCGTGGCACAAGAAGCGTCACCACAAGCGCCGGCTGATCCAGCCAGCCTTGGTCGCGCTGCTGGCGTCGCGCATCGCACCGGGTGGCTACCTGCATCTGGCCACCGACTGGGAAGACTACGCGATCCAGATGCTGGCGGTGCTGTCCGCCGAGCCACGGCTGGAAAACACGGCCGACGGCTACGCGCCGCGGCCGGACTACCGCCCGCTGACCAAGTTCGAACAGCGTGGCATCCGGCTGGGCCACGGCGTGTGGGATATCGTGTTCCGGGTTCGGGCTGGCTGAGCGGGGCGGGCGCGGCTAGACTAGCCGCATCCCACTTGCTGCCGTTCTGCCCATGATCCTGCGTTCCGTGGTGGCTTTTTGCTGCCTGCTTCTCACCGGCTGTACCGGGCTCTCCAAATCGCAGACGGGCGAGGCCGCGCCGCCGGTCGTCGTGCCGCAGGTCATCACCGTGCTGGGCCATGCCGCACCGCCGGCCGGCAATGAGCTGACTGCGGCACAGAAGCGGTTGATGGCACTGCGTGCCTCCCGGCTCGACGCGTATCGCGCATTGGCCGAAATGGTATGGGGTGTGCGTCTTTCCGGACAGAGCACGGTGGCGCAGATGGCAATGCAGCAGGACCGGCTGCGCGTGTTCGTCGAAGGCTATCTGCGCGGCGCGCGCGTGGTGTCCTCGCGTGAGCTGGCCGACGGCAGCTTCGAAACCCAGGTGGAACTCACGCTCGCACCCGAATTCATCCGCACCCTGGCTGGCGGCGAGACCGTGGTGACGGCGGCGCCCGTCGCGGTGGAGCCCGAGCCGGCCCGGCCCGCTCCTGCGCCGGCGCAGACCACGCCACTGCAGCCGGTGTCGGCGCAGGCGGACCTGCGCAACTTCTATTACGCCCAATGACGCGCCTGCCGGGATGGGCCCGCCTGGGCATGGCCGCGGTGGCCACGGTGGCGCTGCACGCGTCGGCCGCGCCGGTGATCGGTGTGGCGCCGCTCTCCGGGGGCAGCGTGGCGCAGGCGCGGCAGGCGGCGCTGGAGGACGCGCTGGCCAATGCCGCGCTGGCCGAGGGGGCGCAGGTATACGCGCTCGAACAGGGCGGGGAGGGCCGGCTGGCGCAGGGCCAGTTGCGTGAAGGCGCCCGGCCGTCGGGCTACCGGGTGCTGCGCGAATGGCAGGGCAGCGGCCTGTACCAGATCGAGATCGAACCGCGCTGGGATGCCCCCGCAGCGGCGCCCGTACCCACCCCGACCCCGGCGCCGCAACCCAAGGCGGCTTCCACGTCGGCGGCGCAGCCGCGGTGTACCGACCCCTATCGCCGCAAGCTGCTGGTGACGCCATTCCATCTACGCCAGCCCGGCCAGGCGCGCGACCTCGGCCCGTTCCAGCTGGGCCTGCAGGAGGCACTCGCCGAGCGGCTGGCGCAGGCCGGCCTGCTGGCGCAGCGCGGCGGCAACGAGGTGCCGTTCGCCATCGAACTGACCAGCGATCTGCGGCTGCAGCCCGAGCAGGTACGCCGGCTGGCGCGCCAGCAGGGGGTGCAGTTCGTGCTGGGCGGCGTGGTCAACGATGTGCGTGCGTACGGCGAACGGTATGCCCTCTCGTTCGGGGCGGACGATGCCAGGAGCGGCGAGCGCACGGCCGAGCTGACCGTGCCGTTGTTCGAATTCGCCCGCGCCGGGCTCAAGGCCACGCCGCGCAGTCGGCGCTTCGACGTGGATCTGCTGCTGTTCGACGGCATCTCCGGTGCGCTGGTGGCGCGCAGGCGCTTTGCCGGCGAGGCTGGCGGCCAGGTGGTGTTCGGGACCAACGAGCCGTTCGGCAGCGGTGCGTTCCTGGCCAGCGGCTACGGCATCATGGTGGCCGGGCAACTCGATGCGATGGTGCACGCCGCACGCGATACGCTGGCCTGCCTGCCGTTCTCGGCCCGGGTGGTGCGGGTGGATGCGGGGCAGGTCTATCTGGATGCCGGCGGCCTTGCCGGGCTGGCGCCGGGAGACAAGCTGCAGCGCTACCGGCTCAGACCGGGCAGCCTGCCGCTGGACGGCCTTGGCACCGGCGGACTGGTGTCGCTGGGGCTGCCGGAGGAGCCGGCGGGCAGCCTGACCGTGGTACAGGTGCAGCCGTTGTTCGCCGTGGCCGTCGCGGATCAGGGGCGGCCCGAGGTGGGCGACTACGCCCGCAGCGCCGTGCTCAGCGGCACGGCACCTCGCTGAGTTCGGCACCGCGCAACTGGCCATTGGCGCGTTTCAGGGCGGCCAGCTGGCTGTCATTCACATTGCGCAGCAGATAGCTGGCCGGGCGCAGGGTGTCGTCGCGCTCGCGCAGCACCGCCGATTGCACGCCTTGTGCACGCAGGCCCGCCAGGCGTCGTTCGGCCGCCTCGCGGGTCGAATACACGCCGAGCGAGACTGCGTTCTGCCAGCGGCCGGCGTTGTTCACCACGAAATAGTCTTCCACGCCCAAGGTCTGCAGTTCGGCCGCCTTTTTCCTGGCGGCCTCCAGGTCGGTCTGCGGCGGAATGTAGACCCAGACCTTGGCCTGTTCGGCGCTTTGCAACACCTGGACGTCGAGCGACAGTGCCCTGATGCGCGCATCGGCGATCTGCGCCTGATCCTGTGACGGCACCCGCCAGCGCAGGCAGGCTGCCGCCGGGGCGGCGGCGGGTTCGGCTGCGGCAGCCGGTGGCGCCGCAGCGACGGCACTGGCCGCCGGCGCTGGCGCCGGCGGAGTGCTGGCTTCAACCGTCGTATCGGCGATGCGCACCTGTCCGGCGTTCACTTCCGGTGCCAGCACCACGGTGGTGCTCGCGGCCGGGATCAGGCGGGTGTAGCCGAAAAAGGCCGCATTGAGCAGCGCCAGCAGCGCGACGAGCCACTTCATGGGGCAGAGCCTCCCGGAGCGTAGGCAAGGGCGGCAAGCCCATGCAGGACCAGATTCGGAGTGAGGCTGACCGGAAGGTCGAGCCGTTCGGCCAGACGCGGGGCGTCGCCGCCCGACAGCAGCACCAGTGGTTCCTCGCCACGGGCCACCAGCCGGTCGAAGGCCGTGGTGATGCTGGCGGCGAGCGCGGTGAGCACGCCGGTCTCGATCGCATCGTCGGTCGACGTCGGAAAATGGTGGAAATGCCCTTCGGCGAGCGGCAGGCGCGCGGTGCCTGCCGCAAGCGCCGCCTTCATCATGCGATAGCCGGGCAGGATCATTCCGCCGAGGAAGGTGCCGTCGGCGGCCAGGCTGTCCACCGTCAGCGCGGTGCCGGCACCGGCGACCACCAGTGCATGCCCCGGGTGGAGCGCATGGGCGCCGAGCACCGCAGCCCAGCGGTCCGGCCCTTGCTGTTCGAGATGCCGGTAGCGATTGGTCACGCCGAGTGCCGAGCGCGTGACGGCCAGCCAGACGGCCGGCCGTTGCCACAGGCGCAAACACAGCGCATCCAGCGCGGCCCTGCGCGTCTCGTCGCCGACGCAGCAGCCATGGATGGCCTCGGGCGGCGGCAAGGTCTGCCAGGCGTGCGCCAGGCCATCCAGCGCTGTCATGGGCACCTCGCCTTGTTCCAGCCACTGCCGTGGCCCAGCCGCCGCCACCCACTTGAGCCGGGTGTTGCCAAGGTCGAGCAACAGATGCACCCCGTTCATGCCGCGGCCCTGCGCAGGCTCAGATCGCCGCTATGGATGATCGACTCCCCTTGCGCGGTCTGCAGGCGCAATGCACCGCTGTCGGTCACCCCGGCGGCGATGCCATCACGGGCACTGCCATCCGGTGCCAGCAGCCGTACCGGGGCGCCCTGCCAGGCGTGGCAGGCTTCCCAGCGGGCGCGGAAAGCAGCAAAGCCATCGGCCGAGAACGTGGTCAGCGCCGTTTCCAGATCGCCCAGCAGGCGGCCGAGCAACCGGTTGCGAGGCCATGCCAGACCATGCGCGGCCAATCCGGCGGCGTGCTGGTCGGTCACCTGCTGTGGCGCCGCCAGGTTCAGACCGATGCCGATCACCGCACAGACTGGCCCGATGGCATCGCCGGCGATCTCGATCAGGATGCCGCCCGCCTTGGCATCGCCCCGCGGGGTGGCCAGCAGCAGATCGTTGGGCCATTTGAGCCCGATGCCGGCCACGCCGGCCTCGCGCAAGGTCTCGGAGACCGCCACGCCGACTGCCAATGGCAACCCGGCCAGCGTGGCGGCCCCGCCGGGAAACTGCCAGCACAGCGAGAACAGCAGCGAGCCGCCCAGGCGGGCCTGCCAGCGTCGGCCGAGCCGGCCGCGGCCCTCGTCCTGCCATTCGGCCGCGAGCACGCGCCCGTGGGCGGGTTCGGCCAGCAACCGACGGTTGGTGGAATCGATACGGGTGGCGATGTCCAGCTGCAGTCGGCTGCCGGGATTGAAGCCGGTGCGGACCTGCTGCGCATCGAGCCAGGCGATCGGCTGCGCCAGCCGGTAGCCCACGCCGTGCCGGCGTTCCAGCGTCACGCCGTACTGCTCGGCCTCGGCCAGCGCGGCCGAGACCGAGGCACGCGACAAGGCCAGCTCGGCCGCAATGGCCGCGCCGGAAGTGAATGCGTCGGCGGACAGGAAGCGAAGGCAGGCAAGGGTGTGCGACATGCCGGCGATTGTAGCGGTAGGCCGTCCGGTGGTGCACCGCGGCATCAGCCCGGTGTGGCTTCTTCGTTGGCGCCGAGGGTTTCGATCACATGGTTCTGATTGGTGTAGATGCAGATGTCCCCGGCGATTTCGAGCGCTTTCTTGATCACGGTCTCGGGGGGCAGCGCGGTGTTTTCCTGCAACGCGCGCGCTGCCGCCTGGGCAAAGGCACCGCCTGAGCCGATCGCGGCGATGCCCGCTTCCGGTTCGAGTACATCGCCGTTGCCGGTGATGACGAGTGTGGCGGTTTCGTCGGCAACGATCAGCATGGCCTCCAGCCGGCGCAGCATGCGGTCGGTGCGCCAGTCCTTGGCCAGTTCCACCGCGGCGCGGGTCAGCTGGCCCTGGTGCTTCTCAAGCTTGGACTCGAAGCGCTCGAACAGTGTGAAGGCATCGGCGGTGCCGCCGGCGAAGCCGACGATCACCCGGTCGTGGTACAGCTTGCGCACCTTGCGCGCGGTGCCCTTGATCACCACGTTGCCCAGCGTCACCTGGCCATCGCCACCGACTGCCACGTGGCGCCCGCGGCGCACGGAAACAATGGTGGTGCCGTCGAATTGCTGCATTGAAGGTGCCTCTGCAAAGGATAGCCGGCAGGTGGGGGCGCCCGCGCTGGAATCAAGACGCTGTGCGCTCATCCGCCGCGGCGGCACCAGTGGGGCACTGGTTGCCAGGGTGGGGACCCGCCTCAGTGGCGGGGGTGGCTGTAGCGCAGCTCGACCAGTTCGCTGACGCCCAGCAGGTGCAGCAGCCCCGCCACCAGGTCGTTGGCGTCCTGGATCACCAGCCCATGCCCTTGCTGGATCAGCTCCATGCACAGGTTGAGCAGCTGGCCGGCCGTTTCGAAGTCGATGCGCGACACCGCCTTGAAATCGAGCACCGGCTTGGCGTGCTTGCTCGCGAATTCGCGGATCGGCGCCAGTCCCTTCGCGCCGCCGGTGATCTCGCCCGAGAGCGGCAGGTGGTCGGGCGCGCTGGTCTTGGCCGCGGCCTTGGCCGGCTTGGGTGCGGGGGCTGGCTTGGGGGCCGCGCCCTGCGTGAGCTTCGTGTCCCAGGACGGCGGGGAGACCTCGAAGGTCACCGCGTACACGATGGCAAGATTGTCGAAGGCTTCCTGCTCGCCGGTGCTTTGCATCACTTCGAGCAGCAGCAGCCAGAACGGTGCCTCGGACGGCACCTTGCGTCCCGGCTCGATCTTGCTGCGCAGCAGCTCGATGAAATTCTCGCTGCCCAGCAGCTGCAAGGGTGAGCGCGCCTTGCGGGCGCGCGCCCAGGCGGCGAGCAGTTCGGCCGCAGCCAGGCTCTCGATCTCGGTGACCCGGCTGAAGTCCACCCGCACCGGGCCGCCGCCCTCACAGGCCTTCACCAGCTTGGCCGCCTCACGGTCGGCACCATCGGATTTGAGCTGCGCCGGGAAGTTGACATAGGCGCCGCCCGCGGCACCGGTCTGGGCCGGCGCGGCCTTGGGCAGATCCCGCCAGACGGGCGGGGAGACTTCGAATTCCACGACGAACTGCAACGCCAGGTCGTCGAACGCCGGACGGTCGCCCAGCTGCTGGTACAGCTCGAACAGCATGCCCCAGGTTTCATGCCGCCGCGTGCCAAGGACGCCCGGCAGCGCGGCCTTGAGCGCCGTCACCGCGGCCTCGGCCTGGTTGTTGGCATACAGCACCACCGCCTCTTCCTCGGCCGGCGAAAGGTGGGCACCGATGTCTTCCACCTCGATCGAGAGGTCGCTCAGATCGTAGGCCGGCGGCTCGCCCGCGGGCGCGGCAGGGACAGACGGCGCAGGCGTCGGCTTGCGGGCCGACGCCGGTGCTTCAGGCTTTTCGGCCTCGTTGTCTTTCTTGCGGAAGAAGGAGAACACGGCAGACCTCGGCGTGCGCGACGCACACCGTTAGATTTCGGAAGACTTCAATTGTAAGGCGATAAGGGTGACGACTCAAAGCCGCCGGGCTGCGAAAAATCCCTGATCGGCCTTGAAACGACGGGGACGGGTACGCTGATTTTGCCGTGCTTGCTGCCCATGGTCCGGACCGAGCCACCAGAGCCATCCCATCGAGCGGCATCACGTGCCGCAGGTGTGGGTGCAAGCGGGCACGCATCTGCAACCGTTGCCTGCCATACCCCCTGTGGTTGACTTTCGGTCGGGGGCTGCAGGGTGCGGGATGGTGGGCATTGCATGGTCAGACTGCTTGCTTGGGGCATGCATACCAGACGGCCCCCATGGGAGCGGAGCCGCGTTCCGGCCGGCACCGCATCGCAGGCCACTGCCCACCAACCGCATCCACAGGCCGGACTACGTGGGGTCGGGGCATGCTCGCGGGGCGGCAACGGCGTCCGCGGGGCCGGTGCCCAACCCATCGGCACTGCTGTGGGCCGGCTTGAAATTAAATGTTCAATTAATTAATCTGGGCTGATGACGACACCCCGTTCCCGCCGCACGCGCGGCCGTCCTGCCGCCGCGCTGGACCAGGATGTGCGTGGCCAACTGCTTGCCACCGCATTGGCGCTGTTCGCCGAGCAAGGCATCGCCGCGACCAGCATGGCGCAGATCGCCGCGCGCACCGGCGTCACCCCGGCGATGGTGCATTACTACTTCAGCAACCGGGATCAACTGCTCGACGCGGTGGTCCAGGAGCGCCTGTCGCCACTGGTGGAGCAGGTCTGGACCCCCGATCCCGCCGAGGCGGATGCGCTGGACATCCGGGTGCAGGGCGTGGTCCGGCGCCTTGCGGCGCAGGTGGCGCGGAATCCTTGGCTGCCGTCGTTATGGATCGGCGAGATCCTCAACGAGAGCGGCCTGTTGCGCGCCCGCATGCTGGCCCATCTGCCGCTGGCACAACTGCAGCAGCTGATCGGCACTGCCGCTGCTGCCCAGGCACGCGGTGCGCTGCATCCGGATATCGTCCCGCAGCTGCTGCCGGTGACGCTGCTGGGCCTGACCATGCTGCCACTGGCCATGCTGGGCCTGATACGGCAGCTGCCCGGCCTTGCCGCACCGGATGCCGATGCCATCGTCCGTCATGCCTGTGCCGTGCTGACGCACGGTCTGAGGAGCCCGCCATGATGCGTTGCCTGTTGCTGCTGCCGCTTCTGCTTGCCGCGTGCACCGAACACACGCCCCCGGGCTACCCGGGTTATGTGGAAGGGGAATACGTGGCGATCGCCGCGCCGCAGGCGGGGCGGTTGACGCACCTGGCGGTACGCCGCGGCCAGCAGGTGGCGGCAAAGGCGGCGTTGTTCACGCTGGAGAATGACCAGGCGGATGCCGTGCGCCGCCAACACCAGCAGCAATTGGCGGCAGCCCAGGCGCAGCTGCAGGATATGCAGAGCGGCAAGCGGCCCCAGGAAATCGAAGTGCTGCAGGCGCGGCAGGTCGCGGCCGAAGCCGAGGCGCGCCGTGCCGCCCAGCAGCGCGAGCGCGACGCGATCCGGCTGCGCGCCGGTGCGATCGCACAGGCGCAGTTCGATCAAAGCCATGCCACCGCGATTGCCGCTGCCGCCGAGGTAAGGCGGCTGCAGCGTGAGTTGACGGTGGCGCGTCTGCCGGGCCGCAGCGCGCAGTTGCGGGCACAGGCGGCCCAGGTGGAGGCCGCGCGCGCGGCGTTGTCGCAGGCGGATTGGGTGCTGCGCCAGACCGCGCAGCGCGCTCCGGCGGCGGCGCTGGTGTCCGACACGCTGTACCGCGAGGGTGAATGGGTGCCGGCCGGCAGCCCGGTGGTGCGCCTGTTGCCGCCGGCCAATGTGAAGGTCCGCTTTTTCGTGCCACAGGCGGCACTGGCGCAGCTGGCGCCAGGTCGGGCGCTGGCAGTGCGTTGCGACGGTTGCGGCGTCCCGGTCGCCGCATGGGTGGACTATGTCTCGCCGCAGGCGGAGTACACCCCGCCGGTGATCTACAGCAACGATGCCCGGCACAAGCTGGTGTTCCTGGTCGAGGCGCGCCTGCCGCCGCAGACCGCCCGGCTGCGGCCGGGCCAGCCGGTGACGGTGGGCCTGCGATGAGTGCGGACCAAACGCTCGCGATCGACGTGCGCGGGCTCAACAAGCATTTCGGCGACAAGCACGTGGTCAACGACGTGTCGCTGCAGGTGCGGCGCGGCGAGATCTTCGGTTTTCTCGGGCCCAACGGCAGCGGCAAGACCACGTCGATCCGGATGATGTGCGGCCTGCTCACGCCTGATGCGGGCAGCGGCACCTGCCTGGGATACGACATCGCGACCCAGGCCGACCAGATCAAGCGCCGGGTCGGTTACATGACGCAGAAGTTCTCATACTGGGACGATCTCACCCTGCGCGAGAACCTCGATTTCGTCGCCCGCGTGTATCACATGCCCGACCGGCGTGAGCGGGTCGAGCGCACGCTTGCCGAGCTGGGGCTGGCCAGCCGCGCCGGCCAGTTGACCGGCTCGCTCTCGGGCGGCTGGAAACAGCGGCTGGCGCTGGCGGCGTGCCTGCTGCACCAACCGCAACTGCTGCTGCTGGATGAACCGACCGCCGGGGTCGACCCGACCGCACGCCGCGACTTCTGGGAGGAATTGCATCTGCTGGCCGCGCGCGGCATCTCGGTGCTGGTGTCCACCCACTACATGGATGAGGCCGAGCGCTGCCACAAGCTTGCCTATATCGCCTACGGCCGGCTGTTGGCGCAAGGCCGCGCCGACGAGATCATCGCGCAGCAGGGATTGAGCACCTGGACGCTGCAAGGCGGTGATCTCACCACGCTGTCGCAGCGGCTGCGCGGGTTGCCCGGCGTGGCGCAGACGGTGGCGTTCGGCACGGCGCTGCATGTCAGCGGGCGCGACCCGGCCTTGCTTGAGGCCACGCTGCGTCCCATCGCCGCCGAAGGGGCCCATCGGCTGATGCCGGCGGCCACCAGCCTGGAAGACGTGTTCATCTACATGATGAGCCACGCGGCCGACAACTTCGGCGGCCGGCCATGAAGGCCTTCTCGCTGGCACGCTGGTGGGCCATCGTGCTCAAGGAGTTTCTGCAGCTGCGGCGCGACCGCATCACCTTTGGCATGATCATCGGCTTTCCGATCATGCAATTGGCGCTGTTCGGCTTTGCCATCAACGCCGATCCCAAGCATATGCCGACCGCGGTGGTGATGGCCGACCGCAGCGAGTTCACCCGCGGTTATGTGGCGGCGATGGCAACCTCGGGCTATTTCGACATCACCGGCGAGCTGCCCGACGAAGCGGCGGCGCGCAGCGCACTGGCGCAGGGGCGGGTGCAATTCGTGCTGACGGTGCCGGCGGATTTCACGCGTCGGCTGCTGCGTGGCGAGCGCCCGGCCCTCCTGGTGCAGGCCGACGCATCCGACCCGGCGGCGACCTCGCTTGCGCTGGCCGCGCTCAATCAGCTGGCGCAGCGCGTGGCCGAGCGCGAATTGACCGGGCCGCTCGCTCCGCTGCGTGCCGCGGCAGCGCCGTTCGAAGTCCGGGTGCATCGGCTGTACAACCCGGAAGGCAATACCCAGTTCAATACCGTGCCCGGGTTGATGGGCGTGATCCTGACCATGACCATGGTGATGATGACGGGCCTTGCGATGACGCGTGAACGCGAGCGCGGCACCATGGAAAACCTGCTCGCCACGCCGGTGCAGCCGCTCGAAGTGATGACCGGCAAGATCGTGCCCTACATCGCCATCGGCATGATCCAGGCCACCATCACCCTGCTGGCGGCCCGCTTCGTGTTCCACGTGCCCTTCGCCGGCAGCCTCATCGCCGTCTACCTGGCGACGCTGCTGTTCATCGCGGCCACCCTCACCGTCGGCATCACCTTGTCATCGGTGGCGCGCAATCAGTTGCAGGCGATGCAGCTGACCATGTTCTATTTCCTGCCCAACATCCTGCTCTCGGGCTTCATGTTCCCGTTCCGCGGCATGCCGCAGTGGGCGCAATGGCTGGGCAACCTGCTGCCGCTGACGCATTTCAACCGGCTGATCCGCGGCATCCTGCTCAAGGGCAGTGGTTGGCCGGAGTTGTGGCCCAGCGTCTGGCCGCTGCTGCTGTTCACTGCGGTGGTGATGGGCATCGCGTTGCGGTTCTATCGGCGCACGCTGGACTGAGGTGGCCGCGGGGCGGGTCAGCGCACGGACCAGACCATTCGGGGCGCACCGGCGTCGGCGTGGCAAAGCCACCTTGAGCTGCACGGTGCCGGCCACAGTCATGCCGATCCGGTCGATATGCAATGGCGATGGGCCCACGCTGCGGTCTGCTACCGAAGTTGCTTGCATCAGCCGGTCAAGCCGGCCTGATCCGGATGGGGCGGGGCAGCGGCACGTGCCTGCTGCCGGTACGCGGTGGGCGTCACGCCGGTCAGGCGCTTGAACACGGTGTTGAATGTGGTCTTGGCGCTGAAGCCGCATGCCAGGCCGATGTCCAGCACCGTCTGCTCCGCATACGCCGGATCGACGAGGCAACGCTGGACCGCCTCGACCCGATGACGGTTGATGTAGTCGAAGAAATTGGTCGCCATCGCGCCGTTGAGCACCTGCGACAGGTGATGCGGGCTGATCCGCAGCTGCCCGGCAAGCCCGGACAGCGTCAGGTCTTCTTCCAGATAGGGTTTGTCCCGGGCCATCAGCTGCAGCAGCGCCTGGCGGATGGTTTCCGCCTGCGTGGCGTCCAGCACCGATTTTGCGTATTTGGCCCCGTTGGCCTCGGGCCCGGCTTCCGGTTCCGGCTGCACCATGGCCGCCGGTTGGTGCAGGCCACGCAGGCCGGCCACGCCGGCGAGGACCAGGTAGGCGCCGGCGACGATCAGGTCGGCCAGCATCGGCGCCAGCCAGCGCAGGCCGAACCACAGCGCGATCGCGGCGGCCAGCGCCAGCGACAAGGTGCTCAGCCATTGCAACGAGCGCACCCCGAGCCGGGAGAACTGTGTCTTCAACGTCTGCTGATGGCGGCGCAGCAGCAGCCAGACCGCCAGGCAATAGCTGCCGATATGGATGCCCACCAGCAGCAGCGAAGGGATTTCCGATGCGTCGCTGCCCGGTGTGTAGTTCTCGGCCGACCAGGCCGATTCATCGGCCGGCGGTGGGTCGATGGTGATCCAGCCGGCCAGCGTGCCCAGGTGCAGCAGCAGGCCCGGCAGCAGATGGCACCACAGCCAGGGTGAGCACATCGACAGCGGACGGCCCGTCAATGCACGGGCGTAGCCCCACAGCAGCGGCCCGATGAAGAACAGATTGAGCATCATGTGCGCCGTCAGCCGCCCATCCAGATGCTGCTTCCACACGTTGTTGAACAGCAGCAGCGCCATCACCTGCGCGATCGCCAGGTGGCACAGCGCCAGCCACACATTGGCCGGGCGTTCGCGCCGCAGCCACAGCAGTACGGCGAACAGCAGGCTCTGGCCGACGCCCATGCCGGCCAGCACGGTCGCAAGCTCCGTGGCGTAGGGGGTGATCATCGGGCAGCCCGCCGGCAGCGGACCGGCAGCGGAAATTGCATTGTCTTGCCTCGTTCCATCCGATCGGATCGCGCCCGATCCGATGGATCGGGGCGCACCCGCAGCGCCCGGGCGTGACATTGATGCCGTGTTCAATGTGCTGCAGGGCGAGGTTGTTCGATGAAGGAATTCTCTCAGAAAAAGCAGGGTTGGCTGTATCCGGCACGCAGGTGGGCAAGCCTCATGGTGCTGGGGGCGGGTCTGGCAGGCTGCGGCGGCGAGGAGGGCGAGCCCCCCTTGCTCGTCCAGGCCGGCGACGTGGTGCAGGACGGGCGGATCGACGCCAGATTGGTCGGCAACTACCGGGTGCTGGGCGAAGGCTGGCTGGTGACGCTGACCGAGGAGGGCCTACAGCGCTACCAGGAGGCGCAGACGCTGTGCTACCCGCACCCGGAGCGCGATTCGCCGCAGGTGTTCTCCGGCTATCGCTTTCGCCGCACGCTTGACCCGAAGCAGTCGCGGCGGGTCGAGCTGTATGCAATGCCCGGCCTGCCAGCAAGCTATTCGCTTGAGCGGATCGACGGCATTCCGGCCCACTGCCTCAACCCGGCGGCATCCAGCCCCGCCCGCACCTTCCAGGCGATGTGGGAGATGCTGCAGCTGGACTATGCCTTTTTCAACGAACGGGGTATCGACTGGCCGGCCCGTCATGCGCAATATGCCGGGCGCGCCGCGGCGGCGGCCGACGACGAGGCGCTCGGTGCGGTGCTGAGCGAAGCGCTGGGCGGGTTCAAGGATGAACACGTGGCGCTGATCCAGTTGGATGGAAACGGTGCGCGTTACCGGTTCATCGGCGGCGACACGCCCACTTTGCGCATGCTCAAGGCCGAGGCCGAGGCCGAGGCCGAGGCGCCGCACGCCGACGGCGATGCGCTGCTGGCGTTGGAGCAGCGCTGGCGCGCACAACTGCAGGAGCGGGTGGTCAAGCGCCTGGAGCAGGGAAGCGCGGTGCGTGCCTTCGGCGACGGCCTGATCTGGGGCCGGTTGCCCGGCAACGTCGGCTATCTGGCGATTGGCCGGCTGTCCGAGTTCCGCCAGGGCAACGATCTGCGGGCCGATGTCGAGGCCGCCGGCCAGGAGGTCGACCGCGTCCTGGCGGCGCTGGCCGATACCAAGGCGATGATCGTCGACGTCTCGCTGCTGCTCGAAGGCGGCCATGACGCGGTGGGGCTGGAGATCGCCGGGCGCTTTGCCGACCAACGCCGGCTGGCGTTTACCAAGATCGCGCATCGGCCGCAGGGCGTGGATGCTCAGTCGTGGTACATCGCGCCCAAGGGGGAGCGTCAGTACCGCAAGCCGGTCTACCTGCTGACCAGCGATCGCACCGTCAGTGCCGGCGATACCTTCGCGCTGGCAATGCGCGAGCTGCCGCAGGTGACGCTGGTCGGGCAGCCCACCAGCGGCGCGTTGTCCAATGCGCTCACCAAACGGCTGCCAGGCAACTTTGCCGTGGTGTTCGCCAACGAAATCTATCGCGATGCGCGCGGCGAGGTCTTCGAGGTGCGCGGCGTCCCACCCGCCTTGCCAATGACGTTGTTCGATCCGGCACGCCCGGCCTCGCTGTACACCGGCCACGAGGAAGCGCTGTCCGCGTTGCTGGGCCGGATCGGCCCTGAAGGCACGCTGCTGGCACAGGTGCCGCGCCCGTTGGCGGCGCTCGATCTGCACCGGCTGATCCTGGGCCTGCACCCGTGGGCCTTGTCGCGCCGGCTGCTGGCCGGATAACCATTGCGGCCGTGGCCGCCATCGCCCTACGATTCGGAAAAGCAATGGACCTGGCGGAGGCGGCGTGACCCACAGCATTCCGGATCGGCGACGACGGCCGGTCCGGCACCGGCATGACGATTCCGGCAGCGTCGTCGCGCTGTCCGGGATACGCCTGCGCAGCGGGCCTGATGCCCGGCGTCGCGGCCGGATATGGGGTCAGGCGCGATGAGCTACGACCTGTTCCAGGATCTGCCTGGCCCTGCCGGGACCGAGCCGCTGGGCGAGGGCGCATCGCTGCTGCACGGCTTCGCCCGTGACGCCGCGCCGGCGTTGCTGGCGGCGATGCATGGGGTGCTGGACCAGGCGCCGCTGCGGCACTGGCAGACATCCGGTGGCTACACCCTGGGTGTGGCGATGAGCAATTGCGGCCCGGTCGGCTGGGTATCCGATGCGCGCGGCTATCGCTACCAGCCGATCGACCCGCTTGGCAACGCACCCTGGCCGGCGCTGCCGCCGTGCTTTGCCGAACTGGCGCGCGCCGCGGCGGCGGCAGCGGGTTATCCCGGGTTCGAGCCCGATGCCTGCCTGATCAACCGCTATGAGCGGGGCACGCGGCTGTCGCTGCACCAGGATCGCAACGAGCGCGATTTTGCCCATCCCATCGTCTCGATCTCGCTGGGCCTGCCGGCGGTGTTCCTGTTCGGCGGGGCCGCGCGCAGCGACAAGCCGCGGCGCTTCCGGCTGGAACATGGCGACGTGGCGGTCTGGGGCGGGGCCACGCGCCTTGCCTACCATGGCATCGCCCCGCTTGCCGCCGGCACGCATCCCTTGACCGGCCCCTACCGCTATAACCTGACGCTGCGCCGCGCGCGCTGAGCCGGCGGGAACCCGGGGCCGCCGGGGCAACCGGCGGCGGAGGGCGGATCAGGGCGCGAAGTCCCCAAGGATGCTGCCCAGGGCGATGCAGACCCGTTGCCCGAAGCGGGGCAGCTGTTGCAGTTCCTGCCCCTGCAATTGGGCGGATGCGATCCGCCCGGAGGGGCTGAGCCCGGTCAGCACGATGTGCCGACCTGCCTGGGTGGCGATCAGCGCGCCGTCCAGCTGCGTACCGTCGTCGTCCTTGAAGGTGGAGAGCAGCCGCCTGGCGGTGGCGATGGCGTGGCGGTCGCGGCTGGCGACCTTGGCGGCGAGCGCATCCGAAAAACCCGGTGGGCGCTTCTTCAGGTACAGCAGCCCGCCCAGCCCTTCCTCGGCGCCGAAGGCGCACGGTGCCGTAGCCCTGCCGGCAGGGTCGGCGGCGTAGTACCGCCGAAGCTGGGGGGCGAGGTCCTGCCGTCCGGCCAGGTCGATGAACAGTAGATTGGGCAGACGGGCACCCGGATAGGCGTTGCCGTGGAGCAGGCCTGCCACCAGCAGGAGCAGCAGCCGTGCCTTCATCGTCGCGCCTTCCGCAAGGCGCAGGCCGGAGCAGGGGGTGGCACACAGGACCGGGGCAGCATCGACATGCGCCGCTACAGCCCGCGCTCGCGCTGCAACAGGTCCAGCAACGCCGTCCATGCCGATTGCGCGAGGCTGTGGCGCTCGCGGACCAGGATGGCCACGCCGGGCAGCTCCCCCGCCACAGCCGCGTGCCCGCACTGCGTCAGCCGCACGCGGAAGGTGGTCTGCAGCGGCACCAGTTCCTGACGGTCGTTGCGCACCACCGGCAGACGTCCGCCGTGGCTGCTGGCCAGATAGGGCTGCGGCAGCACCGTCATGTTGACTTCGTCCGGCTCGGCCCGGCTGCAACGCAGCGTGCCGGCCTCGGGCAGGTCGGCGATGAAGCGGCCCCCCTGGCTGCGGTCCAGCAGCGCGTGGTCGCGCTCACCGACAAAGGCCTCGACCTTGAGTCCCCCCTCGGCGCCGACGATCTGGAACAGCTTCTCGCCGCGCGCGAGCCAGGCCCCCGGGGCAAGGAAGGCATTGGTCTCGACCACCGTGCCGTCGAACGGCGCCCGCACTTCGAGCTGCCTGCGCTGCGCGATCAGGCCGTGGACCGCTTCGCGTGCCCCCGCCCAGCGGCGGCGCAGCACGTCGCCCGCTTCCTGCAGCTCGGTGGCGAACGGCTGCTGCTCGACCTGCCAGCGCAATGCCTGCTCCTGTGCCTGTGCCATGCGCAGCCGGAATTCCAGCTCCGGCGAGACCAGCGTCGCCAGGCGCTCGCCGGCGCGCACCCGCTGTCCTTCGCGCGCGGCATCACCGACGATGCGTCCGGCCTGCGCGGCATAGAGCGACTGGTTGCGCACCGCGGTCAGCACCGCCGGGGCGCGTACCGTGCCTTGCCAGGGCACCAGCACCAGCAGCGCCAGCAGCGCCAGCACCGCCGCCGTGCGCAGGGTCTGCCTGTGCCAGCGCAGTGCAGCGCGGCGTGACCACCAGACCCTGAGCTCCCGCCAGATCGGCAGCACGATGAACCAGCCCAGCTCGATCACCATCAGCAACAGGCCCAGTGCCTTGAAGAACAGGTGATAGACCATCAGCGCGATGCCAAAGAACAGCACCAGCCGGTACAGCCAGGTGGCGAAGGCGAAGGCCAGCAGGAAACGCTGCCGGCCTGGGGTGAACGACTCCGGCGGCGCCTCGCCCAGGCCGAACAGTGCCTCGCGCAGCCGCCAGCGCGCCAGTGCGAAGGCGCGTTCGTGCAGATTGGGCATCTCAAGCCAGTCCGACAGCAGGAAATAGCCGTCAAAGCGCATGAACGGGCTGGCATTGATGGCCAGCGTGAGCAGCCAGGTGCTGGTGGCGAGCAGGAACGCCGCGCTGCGCAGCGGCCCGTCCGGCAGGAAGCTCCAGGCCAGCGTGGCAAGTGCGGCCAGCGCCAGCTCGCTGAGCATGCCGGCCGCGCCGATGCGCAGCCGCTCGCCGCGGCGCCTGAGCTTCCACGCTTCGTTGGTGTCGGTGTACAGCACCGGCCACATCACCAGGAAGGCCACACCCATGGTGGGCACGCGGCAGCCGCAGCGGTAGGCGGTGAGCGCGTGTCCGAATTCGTGCAGCACCTTGGCGAACGACAGGGCGATGCCGATCCCCAGCAGCCCTTCGGGGCCGGCGTAGGCCGAGAAGGTGTGGGTGAATTCATCCCAACGCCGCGAGGCCAGGTAGAGCCCGAACACGGCGATGGCGGCCAGCGCATACCAGCAGGCGGGGGTGAAGGCCCACTCCAGCCGGGGGGCGAGCCGCTTGAGCAGTGGCATCGGCCGCAGCAGCGGCACGCGGAAGAACAGGTAGTGCTTGAGCAGCCACATGGTCTTGGACATGCGCTGTGCCGCGGCGCTTTCGGCAAGGCGGCCGGTGTACGCAGCATCGTGCCCCACCAGCAGATGGTGGCCGGCGAGCAGGCGGTACAGGTCCTCCAGATCGTCCGCGCCGACCTGGAGCGTGGTCTCGGCATTGACCGCGGCCAGCACTTGCGCGGCATCGCCGCGATGCCAGCGCGACAGGATCTCGAATGCCGGCCAACTGAGCTGGTAGAAGCGGTTGGCAGCCGGGTCGTGCAGTGTCCATGTCGGCGCGCCATACGGATCGACGGGGCCTGGATGCAGGCTCAGCTCCTGGCGCAGCGGGGGCAGTGGCATCGCGGGCTACCAACCCAGCCATTGCCGCGCCACTGCGAACGGGCGGCGCAGCGCGTAGTAGGCGAACGGCACCCAGCTGCCGGGCAGCCGTGCAGTGCCACGCAGGCCCAGCCGTGGCGGGGCACCGGCCTCGAACCGGGCGCGTACCCGATAGGCGAGTACGCCCTCGTCGGTCTCGCCGGCGCTGTAGGCCACGCTGACGATGCGTGCCTCGTAGGCGCGGGTGGGATCGGCACTGGGATAGAGCGCGATCACCGTGCCCGGCTGCAGCGGGATCTGCTCGGCCACCGGCATCTGCGCCAATAGCTCCACCTTGGCCGGATCGGCCAGCAGCAGCACCTTCTCGCCGACCACCACCGCCTTGCCCTGCCAGTCGTTGACATCGTCGAACACCGCGACCCCAGCCCGGTCGGCCTTGACCTGCACCCGGTCGAGCTGCTCGGTGGTGTACTCAAGCTCCAGCGCCTTCTGTTCCAGCTCGCCGCGGCTTTGCGCCAGCTTGACCCGGCCCTCGTCGTCGGTCACCGCCAGCTGGGCCGACTGCCGGTATTCCTCCTGCGCGGTGTCGTACGCCCGTTGCGCCAGCGCGCGCCGTGCCTGCAGCGTCACCGTATCGAGGCTGAACAGCGGCGCGCCGGCCGCGACCGCCTGACTCGGCTGCACGAAGAAGCGTTCGACCACGCCATCAAGCGGCGCGCGCACCAGGAACGGATCGCGCGGCACCACTTCGGCCGGTGCCAGCACGGTCAGGCGGACCGGAAACAGACACACCCCCAAGAGCGCCAGCAGGATGCGCCGCCGCACCCGGTTCAGCCGCAGTGCCGCCTTGAAGCGCTGCGCAGTGCTGCGCCGTGGGCGGAAGGCGGCCAGCGCGTGCGCGTAGGCATGCACCAGTTCGGCCAGCACGGCGCGCTCATGCTCGTTGAAGGGCGTATCGCGTGCCAGCAGCAGGCCGCCTTCGCGCAGGCCGGCCTCGTCGGTCAGTGGCAGCCACAG
Organism: Chitiniphilus purpureus; assembly: GCF_025642115.1. Lineage (GTDB taxonomy): Bacteria > Pseudomonadota > Gammaproteobacteria > Burkholderiales > Chitinibacteraceae > Chitiniphilus > Chitiniphilus purpureus. The sequence goes on along the minus strand of NZ_CP106753.1, from coordinate 4,030,336 downwards.
CGCGTGGGCCGGCAGCCAGTCGGCCCAGTCGGCCGCCTGCCCGGCGGGGGCGCTTGCGGCGTCGAGCGGTGTGGTCGCGGTGTGGGCCTGGTGCAGCGCACGGCACAACCGGCCTAGCCACTGCAGGTAGGGCGCGTTCGGGTCCACCTGCGGCAGCCCCGACACCGCCGCTACCTGCCCGAGGCCGCTGTCTGACCAGAACGCCGCCTGGCGGTACGGCACCAGTGCCAGCGTCTCGTTCACCATCACAAAGCCCAGCGCCTCAGGGCTCTGCGCTTCGCGGGCACGCCGTTCCAGCTGGACCAGGGTGACCAGCGCGTCGACTGCGCTCGTTTGCGTCATCGCGCGGGGAAGCTGGCCCAGCCGCTCATGCCGGGCAGCAGCGCGGGGTGTTGGCCCTCGATCCTGCCGGTGAGCGAGATGGACTGGCTGACCGGGTCGATCCGCGCACCGATCCGCGACACCACGGCCGGATAGCTCTGGCCGAGTTCATCCACCTCGACGGTGAACCGGGTCCCGGGCTTGATCCTGGCGAGCCAGCGCGACGGGATGATCATCTGCACTTCCAGCGCGCTGACGTCGACGATCTCCAGCAACGGCTTGCCCGGCGTGACGAACTCGTGCGCATTGGCCAACCGCTTGGCGACGCGGCCGGAGAAGGGGGCGGGGATGGTGCAGCGGCTGACGGTGGCGCGCATATAGGCCGCCTCGGCCGCCGACTCCTTGACCTTGGCCTGCGCCTGCTCCACCTCGAGCTTGCCGACCGAATTGAGTTCGGCGAGCCGGGTGTTCACTTCCAGCAGCTTGCGCGCGGCCTCGGCACCGGCGTCGGCCTTGCGCAGCTGGGCCTGGAACAGGCTGCAGTCGAACGACACCAGCGCCTGACCCGCGCGGAAGGCGTCGCCTTCCTTCCATGGCAGTCGCGCGATCTTGGCATTGAGCTCGCTTGCCACCACCACCGATTCACGCGCGGCCAACTGCGTACGGATCCGATTGTCCTTGCCGGCATTGCCGGCGGCGGGTGGCGCGGCCTGCACCACGGCCGTCAGCAGCAGCGCCGCCGGCAGCAGGCGCCGCATCATCGGCGTGGCTCCGCGTCGACCTCCACCAACTGTTTCTCGCGCTCGACGATGGCCTCGCGCAGCGTGCCCAGGTCGTGCGCGCGCACTTCGTCAGGCAGCGGATCGAGCCCGAGCGTGGCGAGCATCTGCCCGTAGGCGTTCTGCAGCGCGCCATAGGTCTGGTACAGGCGCAGCTCGGACATCACGGCGCTCGCCTGCGCGCGGATCTCGTTGAGCTTGCCCTGCGCGTCGGCCTTGGCCGCGTTGCGGGTGTGGGTCAGGATGCGCTGGTCCACTTCGTTCATGTCGTTGGACAGCTCGAACTGGCGTTTGCGGCCCAGGTAGTCGCGATAGGCCACGTGTACCTGCGTGAGCACCGCCATGTTCAGCGCCAGATGCTGCTGTTGCGCCACCTCGTATTGCGCCTGCGCGCTGCCGCGGATGTTCTTGTAGTTGAGCAGGTTGAGGAGGTTCCAGCTCACGCGCAGCCCCAGGTCGCGCCAGGACTGGTGCACGAGGTAGCTGTCGCTGTCGTAGTTGACGCCCAGCTCGATGTTGAGGCCGGGCAGCAGCTTGGCCATCGCCTTCCTGGTCTCCCACAGGCCGATCCGCTCGTTGTAGCCGGCTTCGACGAGTTCGGGGCGGTGCACCAGCGCCGTTTCCTCCATGGCCTCGGGCGCGATCGGCAGGCGCGGCGTGGCAAAGCCCTCCGGCTGCGTGAGGGTGTACGGCGAGCCCGGCGGCACGTTCATGATCGACGCGAGCCGTGGCTTGGCCTGCGCCAGCTCGTCGCGCACCGCTTCGAGCTGGCGCAGGATGTCGAGCAACTGGCGCTGGTAGTTGAGCGTATCGAGCGGAGCCTGCAGCTTTTCCTGCTCGATCCTGCGCGAGTCATCCAGCGCCTGCTGCGTCAGCTTGAGGATGGGCTCGACCTTGGTCTCCAACTGCTGCGCTCCCACCGCCTGCCAGTACGCCTGCCGCACCTGCTGCATCATCAGGTGGATCACCTTGCGCCGGCGCTCGCGCAGCACCAGCACCCGGTCGGCCTGCTGCTGCGCCGCGTAGTAGCTCACGCCGAAGTCGAGCACGTTCCAGGACAGCGTGAGATCCGCGGTTTCATGGGTACGGTCGGACGAGGTGGAAGGCACCAGCGACTGCTCGCCGGTCGCGTAGTCACGCGAGGAGGAGGCCAGCTCGTTGCTGCGCCAGAAATAACCGGCTTCGGCGGTCAGCCTGGGCAGCAGGTCCCAGCGCGCCAGATCGAGCTGCCGCTGTGCCAGCGCCTCTTCCATCAGCTTGAGCCGGTGATCGAGGTTGTACTTGAGCGCACGCGCCATCGCGTCTTCCAGCGTGATGGCGCCCGAGAGCGGCTCCTGCTCGGCGAACATGGCAGTGCGCTGGCGGGCGAGGTCGGCCTGCCGCTCCTGCACCGGGATCGCCTGCGGCTGTACGGCACAACCGCCCAGCAGCGCGGCAAGCAGTGCCGCGATCGGGGTCAAATGCAAGCGGGTAGTGATATCCAACGATTTATCCTTTCGCATGGGAGTCATAAGGGGTGCAGGCAATCGCCCGGTACGGCGCCCCGGGGCTGCCGCTGCAGCGGAGTCGCCCGGGAGCGGGGGCAGGTTTCGTTCCGGGACATGCGCTCCATCCTAGTTCATGGTGCCTGGGTTCATTGTGCAGAACGATGGCGTGGCGGCGTGCGCTGCAGCCATCGCATCGGCGGCACGCGCGGCCGGCAACGGGCCGGAGTGGTCCGGCCCCCTTGTCCTGTCGCGCATGCCATGTGGTTCATCCTGTCGTTCCTCCGGTTGGCCGCGTGCTGACCGCCGCGGCGGATCAGACGGTCTCCTGGGCTCTGCTCAGCTGCAGGTGCCGCAGCAGGGCATCGCCTGCCGCCTGGCGGGCCGGGCGGCCGAACTGATCGAACTGCTGGGCGAGCGCCGGCTTGCCCTGCGCCACGTCACGTTCGGCAGCCGGCAGGGCGAAGGCAGCGCGCAGCGGCGCCATGTCGACGGCTTCGGCACGCGGCTCGGTCGAGCGCACCATCAGATCAAGGTGGCTGGTGGCCCGGTTGCCCTTGCTGTCGCGTGCGATCACCTCGATCACCAGCTTCTGGTTGAGGCCCTTGGGCGGAGTGCCGGAAAGCGAACCGGTCACCGGGTCGAACTTGAGCCAGTTGGGCAGCGGGCGCCCATCGGCCAGACGCACTTCCAGCGTGATCTCGACGTTCTTCTCGCTGTGGGTGAAGGTGGAGATCGGCAACCCGATGCTGATCGGCTGCCCGGCCTGCGCCGCGTAGTCGCCGATGTCGGGCATGGCCTGCAGTCCGGCACCACTGCCGACCCCCAGTTCGATGAACGAAGCGCGGACTTCCACCGGGGCGAACGTGCTGTTGCCGCCCGGTGCCAGCGGATCGGCCGAGAGCGGGTTGAGCAGTGCGGCGATGCCCGATCCCGCCGCACTGCCATCGCCACCCAGGGTCAGTGTCGGAGCGTCGACCGGGGCGACCGGGTCGGTGGGTGACAACGTGACCGGTGGTGCGACCGGGGTGATGACGATCGGCGTGCTGGGCCCGGACGGCGGTGTCACCGGTGCGGGGACGGGTGCCGGAACCGGCAGCGTGTTGGGGCGTACGTTGTAGGCCGGGCTGATGGCACTGTCGCTCAGCGGATTGCCCACCCCATCGGCAATGCCGCTGCCTTGGGCGCTCAACGCAAGCGCCAGCGTGCCATTGCCGCCCACGCCATCGACCTGCACCGAATAGGTACGGGCATCGACCTGGGTGACCGAGGTGATCGTGCCGCTGGCATTGCCGCCGGCAAGCAGCGCGAAATCAGCCCTGTCCACCCCGCTGACCACTTCGCTGAAGGTGACGGTGAAGTGCACCGTGCCCGACCGGATGGGATTGGGATCGGCCAGTGTGATCTGCGCCTGCGGCGCCTGGGCATCGATCCTGATGCCATCGGTGACCGGCAGGCCGGCCAGTGTGGGCTGGGCGGCATTGCCGGTGGCATCGCGCAGCGTGCCGCCGTTGGCGTCGATGCCGCTGCCCAGCGTGATGCCGTCGGCGTCCAACTGGCCGCTGGCAACGGTGAGGCGGAAGGTGAGGGCGCCGGAACCCGAGCCGGACAGGTAGTCGGCGTAGACGGTGCCGCCGCTGTCGAGCGTGACGGCAAGGCGCGGCGTGCCGCCGGTGGTGTCGACCGTGATGCTCTCGTTGAAGTTGACGGTGAAGTCGAGGTGCTGGCCCGCCACATAGGTGCCGTTGGCCGGCACCGCGACGCCGGTGACCGCCGGTGCAAGCCGGTCCAGCGTATAGGTTTCGCCGGCGAGGCCGCCAGTGAGCGGGTTGCCGGCAAGGTCGGCGATGCCGGTGCCGTTCAGATCGAGCCGCAGCGTGCCGCTGCCGGCCAGATTGGCGATCTGGACGCGGAAGGTGGTGGCATCGAGCTGGGTGACCGCGGTGATGCTGCCGCTGGCCGAGCCGCTGGTGCTGAGCGCGAAGTCGGCCGCGTCGACACCGCCGACCGCCTCACTGAAGCTGACGGTGTAGCTGATGGTGGCGGCATTCGTCGGCGTGGCGTCGAGCCGGGCGACGGCGACGGGCGCCGGGGCCTGGGTGTCGACCAGCACGGCGCTGGTGTCGCCCACGTTCTGCAGGGCGAGGCTGGCGGTATTGCCGGCGCTGTCGCGCAGCAGGCCGCCGTTGGCCTGCAATGCAGTGACGGCGATGCCGTTGCCGTCGTTGTCGCCGGGCTGCACGGTGTATTGGAACTGCAGCGCGCCGGGGCCGGCGCCGGAGACATATGCGGCGTAGACGGTGGTCCCGCCCAGGTCGAGCGCGAGCCGGGGCGTGCCACCGCCGGTATCGACGGTGACCGGCTCGGACAGGTTGACGGTGAAGGTGAGCACATCGCCGGCGTTGTAGCGGCCGGCGGCCGGCACGGTGACGCTGGCAATGGTCGGATCGATGGCATCGATCCGCACGCCGGTGGTGGCGCCGACGCCGTTGAGGATGACTCCGGCGTCGTTGCCGACCGCATCGCGCAGCGTGCCGCCGTTGGCGTCGATGCCGCTGCCCAGCGTGATGCCGTCGGCGTCCAACTGGCCGCTGGCAACGGTGAGGCGGAAGGTGAGGGCGCCGGAACCCGAGCCGGACAGGTAGTCGGCGTAGACGGTGCCGCCGCTGTCGAGCGTGACGGCAAGGCGCGGCGTGCCGCCGGTGGTGTCGACCGTGATGCTCTCGTTGAAGTTGACGGTGAAGTCGAGGTGCTGGCCCGCCACATAGGTGCCGTTGGCCGGCACCGCGACGCCGGTGACCGCCGGTGCAAGCCGGTCCAGCGTATAGGTTTCGCCGGCGAGGCCGCCAGTGAGCGGGTTGCCGGCAAGGTCGGCGATGCCGGTGCCGTTCAGATCGAGCCGCAGCGTGCCGCTGCCGGCCAGATTGGCGATCTGGACGCGGAAGGTGGTGGCATCGAGCTGGGTGACCGCGGTGATGCTGCCGCTGGCCGAGCCGGTGGTGCTGAGCGCGAAGTCGGCCGCGTCGACACCGCCGACCGCCTCGCTGAAGCTGACGGTGTAGCTGATGGTGGCGGCATTCGTCGGCGTGGCGTCGAGCCGGGCGACGGCGACGGGCGCCGGGGCCTGGGTGTCGACCAGCACGGCGCTGGTGTCGCCCACGTTCTGCAGGGCGAGGCTGGCGGTATTGCCGGCGCTGTCGCGCAGCAGGCCGCCGTTGGCCTGCAATGCAGTGACGGCGATGCCGTTGCCGTCGTTGTCGCCGGGCTGCACGGTGTATTGGAACTGCAGCGCGCCGGTGCCGGCGCCGGAGACATATGCGGCGTAGACGGTGGTCCCGCCCAGGTCGAGCGCGAGCCGGGGCGTGCCACCGCCGGTATCGACGGTGACCGGCTCGGACAGGTTGACGGTGAAGGTGAGCACATCGCCGGCGTTGTAGCGGCCGGCGGCCGGCACGGTGACGCTGGCAATGGTCGGATCGATGGCATCGATCCGCACGCCGGTGGTGGCGCCGACGCCGTTGAGGGTGACCCCGGCGTCGTTGCCGACCGCATCGCGCAGCGTGCCGCCGTTGGCGTCGATGCCGCTGCCCAGCGTGATGCCGTCGGCGTCCAGCTGGCCGCTGGCAATGGTGAGGCGGAAGGTGAGGGTGCCGGAACCCGAGCCGGACAGGTAGTCGGCGTAGACGGTGCCACCGCTATCGAGCGTGACGGCAAGGCGCGGCGTGCCGCCGGTGGTGTCGACCGTGATGCTCTCGTTGAAGTTGACGATGAAGTCGAGGTGCTGGCCCGCCACATAGGTGCCGTTGGCCGGTACGGTGACCGTGGCGACGGCGGGAGCGACGCCATCGATGACCAGGTCGGATTGACCTGCCAGCGCATTGGCGCTGCCGGTGGCCGGCAGCGTCAGGAATGCATCGTTGCTGGCGGCGTTGCGGATGGTGGCGCCATTCAGCACCAGGGCTGCCGTCGATTGATAGTCAAGGTCGGTGGCCAGATCACCGGGCTGCACCGTGTAGCTGAAGGTCAGCGTATTGCTGCCCGAGCCCGAGACATAACTGGCGAGCCGATCGGTGGCGCCGGTTTCCAGCAACAGCGTGGGCGTGCCGCCGCTGACGGTGACGGCCTGGTCGAAGGTGACGCTGATGCTGATGGTGTCGCCGACCTTGTAGCCGCCATCGGGGCTGCCGCCGGCGACACTGACCACTGCCGGATTGGGCTGGGCGACGGTGATCGTGATCAGATCGGTGTCGGTCTGGTTGCCGCCGTTGCCGGCAAGGCCGAGATCGTTGGTGGTGATCTGCAGCGAGGCGGTGCCGTGGTAGCCGGCGGTCGGGGCAAAGCTCAAACCGGCCAGCGCGTTGTTGATGTCGACGATGCTGCCGTCGAAGGTCATCGTGCTGTCACCGGTGCCGCTGCCGATGGAGAACGCCAGCCCCGCCGTGCTGCCCAGTGAGATCAGACCGTTGCTGGCGGTGAGCGTGACCCGCACAGTGCCGCCGCCGGCGTCCACATCGGCGATTGCGACCGCGTTGCCGTTGCCGCTGCTGAAGATCAGCACACCGTCCTGCAGCATGGTCTGGGTGCCCGGCACGTTGTTGACCGGTGCGTCGTTCTCGGCGCTGACCACCAGGGTAACGGTGGTGTTGTCGGTCTGGTTGCCACCGGTGCCGGTATGGCCGCCATCGTCGATGACGAGCGACAGCACCACGTTGCCGGTGGCGTTGTTGGCTGTGGTGAAGCTGACCGCGCCACCGGCGACGAAGGCATTGATGTCGGCCAGCGTACCGGTGAGGCTGAGCGTGCCGGTACCCGAACCCAGCACCGTGACGCCGGCGGCGCTGCCGGCAGCAAGCGTACCGCTGCCGGGGGCGACGCTGAACTGCACGCTGACGGCACCGGAACCGGCATCGATATCGCTGAAGCTGATGCCGGTGAGCACCTGCGGCACGTCCTCGGTCACGTTGATCGAGGCCGGTGCACTGATCGCAGGCGTATCGTTGACCGCAGTCACCGTGAGCGCCACGGTGTCGCTGTCGTTCCTGGCCGCACCGCCGGCAAGGCCGTTGTCGTCGATGCTGGCGGTGAGCGTGACGTTGGTGCTGCTGTTCAGCGCAGTCTGGAAGCTGACGTTGCCGCCGGCGATGAAGGCGTTGATGTCGCTGATCGAACCGGCGAGCGTCATCGCAGCGGCGGTACCGCCGATGGTGACACCGCCGCCCGAGATGGCGGACAGCGTGCCGCTGGGCACGGAGAGCGTGACCGTGACGCTGCCGGCGCCGGCATCGGCATCCGAGAAGCTGATGCCGGTGAGGGCACTGGCGACGTCCTCAAGGACGGGGATGCTGCCCGGCACGGTGACGATGGGGGCATCGTTGGTCCGCGTCACCGTCACGGTGCGGTTGGCGGCGGTGCTGCTGGCGGCACCGTCGTCGACGATGAAGCTGATGGTGCGGTCGGTGGTGACCGGGTTTTCCGAGCTGTTGCTGTAGGTGACGGCCCGCAGCGCTGCCTGCCATTGTGCCGCGCTGGCACCGCCGGCCGAGGTCAGCGTCAGCGTACCGGTGTTGCTGTCGTAGCTGCCGGTGATGTCGCCCATGATGGCCGGATTGCCGGTGAAGGCGAGCACGTCCTGCGTACTCTGGAAGTTGCCGGTGATCTGCACCGTGGCGCCATAGAGCAATGGCGAATCACTGTCGGAGATCGTGATGCCGCCGTCGATCGCCACCGGGGTCGACGTCACGTTGTCGCCTTCGACGAAGGCCGTGCTGCCGCCACTGCTGGTGACCAGCGGCGCATCGTTGACCGCGGTGACCGTGATGCTCGCGGTGTCGGTCGCGCTGGAGAACGGCGAGGATCCGCCGGTGGCGGAGGCATCGACCTTGTTGCCTTGCTGGCCGCTGGTGGCGCCGCTCTGGTCCCAGGCATGGTAGGTGATGTCGGCATTGGTGCCGTTGACGCCGTCCGGCACGAAGCGCACGCGGTCACTGCTGCGCAGCAGCAGCGCCGTGCTGCTCGACACGCTGCCGATGTCCTGCCAGCTGGCACCGCCATTCATGCTGTACTGCCAGGTGCCGTTGCCCGGGTTGAGCCCGGTGATGGCAATGCCCTTGACCGCGCCGCTGTCGACATCGTTGGTGTTGGCGCCGGCAAAGCTGGACACGGCCTGACCGACCCAGTTGACGTCGGTGTCGGTCAGCCCATTGAGCGTGGGGCCGATCGGTGTCAACACCGGTGCGTCGTTGACGCTGCTGACGGTGAGGTTGGCCTGCGCGGCAGTGCTGGAAAAGGCCGTGCTGCCACCGTTGGTGGACGCATCGGCGGTGCTGCGGGTGCTGCCGACGGTGACGCTGCCGCTGCTCTGGTCCCAGGCGCGCAGGCCCAGTGTCGGCGCGCCGCCGTTCTGCCCGTCCGGTACGAAGCGCAGCTGGCTGGAGGCGGACAGCAACAGCGCCGCATTGCCGCTGACCGTGCCGACGCCGTACCAGTTGCTGCCGTCGGTGGAGTATTGCCAGGTGCCGTTGCCGCTGCTGGCGGTGATGGCGACGCCGACACTGGCGCTGTCCAGGTCGCCGGCCGACAGGCTGGTCAACAGGCTGGATACCGTGACCGCGGTGGACGTGGCGTCCTCGGTGGTGGCGGTCCAGGTGTAGGGGCCGGCGGACAGGGTCGGCGCATCGTTGACGGCAGTGACCGCCACCTGCGATGTGGCCGCGGTTGAGCTGGCCCCGCCGTTGTCGGTCACGGTGATGTTGATCTGCCGGGTGCCATCGGTGCCGCCGAAGGTCGGATCGTCCGACGTCGACGAGTAGGTGACCGAGCGCAGTGCCGTCTGCAAGGCCGCGGCGTTGCCGGCGCCGGTGAGTGTCAGCACCCCGGTGCCGGCGTTGTAGTTGACGGTGTAGCCGTTGGCGTTGCCCACGCTCAGCACATCGCCGCTACGGAAGTCGCTGATGGTGACCGTGGCGCTCGAGAGCGTGGTGCTGTCGGCGTCGCTGACGGTGAGGCTGGGGCTGAGCACCGCGGCCGTGCCGCCCTCGGTATAGGCCGCCGTGTCGTTCGCCGGGGACAGGGTCGGGGCATCGTTCACCGGGGTCACGGTCACGGTCGAGGCGATGTTCGGTGTGGCGGTGTTGTTGTTGGCGCCGTCGTCGGCAATGCCGGTGATGGTGATGACCCGGCTGCTGCTGCCGGGGTTGTCACTGCTGTTGCGATAGGTGATGGCATCGATCAGCGAACCCATCTGGCTGTTGTCGCGGCTCAGCCCGGTCAGCGTGACCGTTGCCGTGGCGCCCGCCACGGTGACGCTGTAGCTGCCGATGCCGGGGATGGTGCCGCTGTTGCCGTTGTTCAGGCCGATGTCGGTGCCGCCGATGGTGAGGATTTCGCTGGCGCCGTTGCTGACGTTGCTCACCGTGAAGGTGGCGCCGGTGAATTTCTGGCCGCTGTCGTTGGTATTGGCGGTGATACCGCTGAAGAGATCGACGGCGCTGCCGTTCTCGGTGAAGCCCGGATTGGTGCCGGTCGCGGCCAGGCTGGGTGGATTGCTGGGCACCGTGTGCAGCACGAAACTGTCGAAGACATCGAAGAAGCCACCGGCGTTGGAGGTGATGACGACCCGGTCGACATTGTTGAAGATGCCGTCATTCAGCAACGCGGTGAAGCTGCCGTTGGCCTGGCCGAAGCCGGTGCCGGTGGTCTGCACGCCGGTCGAGGCGCCGTTCCTGAATCCCTCCACCGAGGCGAAGCCGCCGCCGAAGGCATTGATGAAGAAGCTGACAAAATCGAACTCGTTGCCGGAGGTGGTTTCGATGGTGACCGTTTCCACCCCAGTGAAGGCACCGGCGAACAGGCCCGGAGAGCTGCCCTGGCCATCGTCCACGTCCTGGAACCAGTTGGCCGCGCTGTAGGTGATCTTGACATCGCCCTTGGTGAAGACATTGGAGCCGTGGTCGGCCGCCTCGACGAAGCCCTCCCCGGTGAAGTCGATGGTCACGTTGGACGGGATCGAGACCAGTGCGCCGGCATAGTCGGACCAGGCGCCGGCAAGATCGAGGGTGGAGGTCACCGCGCCGCTACGGTACTCCAGCTCCCAGTCCCCGCCGCGCTGGCTGCCGGAAGTCATGTCGGTCGAGGCGGCGACATCGGCGCCGGTCAGCCGCGAGAATGCATCAACGAAGGACTGCCCCTGCCGCCCCTGTCCCACGTAGCAGCCGTACAGGAAGATATCGCCTTGCTCGCCAAGGCTCTGCCCGATGGCGTCGAGGGTGGCGGCACGCGCGGGCAACGCGGCCTGATCGAGGGTGACGTTGCCGAGCGTGATCTGCCCCAGCGAGCCGTGACTGACGATATGGATCGCATCGATGCCCTGGCGACCCTTCAGGTATTCGGCAATCTGGGCCAGACCGTCGCCGTCGGGATCCAGGGTCACGACCTCCACGCCCGGTTCGAGCGAATCGACCAGTTGCCGGGCATCGACGATTGCGCCGTCGACAAACACGACTTCGCGGCCGGGCCTGGCGCCCGCCAACCGTTCTTCCACCTCGCCGGGGGTTATCAGCGCCTGCCGTTGCCCGCCTTGCCGGGTCGCCGTCTCGGCCACGGACGCGGACGCGTCGCCGGCCGGATGGTCAGGCGCATCGATATGGCGTGTGGCTGGCTTCGCGGCCTCTGCGCCCGCATCGGCTGCGGTGGCAAGCGCCGCTGCGTCGAACATGATGCGAGGTTCGAGCGCGCGCAGCCAGGCGCGGCCTGCCGGGGCGTGCGATGTCGGTTGGGCGGTGGCTCTGGTTTTCATCGGCGGCTCCCGGCGTTCCTTGAAGTGGCAGTCGGCCTGTGCAGGGACAGGCCGACCTTGGTGCAGATTAACGAGATCAATTGCGGGAGGGGAAGACGCCTTCCGTCGCGATGACAAAATTGGTGCCGAGGAAGGGATTGCGGATGGCAACCGGCAGGCCGCCGCCCACCGGCGAGATGGTGATGCTGCCCTGGGGGGTGATGCTGGCTTGCCCGCTGAGACCGCCGAGGCTGGCCTTGGTCGCATCGGGCGCGGTACCGGTGAACAAGCCATTGAAGGCCACATTGGTCGGGCCGGCCTTGGCCGTGGTGGCGGACAGGTAGGTGGTGCTGCCCTGGGTCGGCGGGACCATCGCAGCCGTCGTGCTGGTCGCCACATCCGCGGACAGGGTCACGCTGCCATTGCTGGGTTGGCCGACAAACTGCGCGACCGGTGCATGCGGCGGCAGTTGGCCTGTCGTCAGCGTGACATTCTCGGTCCCCGCGACTTCACCTTGGACGATCATCGACAATCCCGGGCCTTGCCCCATGCCCACCGGGCTGCGGCCGCGGTAGTCAGGCAGGCCGAACGTGGTCTGGCCATTGCCACCGTACATGGTGCCGAGCAGGGCAAACAGCGCGCTGTTCTGCGCGATGGACATCTGCTGGCCCTGGCACATCGCGTAGCCGCGCGGTGCGAAATTGAAGCCCACCATTTTGATCTCGCCCAGAAAAGGTTCCATGCTGTTGCTCCTCGCTGTGAAGCCGGCCTTGCCGGCGGGGGTGTGCGGTCGGTCCGCAGTGCGTGTCAGGGGCTGGCCGGTACCGGTAGCCGGACATGGAACACCGCCTGCAGCAGGCGATGTCCTTCCTCGTCCGGCCCGATCGGGGTGAGCATGACCCACCACGACGACGCGTCCGGGCCATGCAGTGTGTAGCTGTATTGCGGCAGATCGAACCCGGCGGGCTGCCGGAATACCGCGTCGTAGCAGTGATAACGCGAATTCATCGATTTGCCCTGGTTGACCTCGACCAGATCGACGTCGATGCCAGGATGGCCTTCCCAGCTCACGCGCCAGGTCTGGCCCAGGGCCTGCTGCAGCTCGTCCTGGCTGGGGATGTCACTCATGCGGCCAACTCCTGGGTGGCGGGGCGATGCATCTGCAGGTAGATCGGGTGCTGGCCGGTGACGGCAAAACCGAAGCGCTCGTACAGCCGGCGCGCGGGGTTGTCCTGCTCCACGTAGAGACGGATGGCCCTGGCAGCCGAATCGGCTTCCCGCACCAGTTGTGCCAGTAGATGCCCCCCGATGCCATGGCCTCGCCAGCCAGGCAGCAGCGAGAGGTCCATCAGGTTATAGATGGTCGGCCCGCGAAAGACGTAGAACCGGCCTATCGGCTCATGCCCATGATGGACAACCGAAAACGCCGCCTCGCGGTAGTGTTCCTGGTAATGGCGGTGCTGGGCGTCGAACTGCTGTGCGATGAAATCGGCCTGCTGCTGCGCACTCCAGCCCGTGGCGGCCAATTCCTCGCTACGGGTCGACGCGTACAGCGCCTGAAGGAATGGCAGATCGTCTGCGGTGGCAAGGGTCAGTTGCAACGCTGCCGGATCGACAGGCGAAGTGGGGGCCGGGCACATGGCTAGTCAGACGGTTCATCGCAAAGCTCAGGCCTAGATGATAGCTGGGTGGAATGCTTACGCAAGTATCATCTGCGAATCACTTGCCACGCTGCTGACTGCCGATTGAAATCGGGCTGTATCCGGCTAAGGGGCCGGTGTATGGGTGGCATACGGGGCCGTGGCACACATCCGGGCATTGCCGCATGGGCACCGTGCTACCGGGGCGATCGGCGGCCCAGCGGGCAGTGCGCCGCCCCCGTGGCGCGGATCGGGCATTGGCAACTGCTGTCAGACCCTCGGCGCTGCCGCAGCCTTGCATGCCGCGAAACGCATCAATAGCGGGGAAAGCCCGGATCGACCTGGTCTGCCCAGCCGGCGACCCCGCCGGTCAGATTGATCATCCGCTCGAAGCCGTTGCGCTCCAGGAACGTCGCCACCTGGTAGCTGCGCACCCCGTGGTGGCAGATCACCACCGTCGGCGTATCCGGGTCCAGCTCCTGCTGGCGTGACGGGATCTCGTTCATCGGGATATGGACGATCCCGGGCAGGGCGCAATGCGCCACTTCCCAGCCTTCGCGCACATCGAGCAGCACCGGCCGCGGCCGGTCGGCGTCGGCGAGCCAAGCCGCCAGTTCTTGGGGTTGCAGGTGTTGCATGGGGGCATCCTGGTCATGGTGTTGCAACGGCGCATGCGAGGGTAGGGGCGTTGCATCGGGGGCAAGCATGAACGGGACGGCGTGGCCGTCCCGTTCATGGCGCCGACAGCGGCAGGCGTGTCCTACAACCCGGCGTCCGCGCGCAGCGCGGCGGCCTTGTCGGTGCGTTCCCAGGTGAAGTCCGGCTCTTCGCGGCCGAAGTGGCCGTAGGCGGCGGTACGGGTATACACCGGGCGCAACAGGTCCAGCATCTGCACGATGCCCTTGGGCCGCAGGTCGAAATGCCGCTCGATCAGCTTGACGATCTCTTTGTTGGACAGCTTGGACGTGCCCCAGGTGTCGACCATGATCGAGACCGGGCGCGAGATACCGATGGCATAGCTCACCTGCACCAGACACTGCCGGGCGATGCCGGCGGCGACGATGTTCTTGGCCACGTAGCGACCGGCGTAGGCGGCCGAGCGGTCCACCTTGGACGGGTCCTTGCCCGAGAACGCGCCGCCACCGTGCGGCGCTGCGCCGCCGTAGGTGTCGACGATGATCTTGCGTCCGGTCAGACCGCAATCGCCCATCGGGCCGCCGATGACGAAGCGGCCGGTCGGGTTGACCAGGAACTTGGGGTTCTTGAGCCATTCGGCCGGCAGCACCGGCTTGATGACCTCCTCGATCACTGCCTCGGAAAGCTGGGCGTGCGATACGTCCGGATGATGCTGGGTCGAGAGCACCACGGTGTCCACTTCCAGCACGCGGCCTGATTCGGCGTCGTATTTGAGCGTCACCTGGCTCTTGGCATCCGGGCGCAGCCACGGCAGCCGGCCGTCCTTCCTCAGCTCGGCCTGGCGCTGCACCAGCCGGTGCGCGTAGTAGATCGGCGCGGGCATCAGCTGCGGCGTCTCGTCGCAGGCGTAACCGAACATCAGGCCCTGGTCGCCCGCGCCCTGGTCCAGATCCAGTCCGGCACCTTCGTTCACGCCTTGTGCGATATCGGGCGACTGCTTGTCGTAGGCAACCAGCACCGCGCAGGTCTTGGCGTCAAAGCCGATGTCGGAGTGGTCGTAGCCGATGCGCTTGATGGTGTCGCGCGCGATCTGGATGTAATCGATGGTGGCGGTGGTGGTGATCTCCCCGGCCAGCACCACGAGGCCGGTATTGACCAGCGTTTCAGCGGCGACGCGGGCATGGCGGTCCTGCGTCAGGATCGCATCCAGGATGGAATCGGAGATCTGGTCGGCCACCTTGTCCGGATGGCCTTCGGAGACGGATTCAGAGGTAAACAGAAATTCTTTCATGCGCATGATTCCTTGGCGGATGGCTTGATCGCGTGTGGGGGGCGGTGAAAGTCGCTAGAATCCGGCTTTCACCGCCGTCTTGATCCTTTCGATGCTGGTTGCGCTTTTCAAACCGCTTGCCTGGTTGCCGTTGCCACTGTTCCACGTCATCGGTGCAGCGCTCGGCTGGCTGGTGTATTGGGCTTCACCGGGGTATCGGCGCCGTATCGCCGAGAATCTGCGGCAATCGGGGCTCGCGCAAAGCGACGGGGATTATAGACGATTGCTTCGTGCCAGTATCGCGGCGCATGGCATGGGCGCGCTCGAACTGATTCCCGCCTGGCTGCGGCCTTTGCCCAGGGTGGCGACGATGGTGAAACAGTGCACCGGCTGGGCGCATGTGACCGCTGCGCTCGAGTCGCCTGCGCCCCTGCTGCTGGTCTCGCCGCACCTGGGGGCCATCGAGGTCTGCGGCGCCTACCTGGCCAGCCGTCTGCCGCGCCCACTGACCGCGCTCTACCGGCCCCCCAAGCTGGCCTGGCTCGAACCCTTGATGCTCAGTTCGCGCACCCGTGGCGGGGCGCGGGCGGCCCCTGCCAATGCCGGTGGGGTGCGCCAGCTCTTCAAGGCGCTCAAGCAGGGGCAGGCGGTCTATATGCTGCCCGATCAGGCCCCAGGTGCCGGCGAAGGCGTGTGGGCGCCGTTCTTCGGCCGGCCGGCCTATACCATGACGCTGCTGTCCCGGCTCGCCTGCGCCAGCCACGCCACGGTGCTGCTGTGCTGTGCAGAGCGGTTGTCCTGGGGGCGCGGCTACCGCATCCATATCCGGCCGCTCTCGGATCGATTCAGCGGCGAGGCGCAGGCCGACGCCGCGCTGCTCAATGCCGATATCGAGGCGCTGATCCGGCTTGCGCCCGCCCAATACCTGTGGAGCTACAACCGCTACAAGCGGCCGGCCGGCGCGCCGCTGCCCGGGGACGCGGCATGAGCGCGCCGCTGCGGTGGTCCGATTTGTCCTGGCGCGCCAAGGCACTGGCCGTGCCGTTCTGGGTGCTGCACTGGCTGCCGTTTCCGCTGTTGTGCGGGCTGGGCACGCTGCTGGGCGTCGCCCTCTACCTGCTGACGCCGCGGCGGCGCCATATCGGCCTGGTCAACCTGCGGCTGTGCTTTCCCGAGTGGTCCGAGACCGAGCGGCGGCGTACGTTGCGCCGGCACTACCAGGTGTTCGCCATCTGCCTTGTCAGCTACGGCATCCCGTGGTTCGCCAAGCCGCACCGGCTGGCGCGGTTGGTGGTGCGGCAGGGCTACGAGCACTATGCCGCGACGCAGGGGCGGCCCATCATCGCGCTGGCGCCGCACTTCCTGGGACTGGATGTCGGCGGCATCCGCCATGCCATCGAGCACTTGGGGGCCATCCTCTATACCTCGACGCACGAAAGTGTGTTCGATCAGCTGTTGCGGTTCGGGCGCAGCCGGTTCGGGCCGCCGCAGCTGTTCCGTCGTACCGACGGCATCCGGCCGGTGGTGCGGGCGCTGCGCGATGGGGCATCGTTGTACTACCTGCCCGACCAGGACCTGGGCCGGCGCGAATCGATCTTCGTGCCGTTCTTCGGCGTGCCGACCGCCACGGTGCCGGCGCTGTCGCGGCTGGCGCAACTGGGCGACGCGGTGGTGGTGCCGATGGTGACCACACTGGAAGGCACTCGCTTCGTCACCCGTTTTTATCCGGCCTGGACCGGCTTCCCGTCCGGCGATGCCGAGGCGGACACCCGGCGCATGAACGCGTTCATCGAGGCGCGGGTGCGCGAATGCCCGGCGCAGTACTACTGGCTGCACCGGCGCTTCAAGACCCGGCCGGAAGGCGAGTCCGACCCATATCGCCGCGTGCGCTGAGCCGGTTGCCGATAGGAGCCATTTTCCCGGCGCTGAACGGTTGGTGCTTGGCAGATGCCATGGCCCCGTCGAATACTTGCGCTCTTGTATATTGCACCGCACAACAAGGAGCTGAGCATGCCCAAGGCCAAGACGGCGCTGGTGATCGGCGGTGGCGCACCCAATATGCCGCTGATGGCGGGCGCGCTGTCGGCCATGATCCGGCAACGCGTGCGCTTTGACATCATTTCCACGTCCGGTGCCGGCGCCCTGGTCGGCCTGCTGTATGCGGCGCCCAAGTCCGGCAATCCGATCGCCGCGTTGGCGGGCATGGTGCAGATGGGGATCGCCGATCCCATCTATCGTCTGCTGCCGGTCAATTACAAGGTGTTCAACAAGCCCGGCCCGCTGGCCGAGCAGTTCCGCAGTGAAATCGCCCGTTCGCCGTTCGCCCAATGGGTCGACGAGCTGTCGCAGCAGAGCCCGGCCTGGCGGGCGTGGGCGGATTGGGTGCGGCTGATGTGGGCGATCGCCACACCCACCGACCTGTCGATGCGCAGCCTTGGTCTGTGCGCGCATGTGCCGTTCATCGAGGAGGTGGTCGATTTCCAGCGCCTAGCTGATGCCAGCATCCCGATCTACCTCAACGCCTACAACCTGGACCGGCATCAGATGGTGCAATGGGAGGGCCCCGAGATCACGGTGGAGCGCTTCCGCGCCGCGCTGTCGTTCCCGTTTCTGTACCCGCCCACGGTGATTGCGAACGAAGCCGGGGAGCCGGAGCACTACATCGAAGGCGCGGCGCTCGATACGCTCAATTTCAAGGCGCTGGTGGGCCCAGATGGGGTGCACCCGGAGATCGATACGCTGGTGGTGTTCGACGTGCTGGGGGCCGATCAGCTGTTACGCCCGCCGCGCGACCTGTACGACGCCTGGGTGATGTCGATCATCACGCCGCTGGTGGAGATCGCCAAGGACGATCTGAAGCTGTTCGACCTGGTGTACAACCGCAATCCGGATGGCACCGAGAAGCGCCACCTGCTGATCGTGCCGCTGCTCTCGCCGGAGTTTCCGAAATCCCGCTGGGCCGAGATGTTCGACTGGACCTATTCCAATATGTACGCGCTCTACCGCGCCGGTTTCGACATCGGCCTGGACTTCTGCCGCGAACATGCCGACAAGCTCGATATCGTTTACGACGAATCGGTGCTGCCGCTGCCGGAGAACTGGACACTGGCCGACGCGCTCGGCACGGCGGCGCGCTAGGCCGCGTCATCGGCCGGCCGGTACCACCGCCGCGCAGTCCGATCACCAGCGCGGCATATCGGGCCGGCAGCGCTGCTGCTCCCGGCCCGGCCGGGCCGGGATGGCCTCTCAGGCTGCGGCCGGCTTCAGCACAGCGATTTCGGCAAGCAGCGCACGCACGGCATCGGCATCCTCCGCCGCCAGCAGCCCGGACAGTGCACCGCGTAGCTGGGTGAGGTCGGCATCGAGGATGCGCCGCTTCACCTTCAACAGCTGCGCGGGCAGCATCGAGAAGCGGCGCAGGCCCAGCGCCAGCAGCAGCAGCGTCAACTGCGGGTCGCCCGCCATTTCGCCGCACATCGAGACCGGCTTGCCCAGCGCATCGGCCGTCCGGATCACATGGTGCAGCAGTTGCGCCACCGCCGGGTGCAACGGGTCATACAGATAGGACACCGAATCGTCGTTGCGGTCGACCGCCAGCGTGTACTGGATCAGGTCGTTGGTGCCGATCGAGATGAAGTCGAGCTGCTTGAGGAAGCTTGCCACCGCGAGCGCTGCGGCCGGCACTTCGATCATGCCGCCCAGCTCGATGCCATCGTCGAACGCAATGCCCTCGCCGCGCAGCTGGTCCTTGATTTCCTCCAGGTGGCGCCGTGTCTGCCGCACTTCATTGACGTGGGTGAGCATCGGCACCAGGAGCTTGATCTTGCCGTAGGCCGAGGCGCGCAGCAGCGCCCGCAGCTGGGTGCGGAACAGTTGCGTCTCGGCCATGCACAGCCGGATGCCGGTCAGCCCCAGTGCCGGGTTGGGCGCATCGCTTTCCTCCTGCCACTTGGGAATCTTGTCCTTGCCCAGGTCGATGGTACGGATGATCACCGGCTGGCCGTGCATCGCCTCGGCCACCTGTTTGTACGCCTCGAACTGTTCGTCCTCGGTCGGCAGATCGTCCTCGTCGCGCAGGAACAGGAACTCCGAACGGAACAGCCCGACGCCATTGGCGCCGTTGGCCAGCGCCTGTTCGGTATCGCCGGGCAGCTCGATATTGGCGAACAGCTCGATCTCGGTGCCGTCGCGGGTGATCGGGCGGGCATCGCGGATATCCTGCAGCGCGCGCTGGCTGGCCTGCCACTCGCGCTGGCGCGCGCGGTATTCGACCAGCACGCGTTCATCCGGATCGACGATCACCACACCATTGACGCCGTCGACGATCAGGAGCTCCTCCTCGCGGATCAGGGCCTGCGCGTGGCGCAGCGCCAGCACCGCCGGCAGATCGAGGCTGCGCGCCAGGATGGCGGTATGCGAGGTCGGCCCGCCCACGTCGGTGACGAAGGCGGCATAGTCGGTGTCCTTGAACAACACCATGTCGGCCGGGGACAGGTCATGCGCCACCAGGATCGTGTCCGGCCGCAGCGGGGGCGGTGGCGGCACATGGTGGCCGGCCAGCGCCTTGAAGATCCGGTCGGTCACCTGGATCACGTCGGCGCGCCGCTCCCGCAGGTATTCCTCCTCGATTTCGTCGAACTGCGCGAGCAGGATGTCCAGCTGCTGCTTGAGCGCCCATTCGGCGTTGCATTGCTGGGTCTCGATGATCAGGTGCGGCTCGGAATTCAGTGCATGATCGTTCAACAGCATGATATGCAGGCTGAGAAAGGCGCCCAGTTCGGCCGGCGCATTCTCGGGGATGCTGCCCCACAGCGTTTCCAGCTCCTGGCGGGCGAGGCGGATGGCCGCGTCGAAGCGGGCCACCTCCTGCGGGACGTCGTCTTCGGCAATGTTGTAATGGGCGATCTCGATTTCGTTGTGCGAGATCACGTGCGCGTGACCGATCGCGACGCCTCCGCCGATGCCGATTCCGTGCAGCGTGATACCCATCCGCCTGTCTCCTTTGCCCGGCCGTTATTCGCCTTCGCCGAAGCGGTCCGCCACGAGCGCCACCAGCGCATCCATGGCCTGCTGCTCATCCGGCCCATTGCTGGTCTCGATGATGATGGAGCTGCCCTTGCCGGCGGCAAGCATCATCACACCCATGATGGACTTGGCGTTGACGCGCTTCTGGTTGCGGGTGACCCAGACTTCGCAGCTGAACTGGCTGGCAAGCTGGGTGAACTTGCTCGACGCCCTGGCATGCAGGCCCAGCTTGTTGACGATTTCGACTTCCTGTTGTGGCATGGCGGGTCCTGGCGTGGTTCTTATTCGAGTGGGGGGAGCATGTAGAGCACGCCTTCAAGCCCGCCGGTGATCGCCTTGCTGACCACGACCTCGAGCGACTGGTGGCTGTAGGTCAGCGCCCGCACCAGCATCGGCAGGTTCACGCCGGCCACCGCTTCGACCCGATTGGGCTCGATCAGCCGGTTGGCGACGTTGGATGGTGTACCGCCATAGATATCGGTCAGCAGCAGTACGCCCGAGCCATCGTCCAGCGCCTGCACCATCGCGCGTGCGCGGCGTACCACCTCGTCCGGATCGTCGGCCTTGCTGACGGCGAGCTGGGCCAGGTTCTCTAGCGGTCGTCCCATGATGTGCTGTGCACACGAGATCAGCGACTCGCCGAGGGTGACGTGGGTGACGATGATGATTCCGACCATGCGGGGAGCTGTCCTGGTGCGCTGTTTTCTGACGTTATAACTGAAAACCGCTGCCTTCCGGTAGAGCACGGGGTGGCCGGTGCAACCCGGGCCACGACCCGGGTGCACGGCCCCCGCTGTCAATCGCCATTCAACCGTGGGCGGTGCGGGCCCATGACCCGGATGGTTGCGCGAAGCGTGGCGCGCCAGCTCGCCTGGCTATCTGCAGACCATGCGCCAGATGCCGGCCCGCGGCGCCACCCGGCAGGGCGGGGCCGGGCACATTGCTGCCCCGCGCCGGCGGGCAATGGCCGCATTGTCCGGCGCGGCTTGGCCTGCATTGCCGCCTTTGTTCCGTACTCCCCGGGTTGAATGTCGATGCGCGCTAGCGCAGCCGGTACAGGTGCGGTGGGGGAATCAGCCATTGCAGGCGCGGCTGCAGGCTGGCGCTGACATATACGCTGCCGTCGTTGGCGACGATCAGCACGTCCTTCACCCCGAAACGCCCGGCGTAGTCGAGCGCGCGCTCGCGACCGCCGATGAAGATGGGCTTGGTCAGCGCATCCGAGATGGCGCCCGCCGCCAGCGTCGGTGGTGCAATCACGGTGGCCGCCTGCATCTGCCGTGCCGGCATGCCGCTGCGTGGGTCGATCAGATGCGCAAAGCGCGTGCCGCCGGCTTCGAAATAACGCTGGTAGTCACCGGAGGTGCCGATCGCCTCGCCATCATGCAGTGCGATCACCGCCATCGCGCGCGGCTGGCGTGGATGCCGCAGTCCGACCTGCCAGGGTTCCTGCCCCTTGCGGCCCAGGGCCAGCACATTGCCGCCGATATTGATCAGGGCGTGATAGACACGCGCCCGACGCAGATAGCGCGCCGCCCGGTCGAGCGCCCAGCCCTTGGCGATGCCGCCCAGGTCGAGCCGTACGGCCGTATTGCGGCTAGCGATGCGGTCCGCGTCGATTGCCAGGTCGTCCAATGTCGGCGCCATCGCAACCCAGCGGTCGCGCTGCGCCGCATCAGGGGGATGCTGCGGCGGGTTGTCCTGGTGAAAGCCCCACAGTCCGATCAAGCCCCCGATCGCTGGGTTGAACAATTGATCCGAACGCTGTGCATAGTCGCGCGCCTGCTGGATCAATTCGACCAGTTCGGCATCGGCTTCGCCGGGTGTGCCATGCGCCAGGGCAGTATTCAACCGGGTGATCGGCGACGGCTGCCATGCATGCAGCCGTCGGTGCAGCCGGTCCAGCTCACCCAGCACCTTGCCGGCATGGCGGGCCGCCTCGGCCTTGTCCAGACCCCAGATCGACAGCTCGACCTGGGTGCCGAACACGAACGCGGTCTGCCGATAGAGCGGCGCCTCGCCGCAACCGGCCAGCAGCAGCGCCGCGGCGGCCAGCAGCGCGCGCGTCCGGCTACGCGGCGATACGCCTGGCCAGCGCATCGATGAACAGGGCGGCGACGTCGATGCCGGATTGCTGGGTGATTTCCTGGAAGCAGGTGGGGCTCGTGACATTGATCTCGGTGACGAAATCGCCGATCACATCCAGCCCGACCAGCAGCAGCCCGGCCTGCGCGAGCTGCGGGCCCAGCGCGGCGGCGATCTCGCGGTCGCGCGCCGAAAGCGGCTGGGCACGGCCGGTGCCGCCGGCGGCCAGGTTGCCACGCGTCTCGCCCGGTTGCGGGATGCGTGCCAGGCACCAGTCCACCGGGACGCCGTCGATCAACAGGACGCGCTTGTCGCCCTCGCTGATCGCGGGGATATAGCGCTGCGCCATCACCGTGCGCTGCCCGTTGTCGGTGAGTGTCTCGATGATGGCGCCGATATTGGGGTCGTGCCGGGTGAGCCGGAAGATGCCCCTGCCGCCCATGCCGTCGAGCGGCTTGAGGATGATGTCGCCGTGTTCGGCCAGAAAGGCGCGCAGGTCGGCGGCACGCTGGGTGACCGTGGTCGGGGCGATGAACTCGGGAAAGCGCAGGATGGCGAGCTTTTCGTTGAAGTCGCGCAGCGCCTGACCGGGGTTGAACACCCGCGCGCCCTGCCATTGGGCCAGTGTGAGCAGGTGGGTGGCGTACAGATACTGCTGATCGAACGGCGGATCGGTGCGCATCAACACCGCGTCGAAGTCGCGTAGGGCCATGTCCGCCGGCGTGCCCAGCTCGAACCAGCGTCGGTATTCCTGGGTATCGGTGAAGCCGAACGGCCGGGCCTGCGCGGCGACCACGCCCTGGCTGACGCGCAGGTCGGCGGCTTCGCACAGCCAAAGTGCCCAGCCGCGCCGTGCGGCCTCGCGCAGCATGGCGTAGGTGGAATCCTTGTGGATCTTGAAGTCTTCGGGGGGATCGGCAATGACGAGCAGGCGCATGGGGTTGCCTCAGACAGCGAGCGCGACCTCCTGGGTCGCAGGGACGAGTTCATGGGCGGCGGCCAGCAGCGCCAGCCGCGCAACCACGCCGTAGGCGTAGAAGCGGTTGGGTTCGCTGTCGGGCGCAGCATCGCAATCGGGGGTGGAGCAGGGGGTGGCAAAGGCCAGTGGCACGAAGTGCATGCCCGGCGCGTTGAGGTTCTCCTCGGGGCCGCGCCCGGTGTGGACCCGGTAGAAGCCGCCGATAACGAAGCGGTCGAGCATGTAGACCACCGGCTCGGCGACCGCATCGTCGATATGCTCGAAGGTGGGCACGCCTTCCTGCACGATCACGTCGTGCACTTCCAGCCCTTCCTTGATCACCGACATCTTGTTGCGCTGCTTGCGGTTCAGGCCGATCACCTCGTCGGCCGATTTCACGCTCATCACGCCCATGCCGTAGGTACCGGCGTTGGCCTTGACGATGACGAACGGCGTATGGTCGATGCCGTGCTCGGCATACTTGCGCCGGATGCGGCCCAGCATGGCGTCGACCGAGGCGGCGAGCCGGTCCTCGCCGTCGCGCTGGTGGAAGTCGAGCCCGTCCACATGGTCGAAGTACGGATTGATCACCCAGGGATCGATGCCGACGAGGCCGGCGAATGTCTCGGCCACATGGTCATAGGCGGCGAAGTGGCCGGTCTTGCGCCGGGTCGACCAGCCGGCGCGCAACGGCGGCAGGATCGTCTGCTCCAGATCGGACAGCATCGCCGGCACGCCACCGGACAGATCATTGTTGAGCAGGATGACACAGGGATCGAACCCCGCCACGCCAAGGCGGTTGCCCTGACGGATCAGGGGTTCGAGCAGCAGCTTCTGCCCGTCGGGCAATTCCAGCGCGCTTGGCTCCGTGATCTCGGGGTTGAGCGTGCCCAGGCGCACCGCCACCCCGGCCTGGCGCAGGATGCGGACCAGCGCGGCCACGTTCTGCAGGTAGAAATTGTTGCGGGTGTGGTTCTCGGGGATCAGCAGCAGCCGGCGTGCGCTCGGACAGAAGTCTTCCAGTGCGCTCATCGCCGCCTGCACCGCCAGCGGGTGGAAGTCGCGGTTGAGATTGTTGAAGCCGCCGGGGAACAGGTTCATGTCGACTGGCGCCAGCTTGAAGCCGGCATTGCGCAGGTCGACCGAACCGTAGAAGGGCGGAGTCTGCTCCTGCCATTGATTGCGGAACCAGTGCTCGATTTCGGGCTGTGCGGCAAGAATCTTGCGTTCCAGATCCAGGATGGGCCCGCTTTGGGCGGTGACAAGATGCGGTACGCTCATGGAAATCCCTTTATGCCGCGGTGCGAGAAAAGCAGTCCGTTCAATATCAGGGTGACATCGGCAGAATCAAGACACTGGGCTGCGCGCGCCTGACTGCGAGGTCATGTTGCCGGACAGGCCGAGCTTGCCAGCCATGATCGCACCGCGTTATGCCCGGTTTGCGGTCTTTCCGCCCTCGCGGTGGACCGGCGTGCCCCGTGCATCGGCGTGTGCCTGCCGGGGCTGGCGTATCAATTGCCCGCGACCCCCCGCAGCGGCCGGTCGCGGCGCTCACCGATGCCTTGCCGGATATTGAACGCGTGGTAGCGCGCCAGCAATTGCCGCTGTTCGCGCGGCAGGCTTTCATCGTGATAGGCGGCCTGGATCAGCTCCTTCTGCACAAAGGCCAACTGGCGGGCGAGCAGCGCGCAATCCTGCATCGGCAGGCCACGGTTCATGTCGGCGACGATGGCGAGCGCGTCGCGCTTGATGCGATAGAGCAGGGATTGGTTGAGCGGATGGCTGGCGCGCGCTTCCTGCCGGGCACGCGTGGCGGGCAGCAACTGGGTGGGCGCGCCAAGCGCAGCCGACGCCGAGGGTGCCGGGCTGCGCGCAAGACGCTTGAGCATGGTCCACAACATGGCGGATCTCCGAGCGGAAAGAAAACGGGACGCTGCGCGTCCCGTCGTCCCGACAATCTCGACCGGTCAGCGGTCGAGCAGAATGCGCAGCATGCGGCGCAGCGGTTCCGCGGCACCCCACAGCAACTGGTCGCCGATCACGAACGCCGATAGATATTGCGGCCCCATGTTGAGCTTGCGCACGCGGCCCACGCCGATCTGCAGACCGCCGGTGATGCTGGCCGGGGTCAGCTCGCGGACGGTGACTTCGCGGTCGTTGGGCACCCACTTCACCCATGGGTTGCCGGACTTGATCAGCGACTCGATCTCGGCCAGCGGCAGATCCTGCTTGAGCTTGATGGTCAGCGCGAGGCTGTGGCAGCGCATCGCGCCGATACGCACGCACAGGCCATCGACCGGGATCGGGCTGGCGTTGCCGAGGATCTTGTTCACCTCGGCCTGGCCTTTCCATTCCTCCTTGGACTGGCCGTTCTCAAGCTGCTTGTCGATCCACGGGATCAGCCCGCCGGCCAGCGGTGCGCCGAAGTGCTCGGTGGGCACGTCCGAGCGGATCGCCTGGGCAACCTTGCGGTCGATCTCCAGGATGGCCGAGGCCGGGGTGGCCAGTTCGTCGGCCACCGCCCCGTAGACCACGCCCATGCCCTTGAGCAGTTCGCGCATGTGGTTGGCGCCGCCGCCCGACGCGGCCTGATAGGTCATCGAACTGACCCATTCGACGAGCCCGGCCTTGAACAGGCCGCCCACGCCCATCAGCATGATCGAGTTGGTACAGTTGCCGCCGATGTAGTTCTTCACGCCGCGGCCCAGCGCCCCCTGGATCACGTGCTCGTTGACCGGGTCGAGCACGATGACCGCATCCTCCTGCATGCGCAGTGTGGACGCGGCGTCGATCCAGTAGCCTTGCCAGCCGGCCGCCCGCAGGGGGCCGAACATCTCGGTGGTATAGTCGCCGCCCTGGCAGGAAATGATGATGTCCATCGCCTTCAGGTCGTCGATGGACTTGGCATCCTTGAGCGAACCGGTGGCGCCGCCGATCTGCGGCGCCGGCTGGCCGGCTTGCGAGGTGGTGAAGAACACCGGCTCGATCAGGTCGAAATCCTTTTCTTCCTGCATGCGCTGCATCAGCACCGAGCCGACCATGCCGCGCCAGCCGACGAGGCCCACTTTCTTCATCATCATTTCCTTTTGTTGGATGTTGCAAACGTAAGCTGCTGATGTTAGTGAAAAACGCCATGGCGCGCCAGCCGGGCTGCCCGGCGCGGCCGCCATGCGCATGGATGTGCCCGGTCGGGCGGGGAGGGGGAATGCGGATATTGGTGCAACGGGTGAGCCAGGCAAGCGTGGCGGTGGATGGCGCCACGGTCGGTACGATCGGTCCGGGCCTGCTGCTGCTGGTGGGAATAGAGGCATGCGATGGGGAGACCGACATCGCGTGGGCGATCGGCAAGGTGACGAAGCTGCGCATCTTTCCCGATGAGGCCGGCGTGATGAACCGCTCGGCGCTCGACGCCGGCGCAGAGCTTCTGGCCATCTCGCAGTTCACGCTGTTTGCGAGCTACCGCAACGGCAACCGTCCATCCTGGCAGCGCGCCGCACCCGGCCCGGTGGCGCAGCCCGTGTTCGAACGGCTGGTGGCCGGACTCGCCGCGGCCCTGGGCCGGCCGGTTCCCACCGGGGTCTTCGGCGCCGACATGCAGGTGGCGCTCGTCAACGACGGGCCGGTGACCTTGCTGCTCGACTCGCGCGATCCGCAGTAGCGCGGGTTCCAGGCGCTTGACGCACGCGCCGATCGGGCGTAAAAAACCTGAGCGCCGATTTGAATGCCAGCTTGCGGGCGCTTATACAAATGCAGCTAAAGCGTGCCCGACAACCCGCGGCCACGCGGGTTTTTTCGTTTTCGCACCAACGCGCCGAGTTAATCGACAACTTGCGGAGCGCGGCCTTCCCGGTCCGGGGGGCGAATCTGCTAAAGCGTCGGCCGCGTTGGCGGCCGTCCTGTCGCAACAGCCAAGGAGGCCGCCATGTACGATTGTTTCTATCCCGACGATATTCCTGCGCCGCGCACCCGACTGCCCGATCTGCGCCGTTGCCTGCAGTTGCGCCCCGCCGCCGGCGCGGACGCGGTGCTGCGCGAGGCCGAACGGCAACTGCGCGCGCTGGGGTTTGCGCTGGAGCCACGCGGTGATGGCAGCCTGCTGGTCTTCGATCTCTCCGTGTTGACCGCACTGGCGCTGCAACAACGCTGGCCTACACTGATTGCCCGCTTCGAGACACCCGCCTTATGCCGCAACCTGCGCTGCGACCACACAACCTCAAGCACGAACTGAGCGCCATCTGGACCTTGAGCTGGCCCATCATGGTGGGCCAGCTGGCCACCACCGGCACCGCGTTTGTCGATGCCGTGATGGCGGGTCATGTCTCGGCGGCGGACCTTGCCGCGGTATCGGTCGGCGCCTCGATCTGGGTGATGCTGCTGGTGACCCTGATCGGGCTGACCATGCCGGTGAGCCCGCTGGTCGCCCATGCGGTCGGCGCGCAGCGGCGCACCGAAATCGCCGCCGTCACACAGCAGGCGCTCTACCAGGGGCTGCTGTGGGGCGCGCTGGCATTGGCCGCGGCCTGGGCGGTGCTGCCGCTGCTGGGCCATCTTGGGCTCACGCCCGACGTGGCCGCCAAGGCGCGCGGCTTCGTTCGGGGCGTGAGCTGGGCGTTGCCGCCGTTCGCGCTCTATCGGGTGCTGTACGGCTACAGTGCCAGTCTCAACAGCACCAAGCCGATGATGGTGATCGCCCTGATCGGGCTCGCACTGAACGTGCCGGCCAACTGGGTACTGATCTACGGCCATCTCGGGCTGCCCGCGTTGGGCGCGGCCGGCTGTGGCTGGGCCACGGCGTTCAGCATCTGGGCGATGCTGCTGATGCTGCTGGGCTGGCTGCGCTATTCGCCGGTCTATCGCGATACCTATCCGCTGCGTCACTGGCGGCGGGTGGATTGGGGCCAGCAGCGCCAGTTGTTGCGGCTGGGGTTGCCGATGGGTGCAATGTTCTTCGTCGAGGTCAGCGCGTTTTCCGGCGTGGCATTGCTGATCGCCCGCCTCGGCACTGTGTCGGTGGCAGCGCACCAGGTGGCGCTCAATATGTCGTCGCTCACCTTCATGCTCCCGTCGGCACTTGGGACGGCGATGACGGTCAGGGTGGGGCAGGCGTTGGGTGCAGGAAATGCAGCCTATGCGCGTTTCATCGGCTGGACTGGCATCCGTGCCGGCCTTGTGATCGCCGGCTGCACCGCGTTGTTCATGATCGCCGGCAATCACCTGATCGCCGGCTGGTATACCCGTGATGCGGCGGTGCTGGCGCTGGCGGCCACCTTGCTGGTCTATTCGGGCGTCTTCCAATTGGCCGATGCCACTCAGGTGGTGGTGGTCGGCGTACTGCGCGGCTACAAGGTGACGCGCCAGCCCATGCTGGTCCATCTGGCGGCATTCTGGGTGATCGGGCTGCCGCTGGGCTATCTGCTGGCCTTTGGAGGCTGGGGCTGGCCTGGATTCGGCGCGCCGGGCTATTGGCTGGCGCTGGTGGCGGCACTGGCGTTCGCGGCGGCGTTGTTGCTGTGGCTGTTCCGCCGGGTGGGTGACGCCGCGGTGGCCTCCGGCTACTGATCCTCGCCCCAACGGCGCAGCAGGTGGTTCGGCACGCCCAACTGGTCAAGGATGCGCGCCACCACGAAGTCGACCAGATCGCTGATCTGCTGCGGCCGATGATAGAAGCCGGGATTGGGCGGCAGGATCACCGTGCCCAGCCGTGCCAGCTTGAGCATGTTCTCCAGGTGCAACGCCGAGAACGGCGCTTCGCGCGGCACCAGCACCAGCGTCCTGCGTTCCTTGATCATCACGTCGGCGGCACGTTCGAGCAGGTTGTCCGAATTGCCGTTGGCGATGGCGGCCAGCGCGCCCATGGTGCAGGGCACGACCACCATGCCGTCGCCAGGGTTGGAGCCCGAGGCCATCGGTGCGAACCACTCCTGCTGACCCCACACCTTGAGCCGCGTGGCATCGACGTTGAACTGCGCGCGAAGCAGCTGTGCCAGCGCCTCGGCCCGGCCCGGCCAGGTCTGCTGCAATTCTTCGCGCGCGACAATCTGGGCCGCCTGCGTGTACAGCACGTGTACGGTGCAGCCGGCGGCGAGCAGGCACTCCAGCGTGCGCAGGCCGTAGATCAGGCCGGAGGCGCCGGTGAAGGCGATGGTGATGGTTTTCATGGGGCATGCTCCGATAGCAGGCGGGCTGCAAGAACGCCGTTGACGAGCCCGAACAGCAGCGCCGCCGCCGCCAGTACCGGCGCCAGGCGCAGCAGCGCATCATGGGGGATCAGCCAGGCACGTGCCAGCAGCAGCTGTCCGGCCATGTGTGCCAGCGCGGCGGCCAGTGACAGCGTCACCGGGCCGAACCAGCGCCGGGGCAGGCAGCCTGCCACCGCCAGTGCGGTGAGGCTGGCGAGTCCACCGGCCAGGCTCAGCGCGAAGCCCGGGGTGAACAGGCCGCCCAGTACCAGCGCCGTGCCAAGGATGCGCAACAGCGATACCCAGGCGGCGGCCGCCCAGCCATGGCGCCACAGCACCAGCAGCACCACCAGGTTGGCCAGACCCGGCTTGACGCCCGGCAGTGGCGAGGGCAGCGCGTTTTCCAGCACCGAGAGCGCGATGGCGAGCGCGGCATAGCGGGCGAGGCGATGGTCCTCGACGCTGCCGGGGCCAACAGGGGCCGCGGCGGCGGCGTCAATAGCCGAGCGAGTCATAGGGCAGGGCGGCGCCGACCAGGGCGATGGCGGTGCGGTTGGGCAGGCAGACCGCGCTTTCGCCCGGGTGGCGCAGCCACCCGCTGCGCACGCAATATTGGCGCGGGCCCGGGTCGGACTGGATGCGGGCGCGGCCCTGGGCGACTTCCACCCGGGTAAGGCCGAGCGGCCCGGGGATCTGCAGCGTCTGCCGGGCGGCCAGATCGACTTCGGCATACAGCGTACCGGCGCTGTAGAGCCGCACCCGTGCCGCCGGGCCGGGTTGCCAGGCGACATGGGCCAGTGTCAACACCGCCAAGGCGGCGATGCCGAGCGTCAGCCAGTCGCCCAGGCGCAACAGCCTCATCGCGCCGTGGCAAGCTCAGGGCGTTCGCGATGGCGCACCAGCACCTGCCGGTTGATCGAGAAGTGCCGGGCCAGCTGCTCGGCCAGATATACCGAACGGTGTTGCCCGCCGGTGCAGCCGATGGCCACGGTCACGTAGCTGCGCTGGTCGCGCTCGAACTCGGGCAGCCAGCGTTCGAGAAAACCGAGGATATGGGTGAGGTATTTGCTGACCGCCTCTTCGCGTTCCAAAAAGTCGATCACCGGCTGGTCGCAGCCGGTCAGCGGCCTCAGTGCGGGCTCGTAGTGAGGATTGGGCAGGCAGCGTGCGTCGAATACGAAGTCGGCGTCCAGCGGAATGCCCTGCTTGAAGCCGAACGATTCGAAGATCAGTGTCAGACGCGCGCGGTCCAGTGCGACAAAGCCGCGCAACCAGGCGCGCAGCTGTGCCGCCGACAGCGCGGTGGTGTCGATCCGGTGCGCCAGCGACGAGAAGTAGGCCAGCATCTCGCGTTCGAGCGCGATGGCCTCGAACACGGTCAATTCACCCGAAGCGAGCGGATGGCTGCGTCGGGTTTCCGAGAAGCGTTTGACCAGTGTCTCGGTCTTTGACTCCAGGAACAGCAGCTGGATATCCAGGTTGAGATCGAACAGCGCATCCAGATGCTCGGGAAACGACGCGAAGCTGTGTGCGCTGCGTACGTCGATCGCGATCGCCACGCGCGGATAGCCGTCTTCATCCAGCAGGGCCACGGTTTGTGGCAGCAGCGGCGCCGGCAGGTTGTCGATGCAGTAGTACCCCAGGTCTTCCAGCGCCTTGAGCGCCACGCTTTTGCCGGCACCGGACAGCCCGGAGAGCAGCACCACCTGTTGTCGGGGTTGCGGCATCCTATTCGCCCATTTCCATGAAGCGCTGGTGGCGCTCGATGAACTCGCGGGTGGAGTCGATGCCGCGCAATTGCAGGATGTAGTTGCGCACCGCCGCCTCGACCAGCACCGCCAGGTTGCGGCCGGCGGCCACCGGGATCACCAGCTTGCGGATCGGCACGCCCAGGATCTCCTGCGTGGCGGCCTGCATCTGCAGCCGGTCGATCGGCGAGAGTGTCTCGCCGCTGGGCTTGGCCAGATGGATGATCAGCTTGAGCGTCTTCTTGGGACGCACCGCGGTCTCGCCGAAGATGGTCCGGATGTTGAGCACACCGATGCCACGCACTTCGAGGAAGTCGCGCAGCATCGGGGGACAGCGCCCCTCCAGCGTTTCGGGGTTGGTCCGGTAGACCTCGACCACGTCGTCGGCCACCAGCCCGTGGCCACGCGAGATCAGTTCAAGCGCAAGCTCGCTCTTGCCCATGGACGATTCGCCGGTCAGCAGCACGCCCACTTCCAGCACATCCAGGAACACGCCGTGCAGATGGGTGGATACCGCCAGCGCCTTAGCAAGGTAATAGCGCAGCACGTCCATCAGGTAGGGCGACTGCTCGGGGCTCGTCAGCAGCGGCACGTGATAGCGCTCGGCCGCTTCCTTGAGCGCCTCGGGGACCGGCTGGCTGTTGGCCACGATCATGGCCGCCATCTCATTGGCGAACAGCCGCTCCACCGATTCCTTCTGCGCCTCCAGCGACAGCCCCTGGAAGTAGCTGACTTCCGCAATGCCGAGCACCTGCACCCGGTTCGGATGGATGAAGTTGAGGTGACCGACCAGCGCGAGCTTGGGTTTCTGCTCGCTGGCGTCATTGGTGAGCAGGCTGTTGGCCCCGGATTGGCCGGCCACCCAGGTCAGCCGCAGCTTCTCCGCGTTGTCGATGAACAGCTGGCGTACGGTGATCTGTGGCATCGCGTATGACCCTATCTTCCCGAATAGGGCTCCCAGGTGGTGATCAGCTTCCAGGCCTCGGCGGCATCCTCGACCTTGGCGAGCTCGTCGCGTACGGTCTTGTCGGAAAACAGCTGCGCCAGCTCGGAGAGAATCTGCAGGTGCAGGTCGGTGGCATTGGCGGGTACGAGCAGTACGAAGATCAGCGAAACCGGTTTGCCATCCGGGGCATCGAACGGGATCGGATTCTTCAGCCGGACAAACGCGCTGGTGGCGACCTTGAGGCCCTTGATCCGTCCGTGGGGGATGGCCACGCCTTGTCCCAGGCCGGTCGAGCCGAGCTTTTCCCGGGCAAAGAGGCTGTCGAACACCACGCTGCGCGCGATGCCGTAGCTGTTTTCGAAAAGAATGCCCACCTGTTCGAAGACGCGTTTCTTGCTCCCAACGTCCATTTCCAAGAAGACATTGGAGCTTGGCAAGACCTTGGATATCAGGCTCATTCTGAGGCGGCCGCAGGAATAACGCGGCTATTGTAGCGTCCTGTGTCGGCAAACGAAAAACGGCAGTGAGATGGCGGTGCGGTAAAACCGGCATCCGGGCCGGGCGCGTCAACGAAAACGGGAACCCTTGGGTTCCCGTTCTGGCGCAATCAAGGCGGCCTTATTCGATGGCGGTATGGTATTTGATGCTTTCGCCACGGTGATCCATCAGCTTTTCCTTGTGCTTGAGGATCTGGCGGTCCAGCTTGTCGCTCAGCAGGTCGATCGCAGCGTACATGTCCTCGTCGACAGCCTGGACATGGATGTCCCGGCCGCGCACATGCACGGTGGCCTCAATTTGATGCTGCAGCTTTTCCACCGAGAGGATCACGCTGACGTCGATCACCGAATCGAAATGACGCGTGATGCGCTCCAGCTTGGTGGTCACGTACTCACGGATGGACGGAGTGACTTCCAGGTGATGGCCGCTGATATTGAGGTTCATAGGTCTGCTCCTTCTGCGTTGATCCCCAGGCCTGCGTGTGTCGACGAAGAAGCACCGCCGGGCCCTACAGGGTTTTGCGCTGGTTGACGGGGGCGATCTGCATCGCTTCCCGGTACTTGGCAACGGTCCGCCGCGCAACCACGATCCCTTGCCGTGACAGCGACTCCGCGAGTGCGCTGTCCGAAAGCGGTTTGGTCTTGTCCTCGTTCTGGATCAGCTGTTTGATGAGCGCCTTGATCGCCGTGGCCGAGCATTCCCCACCGGCCTCGGTTTCGACATGGCTGCCAAAGAAGTATTTGAACTCGAAAAGCCCCCTTGGACTGTGCAGGTATTTCTGGCTCGTCACCCGCGAAATCGTCGATTCATGCAGGCCAAGCTCTTCGGCGATGTCGCGCAGCACCATCGGCCGCATCGCGACTTCACCGTGTTCAAAGAACGCATGCTGCCTTGCCACGATCGCTTCAGCCACACGCAGGATGGTGTCAAAGCGCTGCTGCACGCTCTTGACCAGCCATCGCGCCTCCTGCAGCTCCCGTGCCAATACGCCTCCCTCGCTGCGTTGCAGGATGTCCGCATACATCCGGTTGACCCGGAAACGCGGCCGCGCTGCCTCATTCAACCTGGCCCGCCACTTCCCCTTGGCCTTGTAGACGATGGCATCAGGGATCACGTAGCGGGGGGACAGGCTGGCCCATCTGGCTGCCGGGCGTGGATTCAGACCGGTGATCAACGCATTGGCCGCCTTGAGTGCAACATCATCGCATTTGAGCGACTTCTTGAGCCTAGTGTAGTCCCGCGCAGCCAGCAAATCGAGGTGCTTCTCGACCAATTCCAGCGCAAGTTGACGGATATCATCCTGCGGCAACTGGCGCAGCTGCAGCGCCAACGCCTCGCTCACGTCGCGCGCACCCACCCCGATCGGATCGAATTGCCTGATGCGCATCAACGCGACCGACAGGTCTTCGAGTTCGAGCCCGGTCTCGGCCACCAGTTCCTCGGGCAGCTGCGCGAAGATCTCCTCCAGTGCTTGCGTGAGGAAACCATCATCGTCGAGCGCGTCGATCAAGAGGCCCAGCACCGCGCGGTCCAGCGCCGGAACCGGCAGCAGGCCCGCCTGCTCCAGCAGATGCTCGCGTAGCGTCAGTTCGCGTGCGGTGTTGGCGGCCGGGTCGAAGTCGTCGTCGTCTTCGCCGCCGCTGCCTCCGCCGCTGCCCCAGCTCCAGTCGCCGTCGTCACCGGCGTAGTCATCCAGGGGGGTGTCGGCGGGGCTGTCCGGACCGGGTTCGTCCGATGTCTGGGACTCGCCGTGGTCCTCGCCTGCTTCAAGCAGTGGGTTCTCCACCAGGTAGCGTTCGATCTCCTGACGGAATTCGAGTGTGGAGAGCTGCAGCAGCTTGATCGACTGCTGCAGTTGCGGGGTGAGATTGAGCTGCTGCGACAGCTTGAGCTGGAGAGACTGCTTCATCGGACCGCGCGGCTGAATGAAAGTGAGCTGGGCTGCATCGCGTTACATGCGGAAGTGTTCGCCAAGATAGACCTTGCGTACCTGTTCGTTGTCGACGATTTCCCCGGGATGGCCGGCCGCCATCACTTCCCCTTCACTGATGATGTAGGCGTGGTCGCAGATTCCAAGGGTCTCGCGCACATTGTGATCGGTGATCAGCACGCCGATGCTGCGCTCCTTCAGGAAGGCGATGATGCGCTGGATGTCCATCACCGCGATCGGGTCGACGCCGGCGAACGGCTCGTCGAGCAGGATGAAGCGCGGGTCGGCGGCCAGCGCACGGGCGATCTCGGCGCGGCGGCGCTCGCCCCCCGAAAGCGCGGTGGCGATGCTGTCGCGCAGGTGGCTGATATGCAGTTCGTGCAGCAGTTCGTCCAGCCGGTTCTTGCGACGATCCTCGTCCTTCTCGTGCAGTTCCAGCACCGCCTGGATGTTCTGCGCCACGGTCATCTTGCGGAAGATCGACGCCTCCTGTGGCAGATAGCCCAGGCCCAACCGGGCACGTTCGTGCATCGGCAGATGGCCGATGTCACGTTCGTCGAGCTGGATGCTGCCGCCATCCTTGGCCACCAGGCCCACGATCATATAGAAGCTGGTCGTCTTGCCGGCGCCATTGGGGCCCAGCAGCCCGACCACTTCCCCCGCCTTCACCTCCAGCGAAACATTGCGTACCACCGTGCGCTTCTTGTAGCGCTTCATCAAGCCGGTGGCGCTCAGCCGGCTGGGGGTGCTCATCGGGCTTCCTTCTTCTTGGGCTGGATGGTGATATTGACCCGCCCGCTGCCGCCACCGCCGTTGCCGCCGTCGGCCTCGTAGGTCTCGTCGTTCATGTTGTAGGTGATGGTCTGCCCGATCACCTCGTCACCGTTGTCGCGCCGTACCCACGCCTTGTCCATCAGCTTGAGGATGCCGGTCTTGCCGTTGTAATCGAAACGCAGCGCCTGGGCATATACCCACTCGCCGGAGTCCTGGCGCTGCTTGAAATTGACCGGACTGCCGCTGCCGTTCGCATACTGGTTGCCTGCCTCGTCCTGCCGCACCTGGAGCTGTGCCGAGGTCAGCCGCATCGTGCCCTGGGTGACGATGACATTGCCGGTGTAGGTTCCCGCCGATTCCTTCTGGTTGAACTGGGCGCGGTCCGCCTGGATGTTCATCGGCTGATCGCGGTCGGTCTGTTCGGCCCACGCGGGCCCGGTCAAGAGCCCAAGAGCGACAAGGCTAGCGGCGAGGCGGTTCATAGACGGTGCTCACTTTGGATTTCAACAATAAGGTGCCCGCGATCATATCGGCCTCGAAGCCGACCCCGCTGGCATGGTACGGGCCCATGTCGGCCTTGACCGCGGCATCCGACCACGCCCGGCGCGTATCGGTGGTCAGCCAGACCTCGCGGCCGCGAATGGTCAATTCGGCATGCTCGCCATCGGCGGCACGCACCACGGTGACCGGGTGGGGAAACCAGACGCGCTTGCTGTCCTGCAGGCCTTGCGCCAGCGTGGTCACCGCCTGCATCACCGGCTGGTCCGGCGCGGTGTAGGTCAGGTGCGGGGAATCGAACCAGGTACTGTTGTCGCCCGGGTAGTGCCGTGTGCGTCGGGCCTTGATCTTGAGCAGCGGCTGGCCGGTTTCGTTGAAGCGCATGGCGTCGATGCCTTCGATCACGAGATCGGGCTCGCCGGGCCGCAACGGCGTATCCACTGCCGGCAGGCGCGCGGCTTCGTTCAACAGCCATACCAGCACGCCCAGCACGGCCAGCAGGAGCAGCGGCAGGAATCGGGAAGACCAGTGCACGCGCTGCGGCCGCCTTAACGCAGGTAATGCGCGAGCACGCCTTCCAGCGTGCCTTGCGCCTGCATGATGGCCTCGCAGACTTCACGCACCGCCCCGTGGCCTGCGGCACGCTGCGGCACGAAGTGCGCATGCCGCAACACCAGTTCGGGCGCATGCGGCACGCCGGCGCTGAAGGCGACCCGGCGCATCACCGGCAGATCGACCACGTCGTCGCCCATATAGCCGCATTCGGTGGCGCTCACGCTGGTCTCGGCCAGCAAGGCTTCGAACGCGCTCAGTTTGTCGTGGGCCCCCTGGTACAGATACTGGATGCCCAGATTGCGGGCACGGTGCTCCACCAGACGCGAGGTGCGGCCGGTGATGATGGCGAGCTTGACCCCGGTGCTCTGCAGCATTTTCAGGCCGTGTCCGTCCAACGAGTTGAAGGACTTGAGTTCCTCGCCGCTGTCGCTGTAAAGCAGGCCGCCGTCGGTCATGACACCGTCGACGTCGAAAATCATCAGGCGCACGGCACGGGCTTGTTCGATCATGGGTTGCATCCTGTCGTCATTCTTCTACACCACGCGGGCGCGCAGCAGATCGTGCATGTTGAGTGCACCGCACAGCTGGCCTGCATCGGTGACCAGCAGCCCGTTGCAGCGGCGTCTTTCCATCAGCGCCACCGCTTCCGCGGCCAATTGCTCGGCCTCGATGGTCGCCGGCGCAAGCGTCATCACCTCGCCCACCTTGGTGCCGTGCACGTCGATGCCGCGATCGAGGGCGCGGCGCAGATCGCCATCGGTGAACACCCCCACCAGCCGGTCCTGTGCATCGACCACGGCGGTCATGCCCAACCCCTTCCTGCTGATTTCCAGCAACGCGTCGCGCAGCGACACCTCGGCCGCCACCGCGGGCAGTGCGTCGCCGGTATGCATCAGATCGCGCACCCGCACCAGCAGACGGCGGCCCAGGCTGCCGCCCGGATGTGACAGCGCGAAATCCTCGGCCTTGAAGCCGCGCGCGTCCAGCAGCGCCACCGCCAGCGCATCCCCCAGCGCCAGCGCCGCGGTGGTGCTCGCGGTCGGCGCAAGATTGAGGGGGCAGGCTTCCTGCGCCACGCTGCCATCAAGCCAGACCTGCGCCTCGCGCGCCAGTGTGGCCGCACCGTTGCCGGTGATGGCGATCAGCGGCACGGTGAGGCGCTTGAGGCTGGGCAGCAACGCCACCAGCTCGTCGCTTTCCCCGGAGTAGGAAATTGCCAGCACCACGTCGTCGGCGGTGATCATGCCCAGATCGCCATGGGCGGCTTCGGCCGGATGCACGAACAGCGCCGGCGTGCCGGTGGAGGCGAAGGTGGCGGCGATCTTGCGTGCGATATGGCCGGATTTGCCCATGCCGGTCACAGCGACGCGGCCGCGGGCGGCCAGGATCAGGGCGCATGCCTGCTCGAAGCGGGAATCGAGCAGGCCGGCAAGTCGCTCCAGCGCGCCGGCTTCGATCGCGAGCACCGCGCGCGCGCGCGCGAGTGCCTTCGAGGTGGGGAGGGGGTGGGCCATAGGCGGCAAGTATAAGAGAGCCCGGCGAGCGCCGGCCAGCAAGAATCGCTCCCGCGGGCACAAATACCGCCGGCTGATGCGATGCCCGGCGCGGCCCGGCCAATGGGCGTGGGCAGGCCGCTGCGGGGCGCCATTCCGACTGCCGGCCTTGCCTATATAATCGGCTCGCCTCTCCACGGTGAGCTTCGATGCCTGTCCACCTTTCCTCCCTGCTTCTGTTGCTGGCCGCAGCGGTCATCACCGTGGTGCTGTGCCGCAGCGTCAAGCTGCCTGCCATGTTGGGTTATCTGCTGGTCGGCATGCTGATCGGGCCGCACGCACTCGGTCTGATCGCCTCGTCGGACGAGGCGACCCACCTTGCCGAGTTCGGTGTGGTGTTCCTGATGTTCACGCTGGGGCTGGAATTCAACCTGGCCAAGCTCAATGCAATGCGGCGTGTGGTGTTCGGGTTGGGCGCGAGCCAAGTGGCCGTGACCGCGCTGCTGGTCTGCGCCGCTGCCTTGCTGACCGGTCACGATTGGAAGGTCGGCCTTGCGCTGGGTGGCGCGCTGGCGATGTCGTCGACGGCGATGGTGTCCAAACTGCTCTCCGAGCGCAACGAACTCAACGCCGCGCATGGGCAGAACGCCATCGGTATCCTGCTGTTCCAGGACCTGGCGGTGGTGCCGTTCCTGATCATGCTGCCGGTGCTCGGCCGCTCGGGCGAGGAAATGGCGTGGGCACTGGGCCTGGCCGCGGTGAAGATCATCTGCGTGCTGGTCCTTTTGCTCAATCTGGGACCGCGCATGATGCGCCCCTGGTTCAACCTGGTGGCCAAGCAGCATTCGAGCGAATTGTTCATGCTGAACCTGCTGCTGGTGACGCTGGGCATCGCCTGGCTGACCGACCTCGCCGGTCTGTCGCTGGCACTGGGGGCTTTCCTCGCCGGCATGCTGATCGCCGAAACCGAGTACCGCTACCAGGTGGAGGATGATATCCGCCCGTTCCGCGATCTGCTGCTCGGGTTGTTCTTCGTCACGGTCGGCATGAACCTCAATTTCGCCACGCTGGCGGCGTACTGGTGGCTGGTGCTGCTGGTGTTGCTGTTCCTGCTGCCGGGCAAGATCCTGATCATCTCCGGGCTGGCGCGCGCGTTCGGCAATTCCCCGGGCAACAGCCTGCGTACCGGGTTCGCGCTGGGGCAGGGCGGGGAATTCGCCTTCGTGCTGCTGACCCTGGCGGCCGGCGCGGGCCTGATGCCTTCGGCGCTGCATCAGGTGATGGTCGCCAGCGTGGTGCTCTCGATGCTTGCCACCCCGTTCCTGCTGCAGCACTCGGACAAGCTGGTGTTGCGGCTGGCGGCGTCGGAATGGATGAACCTGGCAGCGAATCTGCACCAGATCGCCGTGCGCACCATGGAAACGCAAGGTCATGTGGTGCTGTGCGGCTACGGGCGCAGTGGGCAGAGTCTGGCGCGTATCCTCAACGAGGAGAACATCCCGTTCTTCGCGCTCGATCTGGACCCGGAAAAAGTGCGGGAGGCGGGCGCGGCCGGCGAGTCGGTGATGTTCGGCGATGCCGCCAAGCGGGAAGTGCTGATGGCTGCCGGTCTGATGCGTGCCCGCGCGCTGGTGGTGACCTATGCCGACACCCATTCGGCGCTGAAGATCCTCGAACTGGTCCACCAGTTGCGCCCCGAGTTGCCGGTGATCGTGCGTACCTTCGACGACAGCGACATCGACCGTCTGAAGGCATCCGGCGCGGCCGAGGTGGTGGCCGAGGTGCTCGAAGGCAGCCTGATGCTGGCCTCGCACACGCTGATGATGCTGGGCGTGCCATTGAACCGGGTGCTCAAACGCATCCGCAATGTGCGCGAAGCGCGCTATCAGATGTTCCGCGGCTTCTTCCGCGGCATCATCGAGGACGTGGAGGAAGGCGAACGGACGCAGCCCCGCCTGCACAGCGTGCTGTTGGTGCCGGGCGCCGCTGCGGTAGGCCGGCCGGTGGGTGAGCTTGGCTTTGCTGCCCTCAACGTGGAAGTGCGGAGCCTGCGCCGCAAGAACATGCGGCCGACTCAGCCCAGCACGGATTTCACCCTGCTGGCCGGGGACATCCTGGTCCTGCTCGGTGAGCCGGAAAACCTTGCCGCGGCCGAGCGGCTGTTGCTGCAGGGGCCTTGAGACGCCGCTCCGTGGCCCGGGTGGCCGGCGCGGTTGTCGTTGCCGGGGCCGCCCGGGTCGTTGCCAAGCCTGTCAAGGCGCCGTGTGGACAGACGCTGCAGCCCCGCTCCGTCGGCGCCCAGCGGCCGCGCGCCGCACGGCGGGCCCGCCATCCGCAGCGACCCCCAGGCACGTGGATCACGAGGGTTGGCGGAATGACGGACGCTTGCCGATCCGGACCGGCAGCAGGATTTCGCGCCCTTCACGGAACAGCCTCAGCACCACTTTCTGGTCCGGCCTGAGTGCGGCGATCAGGTTGAGCATCGACGAGGTGTCGCGGACCTCGTCCTTGTCGATCGCGAGCACGATGTCGCCCGGTCGCAGCCCTGCCTGATCGGCCGGGCTGCCGCGCACCACGCCGGCCACCAGCGCGCCGCGCGCATTCTTGAGCTTGAACGAGCCGGCCAGTTCGTCGGTGACGTCCTGCGGTTCCACGCCCAGCCAGCCGCGTACCACGCTGCCATCCTTGATGATGGCTTCCATGACTTCCTTGACCGAGCTGGCCGGGATTGCAAAGCCGATGCCGAGCGAGCCGCCGGTGCGCGAGTAGATCGCGGTGTTGATGCCCAGCAGATCACCCCGTGTATCGATCAGCGCGCCACCCGAGTTGCCCGGGTTGATCGCGGCATCGGTCTGGATGAAGTTCTCAAAGGTGTTGATGCCCAGTTGGGTGCGCTTGGTCGCCGAAACGATGCCC
Organism: Chitiniphilus purpureus; assembly: GCF_025642115.1. Lineage (GTDB taxonomy): Bacteria > Pseudomonadota > Gammaproteobacteria > Burkholderiales > Chitinibacteraceae > Chitiniphilus > Chitiniphilus purpureus. Next base: position 3,989,828 of record NZ_CP106753.1, on the reverse strand, counting down.
ATGGTGACGGTCTGGCCGACCCCGAAAGGGTTGCCGATCGCCAGTACCACATCGCCGATCTCGATCTTGCTGTCGTCTGCGAACGCGATCGTCGGCAGGTTGGACAGCTCGACGCGGATCACCGCGAGGTCTGTCTCCGGATCGGTGCCGATCAGCTTGGCTTCGGCGGTACGCCCGTCGGCCAGCGCCACCTGGATTTCCTCGGCCGATTCGACCACATGGTTGTTGGTGACGATATAGCCGTCGGCCGAGACGATCACGCCCGACCCCAGGCTGGATGTGCGCTGTGCCTCGTCACCCTCGAAGCGGTCGCCGAAGAAGCGGCGGAACATCGGGTCGTTCAACAGGGGGTGCTGCGGGCTCACCGCCTTGGCGGTGTAGATGTTGACCACCGCCGGCATGGCGTGACGCGCCGCATCGCGGTAGGACACCACGCCGGACCCGCTCTTGCCGGACGGCGAGCTGGCCTCGCGCACGGTCACCACCTCCTGCGCCGGCTGTGGCCTGGGTAACCACTCCGGATGGAGCAGGGAAGCCAAGAACCAGACGGCAAGCCCGATCGTGGTGGTTTGTGCGAAAATCAACCAGAGTTTTTTCATATGGTCGAAAGCAATGGCCGTGGCCAGAGAGCAACTGTCGGATTATATCGAACAACTTCTGGAGGCTGGTCGTTTCAGGGATTACTGCCCAAACGGACTGCAGGTGGAAGGGCGGGAGCGGGTCGGCAAGATCGCCACTGCCGTCACGGCCAGCCTTGCCGCGGTCGAGGCCGCGGTCGCCGCCGGGGCCGACGCGCTGCTGGTGCACCATGGGTATTTCTGGAAAGGCGAGCAGGCGCCCATCCGTGGCCTCAAGAAGGAGCGGATCGCCAGCCTGCTGGCGGCGCAGGTGAATCTTTTTGCGTACCATCTGCCGCTCGATGCGCATCCGACACTGGGCAACAATGCGCAACTGGCCAGCCTGCTGGGCCTGGTTGCCACCGGGCGCCACGGTGAGCAGGATCTGGTGTGGTTGGGCGAACCGCTGCAGCCTGTCACACTGGGTCTCTTTGCCGAGCGTATCGAAGCGGTGCTGGGTCGTCGGCCCCTGGTGCTGGGTGAGCGCGAACGGCCGTTGCGCCGCGTCGCCTGGTGCACGGGAGGTGCCCAAGGCTATTTCCACGAGGTGGCGTCGCTCGATGTCGATTGCTATGTGACCGGCGAAGCGTCCGAGTTCGTGACCCATGTGGCCAGGGAATCCGGCGTCGCCTTCATCGCTGCGGGCCATCACGCGACCGAACGCTACGGGGTCCGCGCCTTGGGCGATCATCTGGCCGAGCGCTTCGCGCTCGACCTTGTTCATCTGGAACTGGACAACCCCATATGACGAGCGCTTGTCGAATCGCGCTGTTGCTGCTGGTCTGCGCTGCGCTGAGCGCCTGCGGCACATTGCAGTTTCCCCCATTCGGTGGTGCTCCGACGCCGACACCCACACCGACCATGCCCGAACCGACTCCGCCACCGTCCGCCGCGGCGCCGGATCTGCCGTTGCCGGAAATCGAGCTCAAGCGGATGAGGCAGGCCCCGTCGGTGGTGATCGAAGGGCGCACCGCGCAGGCCATTTTCGACGATATCGAAAGCTACCGTACCTCGCGCGGCATGACGGTGGTGGCGCGCAACAAGAACCGCATCGAATTCGCTGCAGGTGTGGTCAAGGCCAAGCGTCCCACCCAGGCACGCATCCGTTACATGCTTGCCCCGGTCAAGAAAGGCTTCAAGCTGTCTGCCCGGGTCTACCAGGTGAGCTATCCGGGGACTTCCCGCGAAAAGGTCGCCGACATCACCAGTGCCGTTGCCGATCGCCTAAATACCGAACTTGCACGCTACAGCCAGGAAGCTACCGCTTGGCGCTGACTGGCGTCCTGTTCCATCAATCCGGCATGCCCTGCCCGCCAGCTGTGCTATGGCGTTTCCAGCGGGCGGCATATCCCTACCGTCCGGCGTAATCTACTGCGCAGCGTGTTCAGCCGTTGCGTAAGTTTCTCGCGTTTTTACAGCATGCGATTGATCGGCGTCAGGGCGGCGGGCGGACTGGTTGTGGTCGGGCAGACGCATATGCTGTTTTCAGTTGTACGCGGGCTCGGTTAGAATTCGCCAGTTTTAGCCGGAACTTCCATCTTCAGGGACTGGATATGAGTGACCAGCAGGTTGACAACAGCAAACGGCGGTTCTTGGTCGTAGCGGCCAGCGGCGCAGGCGCCGTGGCCTTAGCGGGGGTTGTGACCCCCTTCATCGCGAGTTTCTTTCCTTCGGAACGGGCCAAGGCCGCCGGCGCGCCGGCTGAAGTGGACCTGAGCAAACTTGAGCCGGGTCAGAAGATCGACGTGGAGTGGCGCGGCAAGCCGGTGTGGGTGGTCAAGCGTACGCCCGAGATGCTGGCCAATCTGGCCAAGAACGACGGCAAGCTCGCAGACCCGAATTCGGAAGCCAACCAGCAGCCCGACTACTGCAAGAACCCCACGCGTTCACGCAAGCCGGATATCTGGGTGGCCGAGGGCGTATGCACCCACCTGGGCTGTTCGCCGACCTTCCGCCCCGAGCTTGCGCCGGCCGATCTGGGCGCGGACTGGCTGGGCGGCTTCTATTGCCCCTGTCATGGCTCGAAGTTCGATCTGGCCGGCCGGGTGTTCTCCGGCGTGCCCGCGCCGACCAACCTTGTCGTCCCGCCGCACAAGTTCTTCGGTGATGGCGATTCCATGCTGCTGATCGGCGAAGACCAGTAAGAGGCTGAACCATGAGCAAATTACAAAATACCGGACAACGGGTCCTCGATTGGGTCGATGACCGCTTTCCGCTGACCGCCACCTGGAAGGCGCACGTTTCCGAATACTACGCGCCGAAGAATTTCAACTTCTGGTACTTCTTCGGCTCGCTGGCGCTGCTGGTGCTGGTGATCCAGATCGTCACCGGCATCTTCCTGACGATGAACTACAAGCCGGACGGCTCGCTGATCCCGGGCACCAACGTCTCGGTCGCGTTCGCCTCGGTCGAGTACATCATGCGTGACGTGGCGGGCGGCTGGATCATCCGCTACATGCACTCCACCGGCGCCTCGATGTTCTTCGTGGTCGTCTATCTGCACATGTTCCGCGGGCTGATCTACGGCTCGTACCAGAAGCCGCGCGAACTGGTGTGGGTGTTCGGCACGCTGGTGTTTCTGATCCTGATGGCCGAAGCGTTCCTGGGCTATCTGCTGCCGTGGGGCCAGATGTCGTTCTGGGGTGCGCAGGTGATCGTGAACCTGTTCGCATCGATCCCGGTGATCGGTCCGGACCTGTCCGTGTTCATCCGCGGCGACTTCGTCGTGTCCGATGCCACGCTCAACCGCTTCTTCGCACTGCACGTGATCGCCGTGCCGCTGGTGCTGCTGGCATTGGTGGTCGCCCACCTCGTGGCGCTGCACGAGGTCGGTTCGAACAACCCGGACGGCATCGAGATCAAGAAGCTCAAGGACCCCAAGACTGGCATCCCGCTCGACGGCATCCCGTTCCACCCGTACTACACGGTCAAGGACATCCTCGGTGTCGCGGTGTTCCTGGTGGTGTTCTCGCTGGTGGTGTTCTTCTTCCCCAACGTGTTCGGCTACTTCCTCGAAGACAACAACTTCATCCCGGCCGATCCGCTCAAGACTCCGCCCCATATCGCGCCGGTGTGGTATTTCACGCCGTTCTACGCGATCCTGCGCGCGGTGCCTTCGTTCCTTGGAACCCAGGTGTGGGGCGTGTTGGCGATGGGTGCGGCGGTGGTGGTGATCGCCTTCCTGCCGTGGCTGGATCGCAGCCCGGTCAGATCGATCCGCTATCGTGGCCCGATCTTCAAGACCGCGTTGGTGCTGTTCATCATCGCCTTCATCGGCCTTGGGATTCTCGGCGCCCTGCCGCCTACCGATGTGCGCACCGTGGTGTCGCAACTGCTGTCGCTGATCTACTTCGCCTTCTTCCTGGGCATGCCCTGGTTCAGCCGCATGGATCCGGTGAAACCCGTCCCGGAGCGCGTGACCGAGTCCACGCTCGACCGACAAGTCCGTTTCCTTGCCCTGTTCACGCTGACCATCGTGCTGTCCGCGGTGTTTGCCGCGGTGATCTGAAAGGGAGTGCCATGAAATCCAATATCAAGAAATGGCTGGCCGCCGCCTCGCTTGCACTGGCGCCCCTGATGGCCGGCGCATCCGAAGCCGGCGTGCATCTGGATAGCGCGCCGCTCAAGCTGCGCGATCCGGAGGCGCTGCAGCGCGGTGCGCAGACCTTCGTCAACTACTGCCTTTCCTGTCACGGTGCCGTATCGATGCGCTTCAACCGGCTGCGCGATCTGGGGCTGTCGGAAGAGCAGATCAAGGCCAATCTGATGTTCACCGCCGAAAAGGTGGGCGAACCGATGCGCGTGGCGATGACTGCTGCCGATGGCAAGGTCTGGTTCGGCGCAACACCCCCCGATCTGTCGGTGATTGCGCGGGCGCGTGGCGCCGACTGGCTGTACACCTATCTGCGTACCTTCTACCGCGACGAGTCGCGCCCCACCGGGTGGAACAACCTGGTGTTCGACAAGGTCGGCATGCCCCATGTGCTGTGGGAGCTGCAAGGGCAGCAGGTGCCGGTGTACAAGACCGTCAAGAACCACGACGGCAAGGCCGAGCAGCATATCGAGTCGCTCAGGCTCGCAACGCCGGGGCTGCTGACCCGGGTGGAGGGCGACGGTACGGCTGACCAGAGCGAGTACGACGCGCGCGTGGCCGACCTTGTCAGCTATCTCGTCTACATGGGCGAACCGGCGCGGGTGAGCCGCGAGCAGATCGGCTACGCGGTGCTGTTGTTCCTGTTGTTCGTACTGGTGCCGATCAGTTACTTCCTGAAGAAGGAATACTGGCGCGACTTGCACTGATCGTCTGCGCTGCGCCTGCGGTAACGCAATGCCAGTCAGCCATGCTGACTGGCATTGTTCATTTCGAACGCATGCACGCTTCGCGCAGCAATGTCCTGCGTTGCCCGGGCGCCGAAATTCCCCGGATTTCATTTAAGAATCATACGCTTGCAGCGATTTTGTGGATTTGCCAGGGGGCGAGCTGGTAGAATCCTCCGGCTCTAGATACCCGCCTTCGATTTCGGAGAACGCGCTTTATGATGAAATTGTATTCCGGCACGTCCTGCCCGTTCAGCCACCGTTGCCGTATCGTGCTGTTCGAAAAAGGCATGGACTTTGAAATCATCGATGTCGACGTGCACAGCAAGCCCGAAGACTTGGCGGTGATGAACCCGTACAACGAAGTGCCGGTACTGGTGGAACGCGATCTGCAGCTGTATGAATCGAACATCATCAATGAATATATCGACGAGCGTTTCCCGCATCCGCAGCTGATGCCCGCCGATCCGGTGCAACGCGCCCGCGCGCGCCTGATGCTGTTCAATTTCGAACGCGAGCTGTTCGTCCACCTCAAGACGCTGGAAGACAGCGCCGCCACCAAGAAGACGCTGGAAGCGGCCCGTATCACCATCCGCGACAATCTGACCCAGATCGCCCCGCTGTTCGCCAAGCAGAAATACATGCTGGGCGAGGAATTCTCGATGCTCGATGTCGCCATTGCGCCGCTTTTGTGGCGCTTTGACCACTACGGCATCGAAGTGACCAAGGCACTGGCATCGGTGATGAAGTACGGCGAGCGCCTGTTCAGCCGCCAGGCGTTCATCGATTCGCTGACGCCGAACGAGAAGGCGATGCGCAAGTAACCGGGTGGGTGGGCGCCTTGCCCGCCCCCGTCCCGCGTGCCTGCAGCGCGGCGGCCCGGTGCCGGCCTCGATCCGGCTTTCCTCGCCTTGGCGAGCGGCCCCCGCCGGACCTACCCCCACGGAGTACCGTGCAATGCCATCCGTCTCGACCAAGCCCTACCTGATCCGTGCCATCCACGAATGGTGTTCCGACCATGGTTTCACGCCGTATCTGGTCGTCGCCGTGCGCAGCAAGATGCAGGTGCCGATGGAGTACGTGAAGAACGGCGAGATCGTGCTCAACATCAGCTACAACGCCACCCGCAACCTGACGCTCGGCAACGACTACGTGTCGTTCTCGGCCCGCTTCAACGGTGTATCGCGTGAGATCGTCATTCCGGTCGGCGCCGTGGTCTCGATCTTTTCGCGTGAGAACGGCGAAGGCATGGGGTTCGAATACGAGGGGGTGCCGGAGGACCTGGCCGACAATGCCCCTGCCACGGTCGACGGGGAGTCGGGCGACGGCCCGGACGACGAGCCGCCGCGCCCCACCGGTGGCGGCCGGCCCCAGCTGCGGGTCGTCAAGTAGCACATGCAGAAAACCCGCTGTCACAGCGGGTTTTTTGTCGGGCGCGGCGTGCGGCCGGCGATTACCAGTAATACCCGATCGAGCCGCGCACCGTGCGGCCGTAGCCCAGCACGCAAAAGGCGTCGCGGCGTTGCCTTGGGTCAGATAGCGCCGGTCAAAGAGGTTGCTCACGTTTGGCGGCAGCCACGGTTGCCTGAGCTGGTAGCCCGGCATCAGACCGGTGAGGGTGCAGCTGTCGTTCCCCGGCTGCGTGGTGCCGTCTGCCCGCGGTGCCTCACCCGGCGTTTGGCTCTGGTCGCGCACGCCGACGCCGGCGCTGAATGGCTGCCCCACAACGCCGCATTGTGGTTCGGCGCGTCGCGCCGGTGGGCAGTCTCCTGGCCCCTAGTTGCGTTGCAGGACCGCGGCGAAGAAGCCGTCGGTGCCGTGTTGCTCGGGGGTGAGCTGCAGCAGCGGGCCGTCCAGGTCGAGTGCGACCCTTTCCTCTGCCAGCAGCGTGCGCACATCGAGCAGTGTGAATTCGGGCTGCGTGGCGAGCAGCGCTTCGACGATGGCCTGGTTTTCGCTCTGCAGGATGCTGCAGGTGGCGTAGACGAGCCGTCCACCGCTTTTGACGAGCCGCGCCGCCGAGGCGAGGATGCTGGCCTGCTTGGCATTGAGCTCTGCCACGCTCTGTGCCGATTGCCGATACTTCAGGTCCGGGTTGCGGCGCAGCGTGCCGAGGCCCGAACACGGTGCATCGACCAGCACCGCGTCCATCTTGCCGGCAAGCCGCTTCACCTTCTGATCGTGCTCGCTTGCCAGCAACTGCGGCTGGACATTGGACAGACCGGAGCGGGCCAGGCGCGGCTTGAGGTTGGCCAGGCGCTTCTCCGAAATATCGAAGGCGTAGAGCCGGCCGGTGTTCTGCATCATTGCGCCGATGGCCAGTGTCTTGCCGCCGGCGCCGGCGCAGAAGTCCGCCACCATCTGGCCGCGCCGCGCGCCGGTGAGCAGCGCCAACAGCTGGCTGCCCTCGTCCTGGACTTCGATGCTGCCGTCCAGGAACAAGGGATGGCGATTGAGCGCGGGCTTGCCTGCCATGCGCACCCCCCACGGCGAATAGGGCGTCGGCTCGGCCTTCAGCTCGGCACCGGGGTCGTTCAAGGCGCCGAGCACCGCATCGCGCCGGGCCTTGAGCAGGTTCACCCGCAGATCCAGTGGCGCACTCGCCAGCATGGCGTTGCCCAGCCGCAGGATGCTTTCCTCGTCGCGGCCCTGCCCCTGCAGCGCCTGCACCACCCAGTCCGGCAGGCCGGCACGCACATGCAGTGGGGCTACGCTCCAGTCGGTGGCCTTCCATTGCCGGGCCAGCGCGAGCTGCTCTTCGTTGAAGATGCCCGCAAGTTCCTTGAGATTGCGCTTCTCGATCGCGCTCAGGTAGGCCAGCAGCCACAACCGCGCGCCGGCGTACGGCCCGGCCAGCCATTCCAGCCGCGGCAGGTGGCGCAACAGCCCGAACACGGTCTCGGCGACGACGGCGCGGTCGCGCGCGCCCAGCCTCTTCTGCTCGCGGAACAAGCGCGACAGACACACGTCGGCCGGCGCGGTGAACGGCAGGATCTGTTCGAGCGCATCAAGGATGGCTTGGTACTGGATGGTGTTGATCATGGTGCTCATCGTGATTGATGGGGGTTGCGCTCATGCGGCATCGGTCCGGGGCGCAGTACCGGCTTGCCTTCCAGCTCGATGCTGCTGGCCCAGATGTCGTAGCTGCCGCCGTCCTTGCCCAGGGTGGCCTGCATGCGCACCGGCATGTTGTGCCATTGCGGTGCGAGCCAGAAATCGAAGACACGGTCCTCGTAGGTGCCACGCAGCAGCAGCACCTCCACCTGCTGCTCGCCCAGGCGCAGCGTGCTCTGCCCGCGGATCGAGAACCGGACGTCCGGATAGTGCTTGCGCCCGGTGAACAGCGAGAAGGTCGGCCGGTCGAGGCGGTTGCCCTGCAGGGCAAGCTGGAACGCGGCGGAGAACACGTCCTGGTCGCCTGGCTTGAGCGGTGCCGTCTTCACATTGCCGTTGTCATTGATGGTGGCGCTGAGGGCCTGCCAGTCGAAGACCGTTTCGCTGCGCAACGCGTCATCACGGTATTCGCTGTAGCGTTCCGGGCGCACCCCGTCGCGGGTGACCAGTCCCACGCTGTGCAGCTCGCGTTTGCGGCCCAGCAGCGAGCCTTGCAACTTGACCTCGTAGCGTCCGCGCTCGACCCGCCAGGTCAGCTTTGCCGGAATGGGGCCATACAGGTAGACGATCTGGGCGTGGCGTGGAAACGATCTGCCCAGGCTCTGGGCTGGAGCGCCCGCCGGTGTCGGAGCGGGGCTGGCCGCGGCAGGTGAGGCCGGGACGGGCGTGGGGGCGGAGGCTGCCGTCGTCATGGGCGGCTGCGAGGCCGACAGGTTGGCGGCGGGCAGCGGCGTCGGGGCCACCGGCATGGCGTGCGGGGTCGGTGTCGGGGCGTGCACCGGTACGGGCGATGGTGCGGGCGTGGCAGCGGGCGGTGCCGACGTTGGCGAGGGAGTGGGGGCGCGACGCGTCGATCGGGGTGGCGGCATGCCCAACGCGATGCTCAGTTCCCCGGCCGGGGTCACGCCTTGCAGTTCGGGGGGCAGCAGCAGGTTGTCGAACGAGGTGTCGGCCAGCTGCTGCGTGGGCTTGCGCAGCGGTGTTGCCTCACCCTTGACGGCGCTGCTGTCGGCCAGCAGATAGAGCGTATCGCCCAGGATGCCGAACAGGTGCAGCAGCAGCGACAGCACGAACGCCACCAGCAACCAGCGGCGTACGCGCAGTCGGGCCCGCCAGCGACTCATGCTCCCTGTTCGGCTGCGCCCGCCACGCGGACGCGGCCGGCTTCGATGACAAGGCGCCGCTGCGCGAACAGGCGTACCGCCTCGGGGTAGAGCCGATGCTCCTCGACCAGCACCCGCGCCGCCAGGGTCTCGGGCGTATCGTCGTCCGCCACCGGCACCACCGCCTGCGCGATGATCGGCCCGTGATCGAGCTCGGCGGTCACGAAATGCACCGTGCAGCCGGCGAACTTCACGCCTTCGGCCAGCGCCCGCTCATGGGTGTGCAGCCCGGTGAACGCGGGCAGCAGCGAGGGGTGGATGTTGATCAGCCGTCCGGCGTAGCGGTTGACGAAGCCGGGGGTGAGGATGCGCATGAATCCGGCCAGCACCACGAGATCGGGCATGTAGCCGTCGATCAGCCCGGCCAGCGCGGCGTCGAACGCTTCGCGGCCGGCGAAGGCCTTGTGGTCGAGCACGGCGGTGGGAATGCCGCGTGCCGCCGCCCAGGCCAGCCCGGCCGCGTCGGCACGGTTGGCGATCACGGCGGCAACGCGCACTTCAGGAATCGCGGCATTGACGATGGCTTGCATATTGCTGCCACGGCCGGAGATCAGGATGACGATGTTGGTCATGGGAAAGTGAGGGGAAAGAGGTGAGGAGTGAGGTGCGCAAAAGGGTGGCTGAGGCTTCGCCGCTGGTCTTGCCAAGCCGGTGCGGTGGTTTTACCCCGCACGCCGCTCTCCTCACACCTCACCGCCTGAAGCGCAGGCGCTTCAGGCAATCTGCGTCTGATGTTCATCGCCGACGCGCTCGCGCACCACGCCCAGGCGGTAGACGGTCTCGCCCTCGGCGGCCAGCAACGCGGCGGCCTGTTCGGCCTGCTCGGCCGCGACGATCACCACCATGCCAACACCGCAGTTGAAGGTGCGGTACATCTCGGCGGTGGCCACGTTGCCTTCCTTCTGCAGCCATTGGAACAGCTTGGGGAACGCCCAGCTGCCGGCATCGATCTGTGCCACCACGTTGTCCGGCAGCACACGCGGCACATTCTCGGTGATGCCGCCGCCGGTGATGTGGGCCATGCCCTTGACCGGCAGTTGCGCCATCAGCTTCAGCAACGGCTTCACGTAGATCCGGGTCGGCGCCATCACCACGTCGGCCAGCGAGCGGCCCGCATCGAAGCCAGCAGCATAGTCGGCCTCGGTGAGATGCAGGATCTTGCGGATCAGGCTGTAGCCGTTCGAGTGCGCGCCGCTGGACGCAAGGCCCAGCACTGCGTCGCCCGGCGTGATGGTGCGGCCGGTGATGACCTGCGATTTCTCGACCACCCCCACGGCAAAGCCGGCCAGATCGTATTCGCCCACCGGGTACATGCCCGGCATCTCGGCAGTCTCGCCACCGATCAGTGCGCAGCCGGCCAGTTCACAGCCCAGTGCAATGCCACGGATCACCTCGGTGGCGGTATTCACGTCCAGCTTGCCGCAGGCGAAGTAGTCGAGGAAAAACAGCGGCTCGGCCCCCTGGACCAGGATATCGTTGACGCTCATTGCCACCAGATCCTGGCCGACCGTGTCGTGGCGGTTCAATTCGAAAGCGAGCTTGAGCTTGGTACCCACCCCGTCGGTGCCCGAGACCAGCACCGGCTCCTTGAACTTCTTCGAGATCTCGATCAGGCCGCCGAAACCGCCGATGCCGGAGAGCACTTCCGGCCGCATCGTCCGCTTGGCGAACGGCTTGATGTTTTCGACGAGTTGATCGCCCGCGTCGATGTCGACGCCGGCATCACGGTAGCTCAGGCTGGAGGGGGTCATGAAGGCCTCGTGAGGATGATGCGGAACGGGCGTGGCCGGCGCGGCTGCTTTGCCGCTAGAATGGCCGCCGCAATTCACTGAAAACGCAGTAGTTTACCCGATCCCTCGATGAAACGCCTGATCACCCGTCGTGCACGGTCTGCCCGTCCCGACCGGCCCGCCTGTGGTCGGGGCATCGGCATGCCGACGGGCCATGGCGCAAGGTGGATGCGCTGATGCAGCAGCTGGTGCTCGATCTGCAGCTGCCTGCGCCGCCATCGTTCGAGGGTTTCGTGCGCGGCGACAACGCCGAGCCGCTGTTCATGTTGGCCGAGTGGGCGGCCGGGGCGCCCGAACCCCGTTTTCTCTATCTGTGGGGCGAGCCCGGCGTCGGCAAATCCTATCTGCTGGCCGCAGCGGCCGCGCGTGGTCCAGGCTGCGTGATCCAGGCGCCGGAGCCGCTGCCCGATGTCCTGGCACCCGATGGCATGCTGATTGTCGACGACGTGGGCAAGCTGACCGGCCCACAGCAGATACGCCTGTTCGATCACTACAACACGCTGCGCGAGGGTGGCGGGCGCCTGCTTGCCGCCGGTGCCTTGCCGCCGATGCTGCTGCCGCTGCGCGATGACCTGGCCACCCGGCTGGGCTGGGGGCTGGTGTATCAGCTCCGGCCGCTGTCCGATGCCGACAAGGCCGCAGCCCTGCGCCGGCGCGCACTGTCGCTGGGGTTCGAATTGGCCGATGAGGCCGCCGACTACCTGCTGCGCCACGCCGCGCGCGACCTGCCCACACTCAATGCATTGCTTGCGCGGGCCAATGTCTACGCATTGTCGCGGCAGCGGCCGGTCACGGTGCCGCTGCTGCGCGAGGTGCTGGCTGGCAGCGATCGCAGCGCCTGAGCGCAATCCGCGGCGCGAAGCCCTCAAGGGTGCCTGCTGCTCGCTGGTCGCGACATGCCTTGCCAGTCGACGCGGCGAGGCCAGGGTCCGACCGGTGTGAACAGGAGGTGTGCGATCCGCCGGGGTCCTCGATCCATCGGTGGTCACCGCTGGCGCATGCCGCCGCGTATCCAGTCGGACCGCCGCATCGGATTCCAGCAAGCGGGGCGCTTCGCTGCACCGCGTTTCGCGCAGCCCTCCGGCCCACAGATCCATGCCTCGGATGTCCGGAAGATCGATTCACCCTAAGGCAGCAGCCGGATGTTGAGGCTTTGCATACTGGTCTTGTTGCTCCAGCAGTCGTCGCCGGCCCGGTACTGGTCCGGCCCGTCGCCGCTGCCGGCATCGCTGCGGATGTTACCGGCTGCCGGATCGCCATCGTCGTATTGCATGTCCATTGCGCAGACGTAGCGCAGGTCGACCTGCGCGGCGGCGCCGGCGGTGAGGTAGAGCGCGTTGGCCTGGGTCTGCGTGCCCGCCTGCCCTACGCCGGCCTGCCAGTTGGCGCCGAACGGCGTGCGGGCATCGGCGTGCGACAGGATGCGTGTGTTGGTCAGAAGCGGCATGAACAGCGCGGCCTCGGCAGCGGTGTAGCTGCCATTGGGCGCCTCGTTGCAGTTGGCCGGCGTGGTTGCGCCGGGCGGTTCGGCCGCGCTGCAGCCATCGCCCGGATAGCGGCCGTAGCGCTCGGCGTAGATATTCATCGCGGCCAGCACCTTGTTGGCGCCCGCCTGCGCACTCTTGACCTTGGCGCCGTCGACCAGGTCCTTGCCCTTGAAGGCCAGACCCAGGATCAGGCCGATGATGACCAGGACCGTTGCAAGTTCGACCAGGGTGAAACCCTGCTGGCGTGTATATCGCAGAAACATCGCGTGTACTCCATGGTTGGGTGGGCGGGTTGGAAGTCAGGGCAGGCGGCCGGCCCGCAGCAGTGCTTCATGCAGCGCGTAGGGCGACAGCCAGCTCACCAGGTCGTCAAAGCCATCGCTGCCGTGCGGCCCGGCGGCGAAAAGCGTGTCGCCGTCGTTGTTTTCCGCCTCGCCGGCCGCGTCTTCGACCACCCCATTGGCACCATGCGAGAGCAGCACCGCAGCGACGTTCGGCGCGAGCACGGCGCCACTGCCGGCTTCATGCACCGTGAGGGCCCCGGTGGTGCACCAGGAGAAACTCGCCCGCGCGCCGGGGCCGGCGACGGTGCAGCCCGGGAGGTTGGCGGGTGTCGCGGAATCGTGATCGGCAAAACCGGGTGTGACGGCATAGCGCAACGGGCGCCCCCAGCCATCGTGCCGTGGCAGCGAGAGCGCCTGCCATGGCAACGCCCCGTCCGGATGGCGGCAATGCATACCGCTGATCGCTTCATGACCTGCTTCAGGGCCGGTTGCTCCGGCTGGCGCCGGGCAGGGCAGGCGGCCGTGCTGCAGCAGAAATCCGAGCAGTGCGGCGCGGGCCGCGTCCAGATACACGCGCGTTTCCCGTTCGTGCATGGCCTGCCACTGCGCCTGCAGCGGTCCCAATGCGCCGCCGAGCAGGATGCCGATCACCAGCAGTACCACGGCCAGCTCCACCAGCGAGGTGCCGCGCTGACGCGGCCGCGGACGGATGCGGCGGGCCATGGCTAGTGCCCTGCCCGGCATGGCAGCGCGGCAGCCGAACGACGGATCTCGTGCCAGCTGATCCAGGCGATGCGGTCGTTGAGCACCGGTTGTCCACCGCGCCAGCGAGGGCCTTGCAGAAAGGGTCCACCCCGCCGGGTATTGTCGAACACGATGCCGTCCACCGTGTCCCGCTCCAGGTATTGCGCCGCCGACTGCGTGTCGTTGCGCAACTGGGTGGGGAGCGGCGCGCCTGGTGCCATCACCACTGCAACGATGCAGTCGCCCGGTGACGGCGCGATCGGACGGCCATGCGGATCGGCGAGCGGCAGCGATTCGTCGCACACCGGGGGCAGCGCACCGGTGCCGCTGTCGCGGTAGCGGTCGGCGAGCGCATACCACAGGTATTCGCCGCTGGCATCGCGCAGCGGCGGCAGCCCCAGTGTTTTCCAGGGCAGCCGCCCGAGTGAGGGACTGGTCGCATCCTGGGTGCCGAAGCCGTCGTCGCCCGGCGCATCCCGGTCGGGTACGGGCAATTCGCCGCTGCGTACCCGCAACGCTTCGCCCGCCGTCGCGGCGGCTGGACAATGCAACGCGCTCCAGGCCAACAACGCCGCCTTGGCCTGGGCGAGCACCGCGGCATCGTGGGCTGCTGCACCCACCTGCTGCCCTGCAGGGGCGACCAGCCACCAGCCGGTGCCGGCCAGTATCAGCAGCGCCAGCAATGCCAGCAATGCGGCGCCCCGGTGGCTGCGCCTCATCGAGCGGGCTCTTGCGGTGCCGCCCATCGTTCGCCGACGCGTATCTGCGACGGCATCGCATACCCCACCGGCCGGCCATCGACGAAACGCACCAGACGCGTGCCATGGCGCACCTCGCCATCCAGGCGCCGGGACTGCGCCTGCATCTGCGGTACTGCGGGCCGTTCCAGCGTGACCCGTTCCTGCGGGGTGTAGAACAACCGGCCCCAACCGTCGGCGGCGCAGCAGGCCGGACTGAGCAATAGCAGCAGCAGGTGGCGGGTCATGACGTGGGTTCCTTGGCAGGGGCGAGGTCGAGCCAGTACCAGCTGCAGACCGCGTGCAACGGTCCGGGGGCGGCCGGGCGGGACAACTCGCACCGTGTTTCGGCCTGCCAGCCCGGCAGGTTCCGCACGCGCTCCAGCACTTGGGCGAAGTCGGGTTCGTGCCGTGGCCGGAACGACAGGGTCAGTGGCGCGGCATGGAGTTGCAAACCACCAACCGGGGCGGCAGAGGGCAGCGGTGCCCGGGGGCCGAGCCGCTGGTGCAGCGACAGCGCTGGCAGCGATCTGCCCAGCTGCAACAGTGCGGCCTGCCGGGCGGCAGGCGGGTCGGCATCGAACACGCCCTGGACGCGCAGGTTGTGCAACCGGGGGCCGTACGTCGCCAACGTCGTCTGCGCCTGGTGCAGCAAGTCCCGCTGTTGCACTGCGGATTCGGCGGCGTGGTGGGCCTGTGCATAGTGCGCAAGCTGCTGGCGGTAGTGTGCCTGCGCCCAGCAGGACACCGCGACGGCTGCCAGCAGGTAGAGTGCGCTGGCAAGGCAGGTGAGCGCGTCCCTGTGGCGTGTCATCGCGCTTGCTCCGGCCGGGTCGTCCAGTGCAGCGTGAACGTGCCCTGTCCGGTGCGCTGCAGCGTTATGCCCGGCGCGGCGCCCGGCCAGCGTGCCAGTTCGTCCGCCAGGTGCTCCAGCGTGATGCCGCCACTTGCCGCTTGCGGGTCGGTGCCGGTCAACGTCCAGCGCACCAGGTGTGGCTCGCCTGCTGCGGCAGGCAGTTGGTGTTCCCAGCCATAGCGTTCGATCTGCAGCGCCGGGTAGCGCAGCAATGCCTGACTCAAGCGCTGCATGTCCGCCAGTTGCCGGGGCCAGGGTGCAAGGTAGCGCGCGTCCAGCGTACGGATCGCTGCCAGCTGCGATGCAGCCACGGGCTGGCCAATCGGCAATCCCTGTTGCAGCGCTGCGGTTTGCCGCCTGACATCCCCGACGGTGACCGAAAGACCGGCCGCTGCGTGCGCCAGTGCAGCGCCGGCGCGCTGCAGATGCCAGGCCTGCAGCGATGCGGCCAGCAGCAAGGAGGCGGCAATCAGCCTGATGGTGGCGATACGCCGGCGCAGCATGCCCCGCCGCAGTTGCCGGGATGTGCCGTAGTGGCTGGGCGGGGGGCGCAACCGGAGCCGGTCGGCCACAGCGGCGGCCACATCGCCGACCGGCAGCGACAGCGCAACGGCATGCAGTGCACCGTCGGATGCCCAGTGGCGGTTGAGTGCACCGGCCGTGGCAGGCATTGCCTCGCCCGTACCCAGTATCACGACGGTCAGCGCTTCGCGGGACGGCAACTGCGCCGTGCCGGCCAGATGCCGCTGCGCGAGCCGCGTCTCCTCATCGAGCACCGCGGCGAGCGCATCGGCTGTATCGGCTGGCGGCCTGGTCTCCCGCTGCAGCCTTCGGGAGAACTGCAGTTGTCCGTGGACCAGATGGCTTTGCCGCAACCTGCCGTCCTGCCCCACACAGAACAGCAGACTATGTGCGGGGCAGCCCGTGACCAGCGCACTGATCAGCAATGGCAGGGACCAGACGCCGCTGATCGCGATGCCGGCCGTGGTGAGCCGGTCGAGCAGTGCATCGAGTGGTGCCGGCTGGATCAGCGCACTCAGCAGCGCAACGTGCCGTCCGGCATGGAGACGGCAGGGACCGATGTGCCGGTGCGCCGTCTGCGGCCAGTGCTGCGCTGCCTTGCGCCGGCACAGCGCGCGCCGGTCCAGCCATGACAGGCGTGGCAAGGGCTCATGCACCACTGATTCGCAGTCCAGGTCGACCAACACGCCGACATCCCACCGATGGCACACCAGCGTCGTGATGAGGCTGTCGAGCGCGTCGGCGTCGGTGGCAAAGCGCCTGTCGTGCCACGCACCGTTGACCCATTGCAGCAAGGTGATGCTGTGGTCATCCATCAGCAGCAGCGTGGACAGGCTCATCGCAGCCTGCCCAGCGAATCGAACACCGGCCCGAGCACGGCGCTCATCAGCCACAACAGCACCAGGCCCAGTGCCACGGTCGACAGCGGTTCGATCATGGCCTGCAAGCGGGCCACGCCGCGGCGCACATCGCGCTGGTAGAAGTAGCCTGCACCGACCAGCGCATCGTCCAGCGCCCCGGTCTGCTCGCCGGTGCGCAGCATGCTGACCAGCAGCGGCGGGAATGCCTTTTCGCTGGCGAAGCTTGCGCTCAGACTGCGCCCTTGCCCGATGTCGTGACGGATCCGCTCCAGTGCCAGCGCGAGTACCGCATTGGCGGCGACCGCGCGGGTCAGGTCGAGCGCCGGCAGCAGCGGAACGCCCGCGGCGTACAGCGCGGCCAGGCAGCGGGTGAAACGTGCAAGCTCGATGCCGTGCGCCACCGGGCCGAGCAAGGGCAGCCGCAGGCACAGCGCGTCGCAGGCAAGGCGCAGGGCGGGCAGCCGTCCCCGCAGCCAGCGGAGCGCGGCGACGGTGGCGACGAGCGTGGCCAGCAGCGCCGCACCAGACGACTCCAGTGTCCGGGCCAGGCCGAGCAGCAACCGTGTGGAAAGCGGCAGCGCCTGGCCCAGCGCCCGCAGGAAGTCCTCCAGCTGTGGAATCAGCCAGAGCACCAGGAAAGCGGCCACGGCGACAAGCAGCGTCGCCACGAACAAGGGATAGCCCAGCAGCCGGCGGGTCTCGGCGGCCATCTCGTCCTGCCAGCGCAGCGCCTCGCTGAGTGCGGCCAACGTCTCCGGCAGCCTGCCACCGGCTTCGCCGGCACGGATCAATGCCACATAGATCGGATCGAACACGTCCGACGCCCCGGCCAGGGCATCGGAGAATGTCCTGCCGCCTTCCAGTGCCTGGATCAGCTGTGTCAGCACCTGTGCCAGGGGGCCGTCCTGCATCCCGCGCAGCGCGTGCAGTGCCTGCAACAGCGGCATCCCAGCCCGTAGCAGCTGCTCCAGCTGGAAGGTCAGCGCGGCCAGGCCGCGCCGTGCGGCCCTGCGCCACGACAAGGGCGCATACCAGACCCGCCGCGCGCGGATCAGCAGCAATCCCTCGCGCGCCAGCGCGGCTTCCAGCTCGCCGCAATGCGCAGCCCGCATCAACCCATGGTGGAGCCGGCCTTGCGCGTCGACTGCGCGAAAGCGGAAGCGCTTCATGATTCGCTCCAATCCGGGCCGATCACGCGTGCGATCTCGGTGCTGCTGGTCACACCGTCATGGATCAGGCGGCGCGCGTCTTCGTGCAGGGTGGCAAAGCCGCGTTGCCGGGCTGCTTCCAGCAGTGCGCAGGGTGAGGCACGCCGGGCCAGCAATTCGTCGAACGCGGCGTCCAGGCTGAGCACTTCGGCGATCACGGTGCGGCCACGGTAGCCAGAGCCTGCACAGCATCGGCAATCGCCATACGGTGCCGCTGGCGTGTCGCCGGGCACCCTGCCGTGACAGGCGGGGCAGTGGCGCCGCACCAGCCGCTGCGCCACGATGCCGAGCAGGTTGCCGGCCAGCAGCTCGGGCGGCACGCCCAGCTCGAACAGCCGCGGCAGGGCGCCGAGTGCGCCATTGGCATGCAGCGTGGCGTAGACCTGGTGACCGGTCATGGCGGCGCGCAGCGCCATCTCGGCGGTGTCGCGGTCACGGATCTCGCCGACCAGGATCACGTCCGGGTCCTGGCGCAACAGCGAGCGGATGCCGCTGGCGAAATCGAGCTTGGCCACTTCGTTGATCGAGGTCTGCCGGATATGCGGCAGCGGATACTCGACCGGGTCTTCCAGCGTCATGATGTTGAGTGCTTCGCGATCGAGTTCGCCCAGGATCGAATACAGCGTGGTGGTCTTGCCGGATCCGGTCGGGCCGGTGACGAGGATCAGGCCCTCGGGCCGGGCGATCAACCGGCGCAGCGCGGCGAGATTGCTGCTGGAAAAGCCAAGCTGCGCCAGCGGCAGCAGCGTGCTGTGCCGGTCCAGTATCCGCAGCACCAGGTTCTCGCCCCAGGTGGTGGGCTGGATCGCGGCCCGGAAATCGATATGCCGGCCTGCGAACGAGCGTGAGAGCCGCCCGTCCTGCGGTGCGCGGGTTTCGGCGATGTCCATGCCGGCCATCACCTTGAGCCGGACCGACATCGCCGGCCAGTGCGCCTGGTGCAGCGCGCGGACCTGCCGCAGCACGCCGTCGATCCGGTAGCGGATGCGGACGAAACCCGCTTCGGGTTCGAAATGCAGGTCGGACGCACCGCGTGCCACCGCATCGCCGAGCAAGGCGTCGATCAGTCTGACCACCGGTTCGCCGTAGCTGCCTGCGTCGCCATCGCCCGGTTGCGTGGCGCCGGTCTCAAGCGCTTCAAGGATGCCGTCGATCGAAAGGTCGATGCCGTAGCAGCGGTCGATCGCTTGCTGCACGTCAGCGGCACTTGCGACCCGGGTGGCGATCCGGCACGGCGGCAGCGCCCGTCGGAGCTGGTCGAGTGCCAACAGATCGGCCGGATTGGCCATTGCCAGGGTGAGGATGCAGTTGTCCTGGTCCCAGGCGAGCGGCAGCACCTGGTGCTGACGGGCGAGCGACTTGGGAAGGAGCGCCAGCGCGGCGGGATCGGCATACGCATCGGCAAGCGCCACGCTTTGTTCGCCCAGCCGTTCGGCCAGTGCATCACGCAGCAGCGCCTCGGAGACGAATCCCAGCGTCGCCAGCCGCTCGGCCAACCGTCCGCCGAGCCGGCGCTGTTCCTGCTGCGCGATCCGCAACTGATCGGCGCTGAGGCAACCCCGTTGCAGCAGTGCCTGACCGAGCGACATGTCCAGAGTGCTGTTCATGGCGCGGCCTCGATGGCGAGCAACCGGGACCGCACCGTTGCGATGTCGAACCGGGCAGGATGTTGTCCGGCCAGATGCAATGCCTGCCGGTAGTACTGTGCGGCTGCGGCAGGTTGCTGCTGCATGTCCAGGCTGACAGCCAAGTTGTAGGCGTAGTCGGGCTGTTCGGCATCCTGGTGCAGTGCCGTCGCATAGTGGGCAGCTGCCTGGGACCAGCGTTGATCGGCGGCGAGCCGGTTGCCCAGCGCAAACGCAACAGCGGGATTGCGCCGGGCCTGCTGCTGCAGTGCCCCCCATTGCGCGTCGGCGGCCGGTAGCAACTGCGCAAGTCCGGCCAGGGCGTGTGCATCGCCCGCATTGAGCGCCAGCAGGCGCTGGTAGAACAGCACGGCGCCTTGCATGTCACCGCCAGCCTGTGCCAAGTGGGCAAGGCCCAGCAGCGCATCGCGGTTGTGGGGGTCTTCGGCAAGCGCTTGCTGATAGTGTTGTCCGGCCTGCGCCAGCTCGCCCTCGCGATAGGCTTGCCAGGCTGCCGCCAGGCTCGGGGAGAGTGCGGGGCGTTCGGCACTACGCGATACGGTGATGAGGGCGGCGCCACTCGCACGCACTGCTTGCGGCACCGGTGCCCCGGCAGCTGCAAAGGCCGCCTGTGGTACCGGCGTGTCGTCCATTGCATGAATGGAGCTTGCGTGCATGGAGCTTGCCTGCAGCCCGGCAGCGGATGCCGGAGCGCTTGCGGCTGCGACAACCGCTTCAGCCTCCGGTCTGATCGGCGTACCGACGCCCACGGCATATTGCGGGGTGGCAAGCCACCCGGCGAGGTAGGCGCCGCCGAGCAGACCGGCCACCAGCCCGCAGAGCGCACCCCCGAATGAGTGCACCAAGCGCATCGGCGCTGCTGCCAGGCTGGGCCCCGATGCGGGCCGGCGAGCCGTTTTCAAGCCGAGATACCGCCCCAGCATCGCAACGCCTTTCATGGGCGATCCTCCCGTGCTGCCCCATGTGATGGCGTGGCGAAAAAGTCGGAGGACGGCAGCAGGCCCCGGTAGGCGGCAAGGTCACCTGCGGCCACATCGGCGGTATGGACCAGCCTTGGACGCAGGAAGACCACCAGTTCGATCTTGCTGGCCTTGCCATCGCGATAGCCAAACAGTTCCCCGGCGCCAGGCCAGCGCGAAACACCTGGCAGCCCGCTGCGGCGCGTGTCCAGACTGTCCTGGATCAGCCCACCGAGGACCGTGGTCTGGCCATTGCCCACGCGCAGCGTGGAATCGAACTCGCGCACCTGCAGCACCGGTACCAGGCTCTTCACCGGCAGCTTGTCCACCGCGGCGACGATGGAGACGGCTGGGTCTTCGACATAGCCGCTGATATTGGTGATGGTGGGCCGCACGTTCAGCAGGATGTCGCCGGCGGCCGAGATCTGCGGGATCACCTGCAGTACCAGCCCCACCGGCACCGTGTGCAGCGTACTGGCGTAGCTGCGATTGGTGATGTCACCCTCGCTGTTCTTGTCCTCATTGATCTCGAGCGTGAAATAGACCTGTTCTTCCACCACCTTCATCAATGCGGCCTGGTTGTTGAGCGCCATCACCCGTGGGCTGGAGAGCACCCGGGTGCGGCCGAACTGTTCCAGGAGTCGCACCGTCAGGCTGAAGGTGCCGCCCAACAGGCCGTCGATGTCGGTGTAGCTCAGCACGCTCAACGGCGGCTGGGCGAGGTTCTGCCCGGTGAAGGCGGTACTGAAGCTCAGACCTGCGGCACCACTGGCCAACCGGCTCCAGTCGACGCCGGCCTGATAGGCATCCGATAGCGTCACCTCGACGATGGTGGCCTCGATCATCACCTGCCGCTGCGCACCCGCCTGGATCGCGGCGAGGTAGTCCGCCACGCGCCGTTGCACCCGTTCCGACGCACGCACGGTGATGGTGCCGGTTTCCGGGTGGATGACGACCCAGTTGCCGCCCAGTGCGGTGCCATGCCGGGTGTCGGGGGTGGATGCGGCATTGGCAGCCGGCGCCGCTGCCGTCGGCACTGCATCGGCCAGGGCTTGCAAGTTGGCGTGCAGCCGCTGCCAGAAACGATGCTCGCTGATGCTGTCCAGCCGTGCACTCGATGCATTGCCGCTGCCCGGCTGGCTGCCGGCCTGTCGGCGGGCACTGCCGGTGCCGGCGACCGAGTTGGCCAGCGTGGCGCTGGATTTCATATCGCGGCTCAGATTGAGGTAGTCGAGGCGGTAGATCCTGGGATAGGCGGTGTCAGGAATCACACTCAGCACCCCCTGCTCAAGTGACCAGCGCAGTGCCACTTGCTGTGAAATCCTTTCTAGAATCTGCGGCAGCGTCTGGTCGATCGCACTCAACGTCACCGGCCCGGTCAATTGGGGATGCACATCCAGATTGACTTTGGCGTCACGCGCCAGGGCGAACAGCAGCGTGTTGACGGGAAGGCGCTCGGCAAGAACGGTATAGCGGGCCGAAGGGGGCGCTGGTGTCGGCTGTGCCAGTGGCGGTAAGGCCTGCAGCGGCTTGGGGATCGCGGTGGTCATGCCGGGCGGTGCGGCGACGATATGCCGTACGGCGCTGGCTTCGGGGCTGGCAGGGGTACCGCACCCTGCCAGCAGCAACGCGCCCAGTACCATCAGCCTGGTTTGGGGAGCCTCTCCAGGCCAATATCGCCAACCAGCAGCGCGCCCGGTTTTGAAAAATGTATTCTTGCGCATATTGTTAAATAAAATTTTGTCATGAGTAAGTTTGTGATTTGGTTGGTATAGTCATTTGTCATGTTTTGTGTGGGGGAGTTGACGAACGGCAGACATTGCCTCTGCTTGTCCTGCATGGATTTGTGCTGCGTTGCACTAGCGAGCGGGCCGCCAAACTCCTAAAATGCCGGTTTGTACTCCCCAGTCTAAAGATGGCTAAACCCTTGGTCCGCTTCGATCGCGTCCATTTCGCCTATGGCGAAGCCGTGGTGTTGCGCGAGGTTTCGCTGACGGTGATGCCAGGGCAGGTGGTTGCCATCATGGGGGGCTCGGGCTCGGGTAAGACCACGCTGCTGCGCCTGATCGGTGGTCAGTTGCGGGCCGGAGCCGGCGGCGTTGAGTTCGACGGTGAGGTGCTGGACGGACTGGATGAGCGCGCCTTGTACGAGCGGCGTAAGAAAATGGGCATGCTGTTCCAGTTCGGTGCGCTGTTCACCGATCTGTCCGTGTTCGACAACGTCGCCTTCCCTTTGCGCGAGCGTACCGATCTGCCTGAGGTGCTGATCCGTGATCTGGTGTTGATGAAGCTGCAGGCGGTGGGGTTGCGCGGGGCGGCGACGCTGATGCCGGCCGAGTTGTCCGGCGGCATGGCGCGGCGCGTGGCGCTCGCCCGGGCGATCGCGCTCGATCCCTTGCTGATGCTGTACGACGAACCGTTTACCGGATTGGATCCGATCTCCCTGACCACCATCGGTTCGCTGATCCGCGAGCTGAACGATGCATTGGGCGCGGCCTCGATCGTGGTCACGCATGACGTCGCCGAATCGCTCGCCATCGTCGACCGTGTCTATTTCCTGGCCGACGGCCGCGTGATCGCTGAGGGTTCGCCCGACGAAGTGCGTGCCTCCGATCATCCCTTCGTTCGTCAGTTCATCAATGGTCACAAGGATGGTCCGGTGGCGTTCCACAAGCCGGCCCCGCCCTATGCCGAGCAGTTGGGGCTGGGGGCGGCGCATGGCTGACTATCTGCAGGTCCTGGCCAACGGGGTGCGGCGGATCGGCGCGCCGTTGACCGACATGCTGATCAAGCTGGGATTTGCCTGCCGCTTCTTCATTGCATTGCTGCGGCATTCGCCGGCCGCCTGGCTGCGCTTTGGCCTGATCCTGCGCGAGATCTGGTTTGCCGGCGTGCTGTCGGTGCTGATCATCGTCGTCTCCGGCCTGTTCGTCGGCATGGTGCTGGCACTGCAGGGCTACGACACGCTGGTGCGCTTCGGCGCCTCCTCGTCGCTGGGCATCCTGGTGGCCCTGTCGCTGGTGCGTGAACTGGGCCCGGTGGTTGCCGCGTTGCTGTTCGCCAGCCGTGCCGGCAGTGCCATCACTGCCGAGATCGGGCTGATGAAAACGACCGAGCAGCTGGCGGCGATGGAGATGATGGCGGTCAACCCGCTCGCCCGGGTGGTTGCACCCCGATTCTGGGGCGGGGTGATCTCGATGCCGCTGCTGGCGGCGCTGTTCAGCGCGATGGGGATATTCGGCGGCTATCTGATCGGGGTGCAGCTCCTGGGGCTCGATGCCGGCAGCTTCTGGTCGCAGATGCAAAGCGCAGTCGATTTTCGCTCGGATGTGCTCAATGGCGTGATCAAGAGTGCCTTCTTCGGCCTTGCGGTCAGCCTGATCGCGGTGTTCGAAGGCTATGACGCGACTCCGACCGCCGAGGGTGTCTCGCGCGCCACCACCCGCACCGTGGTGACCAGCGCACTGGTGATCCTGGCATTGGATTTCGTCCTGACCGCCTTCATGTTCCGTGGAGCGTGAGGATTCACTTGGAATACAAATCATGCAACGTAGAATGATCGACCTCTGGGTGGGCCTGTTCGCGCTGGCCGGCGCAGCGGCGCTGCTGTTCCTCGCGCTCAAGGTCAGCAACGACAGCGTCCTGCCGGCGTCCAGCACCTACGAGGTGACCGCGGAGTTCGAAAACATCGGCGGCCTGAAGCCACGTGCCCCGGTCAAGAGCGCGGGCGTGGTGGTCGGACGGGTGACGCAGATCGAGCTCGACCCGAAGCTGTACGTGGCGCGGGTGACGCTTGCGTTGGACAGCCGCTATCGCTTCAGCCGTGACAGCAGCGCCCAGATCCTCACCTCCGGATTGCTGGGCGAGCAGTACATCGGACTGGAACCCGGTGCGGACGACAAGGAACTGGATGCGGGCGGGCGCATCGCAATCACATCGTCGGCCATCGTGCTTGAGCAATTGATCAGCCGCTTCCTGTTCTCGAAGGCGGAAACGGCTGGCGAACAAACGAATACGGAGCAATCTCAATGAAACGATTCATCGCGTGGCTGTGCCTTGCGTTGATGCCCTTGTCGGCGTTGGCGGCACCTGCCGATCCCCCCGAACAGATCGTGCGCAAGGTCAGCGATGATGTACTGGGCATCATCAAGTCCAACGAGAAAGATCCGCTCAAGGTGCGCGACCTCGTCGATCTGCGCGTGGCCCCGTTGGCCGACTACACCCGGATGACGGCGCTCGCTGTCGGCCGGCACTGGCGCACCGCGACGCCTGAGCAGCAGCAGGCGCTGACCCGGGAATTCCGCACCATGCTGGTACGCACCTATCTGTCCGCGCTCACGGTGTACAAGAACGCACAGGTGGAAGTGAAGGGCGCGCGCCCCGGGTCGTTGCCGGATGAGCAGAGCGTGCGGACCGAGGTGTCGTTGCCTGGGCAGAAGCCGATCCCTGTCGATTTCAGCTTCGAGAAGACCGGCCAGGGCTGGAAGGTGTTCGATATCTCGGTGGACGGCATCAGCTTCATCGTCAACAACCGCAATCAGTTCAGCGCCGTGATCCGCAAGGACGGCATCGATGGTCTGATCAGGCTCCTGTCCGAGCGCAACAGCGCACTCAAGAGCGGGACGACGTCCAAGTGAACAGTGTGGCGCTGAGCGGTGAATTGACCCTGGCGCATGCTGCGCGGCGGCTCGACGAGCTGCGGGTCGCCGGCGAGGCGCTGACGCTGGACCTATCCGGCGTCACCCGCGCCGACTCCGCGGCGCTGGCGTTGTTGCTCGCCT
Source organism: Chitiniphilus purpureus (assembly GCF_025642115.1). Classification (GTDB taxonomy): domain Bacteria; phylum Pseudomonadota; class Gammaproteobacteria; order Burkholderiales; family Chitinibacteraceae; genus Chitiniphilus; species Chitiniphilus purpureus. Next base: position 3,964,743 of record NZ_CP106753.1, on the reverse strand, counting down.
GGCAGCGACGTGCGCTGGCCGGCGGTACGCGTCTGTCCGTCGTCGGCGCACCCGGCGGCCTGCTGCAGCTGGCACGTCTTTACGGTGTGACCGACCTGTTGCCCTTTGCCCGGGAATCCCTATGAAGCGCAGCAGCCTCGCGCTCGTGCTGACCGTGCTGCTGGCCGGTTGCGCCACGCCACAGAATTATTACGACCCGCTCGAACCGGTCAACCGCAAGACCTATGCCTTCAACAAGGCGATCGATCGCGCGGTGCTCAAGCCCACCACCGAAGCCTATGTACGGCATGCCCCGCAGCCGGTGCAGACCGGCGTGCGCAACTTCTTCGGCAACCTCGACGACCTTTTTTCCACGCTCGCCGCCCTGTTGCAGTTCAAGGGGACCGATGCGGTGCACAGCGGCAGCCGGGTGCTGGTCAATACCACGGCGGGCCTTGCCGGTCTGATCGATTGGGGCACGCCGTTGGGGATGAAGAAAGGCGAGGAGGACTTCGGGCAGGTGCTCGGATTCTATGGCGTGCCGAGCGGGGCCTATCTGATCCTGCCGTTCTACGGACCATTGACGGTGCGCGACAGCGCCGAACCGGTGGCGCGTGCGCTGATCGCGCCGCTGGACTTCATCGACAGCACTGCCTGGGATGTCGGCTACTACACGTTCTATGTGTTGGACCGCCGCGCGCAGCTGCTGCCGGTCGACAAGCTGCTCGAAGTGCAGCCGGATGAGTACGCCTACGTGCGCGATGCCTATCTGCAACGGCGCTGGAACCGTATCCACGACGGCCATCCGCCGCATCCGTTGCCGATGGGGTCCGAGGGCGAGGAGGACTATTTCGATCCCGGCCCCACGCCACAGGACGCCTCCACGCCTGCGGCAACACCGGCTTCCGAACCGGCGGCCGTCGTGGCCAGCGGCGCGGTGATGCCGTGAGCGCCATCGTCTTTGACGATGTCTTCAAGCGCTATGGGGCGCTGCAGGCGCTCTCGGGCGTGAGTTTCTGTGTCGAGCCTGGCGATTTCTTCGCATTGCTCGGCCCCAACGGCGCTGGCAAGACCACGCTGATCTCCATCCTGGGCGGGTTGGCGCATGCCGATGCCGGGCGGGTGACGGTGATGGGGCACGACGTGGTCCGGGATTACCGCGCCGCGCGCCGCGCGGTCGGCATCGTGCCGCAGGAGCTGGTGTTCGATCCGTTTTTCACGGTGCGCGAAACGCTGCGTTTCCAGTCGGGTTATTTTGGGATCAGGCACAACGACGACTGGATCGACGAGATCCTGGCAAGCCTGGGTCTGAGTGCCAAGGCCGACAGCAATATGCGCGCGTTGTCCGGCGGCATGAAGCGGCGGGTGATGGTGGCGCAGGCGCTGGTGCACAGGCCGCCGGTGATCGTGCTGGACGAACCCACCGCCGGCGTTGACGTCGAACTGCGTCAGACGTTGTGGGCCTTCATCCGCAGGCTCAATGAAGCGGGGCATACCATCGTGCTGACGACGCATTACCTCGAAGAAGCAGAGGAGCTGTGCAACCGCATCGCCATGCTCAAGGAAGGCCGGTTGCTGGCGCTGGAGGACAAGCACGCGCTGATGAAGCGCGACAAGGCACGCAGTCTGTTCCTACGGCTGGAGCCCGCGCGTCTGCCTGCCGCGCTGGCGCCCCTGCTCACCGCCGAGCGCGACGAGGGCTATGCGCTCAAGCTGTCCGGTCCCGATGCGCTTGCCGGTGTGCTGGCGGCGCTGCAGGCAGACGGCATCCGTGTGCGCGATATCGAGGTCGACAAGCCCGACCTGGAGGATATCTTCGTCGATATGATGCGCCAGGGGCGCATGGACTGAAGATGCCGATCCTGCGCGCCGCAACCGAACAGGATGCCGCCGGGATCGCCGCGCTGTTGGCGCAGCTGGGGTATCCCAGCGACGAGGAGGCGGTGGCCATCCGCCTGGCCAACCTGGAGCGTGCCGGTGGCTACGGTTGCTTCGTGGCCGACCTGGACGGGCGTATTGTCGGCATGGTGGCGACGTCGCTCGGTTGGTATATCGAAAAGGACGGCGCCTATGTGCGCATCGTGGCGCTGGTGGTCGACGAGCCGCTGCGCCAGCGCGGACTGGGCAGCGCGCTGCTGGATCTGGCCGAGCAGTGGGCGGCCGAGCGCGGTGCCGGCGTGATGATGCTCAACGCCGGTGCGCAGCGGCAGGAAGCCCAGGATTTCTATCGCCATCGGGGCTATGCCAGCACCGGCCAGCGTTTTGTCAAAACCATCGCTTCGAGATCATGACCGGCTTTCGTACGTTGTTCTACAAGGAGTTGCTGCGCTTCTGGAAGGTTGCCTTCCAGACCGTGGCCGCGCCGGTGCTGACCGGCCTGTTGTACCTTCTGATCTTCGCCCATGTGCTCGACGCGCATGTGGAGCCCTACCCGGGCGTGCGCTATACCGCCTTCCTGATTCCGGGTCTGGCGATGATGAGCATGCTGCAGAATGCGTTCTCCAACACCAGCTCCAGCCTGATCCAGTCCAAGATCACCGGCAATCTGGTGTTCATCCTGCTGCCGCCGTTGTCGCATTTCGAGTTTTTCGCCGCCTACGTGCTTGCTGCCGTGGTCCGCGGCCTGGTGGTGGGGCTGGGGGTGCTGGCGGTGACGCTGTGGTTTGCGGTGCCCGAGCTGGTCCATCCGTTGTGGGTGGCCGCGTTTGCGTTGTTGGGGTGCGCGGTGATGGCGGTGCTGGGAGTGATCGCAGGGATCTGGGCCGAGAAGTTCGACCAGCTCGCGGCGTTCCAGAACTTCCTCATCATGCCGCTCACCTTCCTGTCCGGGGTGTTCTACTCCATCCACAGCCTGCCGCCGTTCTGGCAGGCCGTTTCGCACTGGAATCCGGTGTTCTACATGATCGACGGTTTTCGCTACGGTTTCTTCGGCGTCGGTGACGTCTCGCCGTGGTTTGCGCTTGCCGTGGTTTCCGGGTTCTTTCTTGCCCTGGCTGCACTGGCCTACTGGCTGATAAGATCCGGCTTCAAGATAAGGCATTGATCCGCTTATGCATCCGAACGAATTGAAGGCGCTGATCGAAGCGGCGCTGCCCTGTACCCAGGTGGACGTCGAAGGTGACGGTCATCATTTCTATGCCAGCATCGTTTCCACGGCCTTCGACGGGCTCAAGCTCCTGGACCGTCATCGTCTGGTCAAGGAAAGGCTCAAGGCCAAGCTCGATTCGGGCGAGCTGCACGCGCTGTCACTGCGTGCGACCAAAACGCCCGCGGAAGTCGCGCAATGAGCGAGTCCTCCCGCTTCGGGCTCGAGGCGATCGAGGCCGAGCGCGCCAAAATCGCGGCGGCCCGCGAAGCCGCGCGATCGCCGCAGAATGGGCGTAGCGCCGCCAGGCTTGCCGCGCTTGCCAATCTGCCCTGGGTCATCGCGCTCCTGGTCTGGCTTGCGGCCAAATATCTCTGACTTCCCGCAACACGAAGCCCGTGCAACGCGCCATAATTGCGTGCCAGCCCGCGACGGCATCCGACGCGGGCCTTTTCGTTTCGAAAGAAAACTCCGATGGATAAGCTCAAAATCAAAGGCGGTTCGCCGCTCAACGGTGAAATCACGGTCTCCGGAGCCAAGAACGCGGCATTGCCCATCCTGTGCGCCGGGCTGCTGACCGCCGATACGCTGCGTCTGACCAATGTCCCGCAGCTGCGCGATGTGCTGACCACGCAGAAGCTGCTGCAGGGGATGGGCGTGCGGGTCATGACCGACAACGTGCACGAGTTCGAACTCACCGCCAATCAGATCACCAGCGTCGTCGCGCCCTACGATCTGGTGAAGACCATGCGCGCATCCATCCTGGTGCTCGGGCCGACACTCGCACGCTTTGGCGAAGCGCAGGTGAGCCTGCCCGGCGGTTGTGCGATCGGGGCGCGGCCGGTGGACCAGCATATCAAGGGGCTGCAGGCGATGGGCGCCGAGATCGTGATCGAGCAGGGTTACGTGAAGGCCAGGGGCAAGCTGCGCGGTGCCCGCATCGTCACCGACATGGTGACCGTCACCGGCACCGAGAATCTGTTGATGGCCGCGGTGCTCGCCGATGGCGTCACCACCATCGAAAACGCCGCGCGCGAGCCCGAGGTGGTCGATCTCGCTGAATGCCTGATCAGCATGGGCGCCAGGATCAGCGGCCACGGCACCGACCGGATCACCGTCGAAGGGGTCAGGTCGTTGCACGGCGCCACCCATGCCATCGTGCCGGACCGGATCGAAACCGGCACCTTCCTGTGTGCGGCTGCGGCCGCCCGTGGCCGCATCGTGCTGCGCAATACCCGTGCGCATCTGCTCGATGCGGTGCTGGACAAGCTGCGCGAGGCCGGCGCCTACCTTGAGGCGGGCGACGATTGGATCGCCATCGACATGCAGCGCCGTCCCAAGGCGGTGAACGTGCGCACGCTGCCCTATCCCGCGTTCCCGACCGACATGCAGGCGCAGTTCATGACGGTGAACACGGTGGCCGAAGGCACCGGGGTCATCACCGAAACCATCTTCGAAAACCGGTTCATGCACGCGCCGGAACTGGTGCGCATGGGCGCGGACATCGCCACCGAAGGCAATACCGCCGTGGTGCGCGGCGTCTCCCGGCTTTCCGGCGCGACGGTGATGGCCACCGATCTGCGTGCTTCGGCATCGTTGGTGATTGCCGGGTTGGTCGCCGAAGGCGAGACGGTCATCGACCGGATCTACCACCTGGATCGTGGGTACGAACACATCGAGCAGAAGCTCTCCGGTGTCGGTGCCCAGATCGAGCGTATCTCCTGAGGACGCTGCCATGCTGACGCTCAATCCCAAACCTTCGGGCGGCGACGACGACGGCAAGCCGCGCCCGCCCGGCCAGTACGAGAAGGGTTTCGCAGCGCTGGCGCACCTGGCCGGCGTGTTCTGGATTCCCTACCTGCCGATGCCGGTGCTGGCGCTGCTGATCCCGTTCCTGGTGCTGCAGTTCGCGCGGGTGCACTCGCAGTTCGTCGAACAGCACGCGGTCCAGGCATGCAACTTCCAGCTGCTGATGGGATGCTTCTACGTGCTGGCGATGATCGCCGCGGGCGCGTTCAATTCGGTGTTCCCGATCTGGTGGGTGGGGCTGGGCTCGGCCATGTTCGCGCTGTGGGAGGGCGCCAAGGCCCTCAACGGCTGGCAGTCCAGATACCCGGTGACACTCAAGCTATTCAAGTGATATCCAACTAGAACCCATGCTCACGATCGCTCTGTCCAAAGGCCGTATCTTCGAGGAAACCCTGCCGCTGCTCGCTGCGGCAGGGATCGTACCCACCGAGGCGCCCGAATCGTCGCGCAAGCTGATCATCGGCACCAACCGCGATGATGTGCGCCTGATCATCGTCCGTGCCAGCGATGTGCCCACCTATGTGCAATACGGTGCCGCCGACCTCGGGGTTGCCGGTCGCGATGTGCTGATCGAGCACGGGGGATCGGGGCTCTATCAACCGCTCGACCTGCAGATCGCCCGCTGCCGGCTGATGGTTGCGGTGCAGCGCGGGTTCGATTACGAGGGTGCGGTCAAGCAGGGTGCACGGCTGCGCATCGCCACCAAATACACCGAGCAGGCACGTGAGCACTTTGCCGCCAAGGGCGTGCACGTCGACCTGATCAAGCTGTACGGCTCGATGGAGCTGGCGCCATTGGTGGGATTGGCGGACGCCATCGTCGACCTGGTGTCCACCGGCAGTACCCTCAAGGCCAACAATCTCGAAGCGGTCGAGCATATCCGCGATATCTCCAGCCGGCTGATCGTCAATCAGGCTGCGCTCAAGCTCAAGGAGGACCGCATCCAGCCCTTGATCGACGCCTTCACCAGCGCCGTGGGGCAGGAAGCGTCGCAGTCCTGAGCCTTGTCTGTCCGGCGCCCGCTGCTTATGCGGCGTGGGGCTGTCCTGATCCCGGGCCCGGCGCCCGGGCCGGCGGTCTTGCCTGGTGTGCTGCCATGCTTTTTCCCTCGTCTCCCCCTCCTTGCATCTGCTTTGCAACATTGCTGACAACATCTCCTTGCCCACTGTCTTCATCGCCTTCATGGCTCAAGGGATGAACGGCAATGCTGTCGAACCCGGCATTGCTTCAGCAGTATGGGGAGCAAAGGTGGGGTCGGCCGTAAAGTCCCGTCACTGCTGTATCCACGCGGCGTCCCGGTTGTTGATGATGTCAAAAGCATGATTGACTGAGCGGCGGATCGCGCTTTTAAACCGTTCGTCGGCAAAAGAGCCCTTTCCCGGGAACTGTCATCGTAGTCAAATGGAATATCGTGTATTTTCGCCCAGCCGAAATGTTTTCCTGAGCTGTTTGTAAGATTGACTGCTCGATAACAGTGCCCCTGACCGTGGTGAACCGAGTGCGTGATGGTCCGCGTCCGGTCGGCACCTGCAATCGCCTTATTCAATAACACATGCCAACAAGTTCCGCGTTCGCGATCAATGCGAGCCGCAGGGGGGGATTCGTGCACTCTGCATGGCGTCAATCACTATTGCTGCTTTGCATGTGGGTCATCAGCCTGGGATGCCGGGCGGAGATCGCTGCCTCCGGAACCCTTGCCCAGGACACCACCTGGCGTGCCGCCGACAGCCCGGTCGTGGTCAATGCCGATGTGGTGGTTCCAGGCGGCGTCACCTTGCGGATCGAGCCGGGGGTGATCGTCTACATGGGGCAGGGCGCCAATCTGATCGTCCAGGGCGGCGTATTGCACGCCTCGGGGTCGGCGCAGAACCCGATCCGGGTGACGGCGCTGGCGGTGCGGCAGGGCGGCACCGGCGCCAAGGGCAGCTGGGGCAGCTGGGTGATCCAGGCCGGTGGCAGTGCCAGCAGGATCGAGCACGCGGTATTGGAATATGGCAAGGGGCTTGCCATCAACGGTGCGGCGCCACAACTCAACCATGTACACCTGCGCGCGCATCAGGGCGCCGCGATACGGCTGGACAGCAATGCCTCGCCGGTCGGTGTGGGCAACCTGGCCGAGGACAACGACCTGAACGCCGTGCTGGTGCCGGCCGGCGTGATCTCAGGCAGCGTCACCTGGGGGCTGCGCGGCATTCCATACCTGCTGCAGTCCGGCACGATTTCCGTCGGTACGCCACCCGTCGCCCAGAACTTGGCCCCCGCCAGCGTGCTGGTGGGGCAGACCGCCACCGTGACGTTGACCGGCCAACGCCTGAACGGGCTCACCCGGCCGCGCTTCAGCCGCAACGGCGTTTCAGCCGAGGTGGTCGGTACCCCTGGCGCCGGCTCGGCGATGATCCGCGTGACCGCCGCCGCGGATGCAGAGACCGGACTTGCCGCCTTCTCGGCCCTGACCGATGCCGGCGAGGTGACACTGGCCGATGCCTTGGACGTGCTGCCATTGCAGCCGGTGCTGAGCGCGCTGACGCCGGCCCGGATCGATGTGGCGCAAGGGCCTGCCGAGATCGTTCTTACCGGCCAGCGCTTTGCCGCCACCAGCGCGGTCCTGCTCAACGGCGACCTGATCCCCACCCGCTTTGTGAGTGAGACCCAGCTGGCGGCGACAGTGCCCAACCAGTCCCAGGTCGCATCGCTGTCGCTGCGCGTACGCACCGAAAACCTGGCGCGCCCCGGCACCTACTTCGTTTCCAACGAGGCGCTGCTGGGCGTCTCAGCCAACAAGCTTTCGCTGTCGCCGGCCACGGCCGATCTCGTCACCGGTACCCAGCATACGCTGACGCTGCGTCTGGCCCACCCCGCACCTGCGGGGGGGGTCGAGATCGACCTTGCCAGCAGCAATCCGGAAGTGCTGAAGGTGCCGTCGCCGGTGGTGTTCACCGCCGGGGTGCAGCAGGTGGATGTGACGGCAGCGGCACTGGCCCCTGGCAGGGCAAGCGTGACCGCCAGCCGCTCCGGCTTTGTCAGCGCCGCGGCCAATGCCGTCGTCGTTGCACCGCCCCGGCTCGATATCGAACCGATGCCCCTGGCGATTCCGCCCGATGCCGTGTCCCGCCCGTTCAAACTCAAGCTCTCGCGTGCCGACACCGTCACCCATACCTTCCAGCTGGCTTCGGCCAACACGGCAATTGCCGAAGTCACGCCGGCACAGCTCGTGCTCGAGGCGGGTCAGACCCAACTGACCGCCAGCATCAAGGGCAAGACGGCCGGGCAGACCAAGATCGTCATCACCTCGCCCAACCTGGCGACGGTGGAGGTGCCAGTCTTCGTCACCGCCGACTACCGTGCGTTGTCGGTCAGCTTCGCACCCGCGCTGGGGGTGGTGGTCTCCCAGGCGCCCGAGCCCGCCGCGGCGGTGCCGGTCGGGCCGGTCGCAAGCCGCCTGCTGGGTGTGAGCTTCGGTGCCGGCTTCTCGTCGCTGTCGCCGGACCGACTCACCGTCGGCGAGAGCCAATGGCTGACCCTGCACGGGGCTGGGCTGGGCGACGTGCGCAGTATCACGCTGGCGCCGGTGGCCGGTGTGACGATCGGGGTGCCTGAGCCTGCGGCCGACGGCAAATCGGTCCGGGTACAGGTCGCGGTGGCGGCCGATGCCGAGGCCGGCCTGCGCCGGATCACGGTGACCGATGGCCAGGGGCGCCTGCTTCCGGGGACGCCGGCGGCTGAGCGACTGCTGATCACCCGGCCGCTGCCGCAGGTGCATTCAATCGCCCCGCTGCATGCGCTGCCGGGCCAGAACCTCACGTTGACTGTGCGCGGCAACCATCTGCAGGGCGTCACGGCGCTGCGCTTCTCGCCCGGGACCGATCTCGTCATCGACGGCAGTCCGGTCATCGCATCCGATGGCAGCAGCATGACCTTCAATGTGCAGGTCGGCTCCGCGGCCATGACCGGCACGCACACATTGACGGTGACCACGGCAGCAGGCACCTCCAGCGAGCTGGCGGGCCCGAACAACACATTCAGCGTGGTCGGCCGGGTAGACCAGACGCTCGGCCCCATCGTATCCGGCGTGCTCGGGGTACGGGTCGGCGCCGCCGGCGATCCTGGCACGCCAGTCGGAACCCATGCCTTCGCCCGCGAGCTCGGTGTGGTCTGGGGCAGTGGCATCAGCGCCGTCTCCCCACGCGTCGGTGTGACCGGATCGACCTTCACGCTGCGGTTGAGCGGCAGCGGGCTTGCCGGCGTGACGGCGGTGCAGCTGGCCCCGAACGACGGCGTCACGCTGGGCAGTCTCAGCGCATCGGCAGACGGCACCCGGATCGAGATCCCGGTCACGGTGGCGGCCGACGCGGCGCTGACGCTGCGCGAGCTGCGTGTCACCGCCGGTGACACACCTGTCCGGTTCGGCAGTGCGGGGCTGGAGCGTCTGCAGATCGTCGCACCGCTGCCGGTGGTCGAGTCGGTGACGCCGAACCATCTGCTGCTCGGTGCCGATCCGGTCACCCTGACCGTACGCGGCCGCAATCTTGCCAGTGCCAGCGCCGTGCGGTTGCAACCGGCCGACGGGCTTTCGATCAGTCCGCCACTGGTGGATGGGGAGGGCCGCAGCCTGACCGTGACGGTTGCGGCAGCCGCCGGGGCGCAGCCGGGCGAGCGTGCATTGCTGGTGACGACGCCTGCGGGAGAATCCGACGGCGTCATGACGGTCGCCAACCGCGTCACGCTGGGCACCCAGGTGGTCGCCAGCATCTCGCCGATCGTCTCGCCGGTGCTGGGCGTCCGGGTCGGGGCCGATACCGGCGCACAGCCCTTCGACGGCTTGCTGTTGGCTCAGCCGGTCGGGGTGCGCGTCGGTGACGCCGGCGTACCGGGGCCGATCGAACGGACCGTGCCGGCCCAGGCGCCGTTGCTGGGCATCAGTGTCGGTGCCGTGATCAATGCCGTGGGCGAGCTGCGTGGCTTCGTCCCGGGTGCGCGCGGCACACTCACCTATGCCGGATACGATCTCCAGGTGGTCGAGGGTGTCACCCTCTCGCCGCCGGATGGCGTCATCCCGGGTGCGATCACCGTGGCGGCGGACGGGCGCAGCCTGTCGCTGCCGATCGATGTCGCCGCCGATGCGTTGCCCGGCACCCGCGTCATCACGTTCCGGACCGGCGACGGCCCGGTACCAGTCGTGGGACCGGTGATGCCGCATATCCGGATCAGCGAAGGCGTGCCGGTGCTGACCTCGATGTCACCCATCGTGCTCAAGCAGGGCGAAGCCATCTCCCTGGTCTTCCGCGGTACCCGGTTGCGGCTGGTCGAAGGGCTGCGTTTCACGCCGGACGCCGGCGTCGTGCTCGACGCTGCGCCGCAATGGGCGACCGATGCCTTTGGCGAAAAGCTCACCATGCCGGTGCGGGTGGCAGCCGATGCGGTGTTGGGCGCGCGCGTGGTGCAGCTGCAGGTGCCCGGCGGCGAAAGCGATGGCACTGCGGGACCGGCCAACACCTTGACGATTATCGCGCCGTGACACGGCACAACGCTAAGCAGGGCCTGATGGCGGTCAGTGCCCACCAAGCTGGAACTGTAACCGCCGTCGACGACTAGGGAAGGAGACTTCAGATGATCATGGCAAGACAAGCGAAGGCGCTGGCAGTGCTGGCCCTGCTTCCGGCGCTGATGGCGCAGGCTTTCGAAAGCGGCAGCACCGGCGCAGACGGTGCATTCAATCCCTCGGTGAACACGGTGGTCGATCTGCCGCCGTCGGGCATTCTCAACTACACCACCGTGAATATCCCGGCCGGCGTGACGGTGAAGTTCAAGAAGAACGCCGCCAATACGCCGGTGGTGATCCTGGCATCGGGCGACGTGACGGTCGCCGGTGTGATCAACCTGGATGGCGACAAAGGGGCCGACAGCGGCACGGCCGGTGACGGCAGCCAGGGCGACGATGGCCTGCCGGGCCAGGGTGGGCCGGGTGGATTCGACGGTGGCCGGGGCGGCAAGCCCTATACCGGTACGTCCACTGCCGATTTGATCGCCAAGAAGCTGCTGTACGCCGGCGGCGCAGGGCTGGGGCCGGGCGCCGGCATGGGTGGCATGCTCACCTATCGCCCGCAGTACAGCGACTCGCTCGCCCGGGCGGGCGGCGGCGGTGCCGGGCACGGCGCTGCAGGCCAGGGGAACTACCGGCATCGTCAGAGCTACAGCGCATCCTATGATCGCGGCGGTGGCGAAGGCGGCCCGGCCTACGGTTCCGACCTGCTGCTGCCGCTGATCGGCGGGTCCGGCGGCGGCGGTGCCACTGGCGGTGACAGCTTCCCGGGCAGCGGCGGCGGTGGCGGCGGTGGCGCCATCCTGCTTGCATCGAGCGGCACGGTGAGCGTGACCGGCGGCATCTATGCACGCGGTGGTGCCAGCGGATCGTCGAACGGCACGGGGCTTGGTGCCACCGGTGGTGGCGGCGCGGGTGGTGCGATCCGTATCGTGGCGACCCGCATCGCCGGCAATGGGCAGTTGCAGGCCGGTGGCGGTTCGCGCGGCTCGTGGTCGACCGCCGGGACCTCCGAACACTACGAGGAAGCCGGCGGCAACGGTGCAGGCGGCCGTATCCGCCTCGAAGGCGAATCGATCACCTACAACGGCACCAATTCGCCGGCCTACAAGCCCGGCACCCCGGGGCCGGTGTTCATTGCCAACGCGCCGACGCTGCGGATCACCAAGGTGGCAGGCGTCGCGGCACCGGCCAATCCCACCGGCAATGCCGACATTGTATTGCCCGAGGATCTGCAGAACCCGGTCACGGTGGAGTTCGAGACCGGCGGCGTGCCCGTCGGCAACACGGTGATGCTGACCGTGACCCCGGCCTACGGCCAACGCATCCTGGCGCAGAGCCCGGCGCTCGCCGGCACGCTGCAGAATGCGACGGCCAGTGTGCAGGTCTCGCTGCCCAAGGGGCCGAGCACGCTGTCGGCCACGACCACCTACACCATCGTCGCCGCCTTGGGCGATGCGCTGGCACGCTTTGCCAACAACGAACGCGTCGAGAAGATCGCCGTCACCGCAGCGCTGGGCCAGGCGGCCAGCGGCAAGGTCACGCTGATCACCGTTTCCGGCAAGGCCTACGAGGTACCGGCGTCGGTACTGGGCAATCTGCCGGCTGCCTGACAGGACGGGATGAGGCGGGGCTGATCGCCGGTCAACCAAGAGAAGAACAGCGATGCGCGGGAATGGTGTGAAACGATGGGGACGAGCCCAGGGCCTGTTCTGGGCCCTGGTCCTGGCCGGCGGCACGATCAGTGCGGCGGAATTGACCGTGCTGGACGGTGTGATCGTCAAGTTCGGCCAGGATGCCCAGCTGGTGGTGCGGGACAAGCTGACGTTGGGCAAGGACACAGTGCTCACCAGCCGTGCCGACAGCGTGGGCGGGGCCATCAGCGCCAGTGAACCGGCCGTGCGCTGGGCCGGCGTGCACATCGAGAAGTCCGCTGCCGCCCATGGCCTCGCGCTGGAGCGCGTATCGTTCCGCAATGCCCGGTCCGGCCTTGCGATCCGCAGCTGGCAACCCACGCTCAAATCGTTGTACTTCTCCAGCAACGAGGTCGGTCTGCGGCTGATTGAGGGCGCCAGCCCGGTGCTGAGCAATGCCGCGTTCATCGGCAACGGCATCGGCCTCTTGGCCGAAGGCGGCGCCACCCCAAGCATCAGCAACAGCATTTTCGAAGGCAGCGGCAGTTATGCCGTCTCCAATCTCAATCCCAATACGCCGGTGCTCGCGTCGGGCAACTGGTGGGGGCACGCCAGCGGGCCGCGTCACGCCGGCAATCCCAATGGCACTGGCGATGCCGTCAGCGACGGTGTCGCCTACGGCCTGTTCCTGGCTGCCGCGCCCATCGTCGATCCCACGATCCGGCCGGTGCTTGCGGTCAGCCACTATACCGAGCGTGACATCGCTTTCGAGGTGCATTGCCGTAACGCCAACGAATACCGGATCGCCGAGAACGACGGTTTCAGTGGCATCGCATTCCGCCCGCTGCCCGAATCGGGCGCTGCCACCACCACGTTCACCGTATCCGCAGGCGACGGTCTCAAGACCATCAACCTGCAGTGCCGCAACCGTGCCGGCGCGCTCGCCGTGGCTGCCGTCGCCGGCGGTGTACTGTATGACGCCGAGGTGCCGGCGCTGACGCTCGACACCCCGGCCGCCGGCAGCATCCTGACCCGCCCCATCGTCGTCGACGGCACGGTGAGCGAAGCGGGCAATCTCACGCGGCTGGAGCTGTATCTGGACGGCACGCGGCTGGGCATCGCCAACGGCCCACGTTTCACCTTCGATTTCAACCCGATGGCGTTCAGCTCGGGCAACCACACGCTCAAGGTGGTGGCCGAGGACCGCGCCGGGCGCATCGGCGAGCTGACGCGCAGCATCGCCATCCAGCGTGAGGACTGGGATCTCGCACGCGATTTCGTCCATGACGCCAATCCCAACGGTGAATGGCGCTACGGCTACCAGGTGGTGCTGGGCGGCCAGTTCTACCCCTATGCATTGCAGAGCAACGACGGCACCCTGGCCAGGCAATACCACCCGGTGCAGCTGACCTACCCGTCCATCGTCAAGAATGTCGGCAGCGCGCAATACAACGGCAACGGCCTGGTGCTTCCGGCCGGCCGGATCGCGCTGCATCCGGGCCCCAACGGCGAATACAGCGTGGTGCGCTGGACCGCGCCGCAGGCGGGCGAATACATGCTGTACACCAGCTTCACCCGCGTCGCGAATGCCACCTCCGGCATCGTGATCCGGCAGGGCGGCCAGACCCTGCATACCGCCGAACACAATGGCAACGCCTCCAGCTTCAACCAGCGGCTTACGTTGGCCGCCGGCGAGACCGTCGACGTGGCGGTGGGCTACGGCAGCAATGGCAACTTCGATGCGGATTCCACCGGGGTGCAGGTCAAGATCGTGCCCTCGCGCGTGGCTGACCAGAATGGTCCCGTCATCGCCAGGCTGCGTCTGTCCGGCCTTGATTTCCTGCCGGGCCTCGTGGTCGGCCGCAATGGCCAGCTGGAGTTCGAGGTCAGCGACGCCAGCGGCGTGGCGCGGGTCGAGCTGCTGCTCGACGGCGTACTGCTCGGCCGGGTCAGCGGCACGGGCAACTATACGGCCCCGCTCGATATCAGCGGGCTCGACAACGGGCCGCATACGCTGATCATCCGGGCTGACGATTCGCTCAACAATCGCAGCGAACAGCGCATCGATTTCACGGTGAACCACGCGGCACCCGATGCGCCCAGTCTGACCAGTCCTGCCGATGGCACGGTGACCCGCCTTGGCACGATCGCGGTGGCCGGAACGGCCAAGGCAGGCGCGCAGGTGCAGCTCTATGTCAATGGCGAGCCAAGCGGCAATCCGCTGACGGTCCTTGCCAACGGCCAGTTCAACGGAACGGTGACGCTCGCGGGCGGCGCCAACCGGATCCAGGCCACGGTGACCGACCGTTGGGGCACGAGTGCGCTGTCCGCCTCGCGCACGGTGACCCAGGATGCCACCCTCCCGGCCGTGCCGACCGGTCTGAGCGCCGCCAACCAGCAGAACGGCAAGATCAAGCTGGGCTGGAGCCGGCCGCAGGATGCCAACGTAGCGGGGTTCAACCTCTATCGTGCAACCCAGCCGTTCGACGATATCGCCCAGGCCGTCAAGCTCAACGACAGCGTACTGACCGGCAACGGCTATGAAGACATGCCCGCTGTCGACGGTACCTACTACTACCGGGTGGTCAGCGTGGGCACAAATGGTGCGCTGTCGCTGCCGAGCAACCTTGTCGAGGCACGGGTCGACGCGTTGGCGCCGTCTGCGCTGTCGGTGGTGTATACGGGTCTGGGTCAGGTGGATGTGGTGAGCGGTCGGCACGGCCAGGGGCGGGTGCAGGTGGCGGTGACGGTGAGCGAAGCGCTGCAGAGCGCGCCGTACCTGGCGCTGGTGCCCCAAGGCGGTCAGCCGATCACGATCGAACTGACGCGGGTGGACGACACGCACTACCAGGGCAGCTTCGTGATCGACGGGAACACGCCGTCGGGGACGGCGCAGGTGCTGTTCTCGGCGCGGGACCTGGTGGGGAACCGGGGCACCGAGGTGAAGGCGGGTGGGACGCTGCAGATCGACACGGCCGGTCCGGTGCTGAGCGGGATCGCGCTGGATCCGGCTGCACCGGTGCGGGCGGACGTGGCAGGGCCGGTGACGGTGACGCTGCACTTTGACAAGGCGCTGAAGGCGGGGCAGTCGCCGCAGCTGTGGTACCGGCTGTCAGGCCCGCTGCGCAGCGCGGTGGCGGTGACGGGGCTGGGCCAGGTGGACGCGACGACGTGGCGGGGCAGCTTCAGCCTGCCGGCCGATGCGGGCAGCGGAGCGCCGGAAGTGCTGTCGTTCACGATGCAGGCGCAGGACGATCTGGACAACGTGTCGACCCGGATCAGCGCACCGAACCGCTTCCAGGTGTACCGCGGCGAGCTGCCGCCGCTGGACGTGCCGTTCGGGCTGACCGCCAAGGCGCAGCCGGGCGGGAAGGTGGGTCTGGGCTGGCAGGCGGTGCCGGATGCGGTGGCGTACCAGCTGTACCGGCAGGCGCCGGGCGAGACGGCGCTGACGCCGCTGGCGCGGGTTGAGGGCACCCAGTATCTGGATGCGACACCGGGCGATGGCCGCTACCGCTATGCGATCGCCTCGGTGCGGCAGGCCAATGGCCAGGATGCGCAGTCAGGGTTGAGCGCGGCGGTGGAGGTGGTGGCGAGCGCGACGCCGCCGGGCGCGCCGCAAGGGCTGACGCTGCAGCTGACGGGCCAGGGGATCGTGGCGCGGTGGCAGGCGCCGCTGATGAGCCCGGTGGAGAGCTACAACCTGTACCGCAGCAGCGGGACGGTGATCACGTCGCTCGAAGGCAAGACACCGCTGCGCAGCGGCATCCGGCAGACGGCAGTGGTGGATCCGGAGCCGTCGGCGACCGAGCATGCCTATGTGGTGACCGCGGTGGACGCGGCGGGCAACGAATCGGCGATGTCGAACTCGGCGTACCTGAACGCGACGTTGCTGCCGGTGCCCTCGTTGAAGGTGGAGCAGGTGGGCAGCACACTGCCGCGACTGAGCTGGAGCGCATCGCGCTCGGCGGTGGCGGGCTACCACGTGTACCTGGGTGAAGGGGCGGGCAGGACGCGGCTGACAGCGACGCCGATCACCGAGCTGGGCTACACCGACACCGGCTACACCGGTGGCGAGCGGGTGTACACGGTGGCGGCGGTGGACGCGGACGGGGTGGAGATGGCCCGCAGCCTGCGGCTGCCGGCGGTGGCCCTGCAGGTGGCGGCGGGCCTGCCGGTCAAGCGCGGCGTGATGAACCGGGTGCAGGTGCAGGTGGGCAATGCAGCGGGCACGCCGCTGGCGAACGCGCGGGTGGTGATCCGGGTGGGCGGCAAGCGGCATGTGTCGGCGTTGTTCGATCTGGCGGCCAACGAGACGCGGCTGATCCCGGTGGTGGTGGGCGGCTATGCCGACCTGGCGGGGCAGGCGACGGCACAGCTGGGGCTGGAACAGGCACCGAACGAAGGCGAACTGGTGAGCGTGGTGCAGGACACGCAGTTCGATGTGGCCGAGGGCGGGCTGGTGGTGGGGATGGCGACGGAATCGTTCACGCGCGGGGCGCTGGGCAAGGTGCGGCTGACCATCGAGAACACCAGCGAGGTCGAGGTCGAACTGCTGACGGCGCGGGGCCATGGGCGGGAGCCGTCCAACGAGCTGCGCTTCAGACTGCTGGACGGCGACGGCAACGTGCTGGTCAACCAGCCCTACCTGCAGGCGCTGGGCGCGAATGTGATCACGCTGTCGAACGGGCAGACGGTGGCGCGGATCCCGGCCGGAGCGAGCTATACCTCGGACCTGTTCGAACTGGCGGTGCCGGCGGCCAGCCCGGACCGGCTGCGGGTGGTGCTGGAAGTGGACCAGCTGCGCTACCACAGCGGGCAAGCGGACGAAGTGGTGATTGCGGGCCGCGGTTCGGAACGGGTGGTGTCGCTGCTGGAGACGGCGTACTACGGCGAGCTCACCCAGCTGGACCCGGTCAGCTCGTTCGGCGACCAGGACATCGTGATCCAGGGGCGTGCGTTGGATCGGGCGACGCAGACGGCGCTGCCGAACACGCGGCTCAAGCTGGTGCTGAACCAGGAAGGCTTCGAGCGGGTGTTCCCGCTGGTGACGGACGCGGCGGGCGGATTCAGCCACGTGTTCAAGCCGACGCAGACCGACGCGGGCCGCTACAAGGTGAGCGCGGTGCACCCGGACGTGACCGACCGGCCGGAGCAGCGCAGCTTCACGATCAACCGGATCAGCGCCGGGCCGACGCCGTACAAGCTCGACGTGCCGAAGAACTACCCGTTCAGCATCCCGCTGGTGGTGAAGGCCGGGGTGGGGACGACGGCGCGCAACGTGCGCTTCGCGTTGAACGCGGCCAGCCAGCCGACCGGCGAGCTGCCGACGGGCATCCAGCTGACGCTGCCGGCGCCGGTCAACCTGGGCGAGCGGCAATCGCTCAACCTGCCGGTGGGCTTCGTGGCCGACAACACCGCGCAGGACAGCGGGGCGGTGGTGCTGGACGTGCTCAGCGACGAGCAGGCACAGCAGCCGCTGGCGCAGGTCCGGGTGAACTACACCCTGTCCGAGGCCAAGCCGTTCCTGGTGGGCAGCCCGAGCATGGTGCAGACCGGGCTGGCGCAGGGCGGGGTGCAGATCGAATCGGTGCGCGTGCAGAACAAGGGGATGCAGGACGCGCTGAACCTGCAGTTCCGGCTGCAGCGCGCCGACGGCGGGGCGGCGCCGGCCTGGGTCAGCCTGGCCAGCCAGGCGGACGGCACGCTGCGCATCGGCGAGCAGCGCAGCATCGACCTGCGCTTCGCGCCGGGCGAGAGCACGCCCGAAGGCGTGTATGAACTGACGCTGGTGGTGAGCGGCGACAACGTGCCGCAGCAGTCGCTGAACGTGTACGCCAGCGTCACGCAAAGCGGGGTGGGCAGCGTGCTGTTCAAGGCCTCGGACCTGTTTACGGCGACGCTGGACAAGAACGGCCGGCTGATCCCGGGTCTGGCGGGTGCACGGATCACGGTGCAGCACGAGGACGTGGCGACCCTGACGCACGAGCTGGTGACCGACGCGCTGGGCGAAGCGCTGTTCCAGGACCTGCCGGCGGGGCGGTACAAGTTCCGGGCCAAGGCCAACAACCACCAGGAGATCGGTGGGCGGCTGCTGGTGAAGCCGGGCATCACCCAGACGCAGCCGGTGTTCCTGGAATACAACCTGATCACGGTGGAATGGAGCGTGCGCGAGATCACGATCCAGGACCGCTACGAGATCATCCTGAACGCCACGTACGAGACGGACGTGCCGGCGGCGGTGGTGGTGATGCAGCCGGCGAGCGTGAACCTGCCGAAGATGGGGGTGGGCGACGTGTACTACGGCGAACTGAGCCTGACCAACCACGGGCTGATCCGGGCGGACGACGTGAAGATGCACCTGCCGGCGAGCGACGCGTTCTTCCGGTTCGAATTCCTGGTCGACGTGCCGCCGACGCTGGCAGCCAAGCAACGGGTGACGATCCCGTACCGGGTGATCGCGCTCAAGTCGCTGGAGGAAGCGGCGGACGGCGCGGCGACCGGGGCGGGGTGCTACAGCTACAGCGCCCGGCTGGCGGTGAGCTGCGCATTCGTGTGCGCCAACGGCCAGCAATCGCAATGCGGCAGTGCCACCTCGTGGTTCTCGTCGAGCAACGGCAGCTGCCCGGGTGGCGGCGGCGGTGGCGGCGGCGGCGGCGGCGGCGGTGGTGGCGGCTGGGGCGGTGGCGGCTGGGGCGGTGGTGGCGCAGCCACGCCGATCAAGCTCAAGGGCAAGAAATGCGTGTTCGTACCGAAGGGAGACACGCAGTGCGACTAAACGACAGGCAGCAGATGACGGGTATGGAACAGGGATGGGCGAAGCGTGCCGCGGCGCGCTGCAAAGGGATGGTCCGGCTCGGCGCGACGCTGGCGGCGCTGCTGCTGGCGATGCCGGCGCAGGCTGCCGAATCGGGCAATGGGCTGACGGTGTCGGTGCCGAATGGCTACGCCAACATCGCGGTGGACGACCTGACGGTGATGAGCACCGCCGGCGCGGTGCGCTGGCAGCGGCGCTGGGACGGCCAGGAATGGAAGTTCAACCCGCACTGGGAGAGCCTGTCGCAATCGTGGAGCAACCTGACCGGCAGCCAGACGGCCGACGACGGCGGTGGTGGCGGCGGTGGCGGCGGCGGCGGTGGGGCGGGCGGCACCCCGGCGGTGCAGGACGGCCAGGCGGCGCTGGGTGGCGCGCCGAGCGGCTGCTGGGTCTGGGTGGACGAAGACTGGCAGCCCCGCAAGGGCACGGTGATGATCGGCGGCGAGCCGCAACTGCAGGGCGAACCGATGCCGCCGGCGCGGATGGCGCCGTTCAACCGGCTGATGGGCGTGGCGGCGGCGGAGCAATACCCGCCGGTGCAGATCGTCAACGTCGACTACGCGCAACTGTGCGGCGGCCTGATCATGGCGCGGCCGGTGGTGGACCTGGAAGGGATCCGGCGGATCAACGAGCTGTACCTGGGCGGGGAAGGGCGGTACGCGTTCAACAACCGCACGGTGCTGGAGAAGCGCGCGGTGCGGCAGTACCCGGCGGCGGTGGCAGGCGCGCTGGAGCGCGGGCAGCTGGGCATGACGCCCGAAGCCAACCCCAGGGGCTTCCGCTGGATCGACCGGGGCGGGGACTGGATCGACTACAACACCCAGGGCCAGGTGGTGGCGTGGGGCGATCGCAACGGCAATGCGGTCTGGCTGGTGCGCGACGGCGACGGGCAGGTGCGCGGGGTGGCGGACGACCAGGGCCGGGTGCTGTTCACGCTGCACTACACGGGTCAGCTGATCACCGAGATCCGGGACTACCCGGTGGCGGGGCTGGGCCGGGATCTGGCGGCACGCAGCGTCAAATACCAGTACGACGACTGGAACCGGCTGACGCAGGTGACCGACGTGCGCGGGCAGGTGACGCGGTACGAGTACAACCAGGGCAACCAGATCGTACAGATCACCGACCCGGAAGGGCGGGTGGAGAAGCTGTCGTACAGCGGCGAGATGGTCAAGCAATGGATCGCCGCCGACGGCGGGGTGACCGACTACGAATTCGAATTCGACGACGCGAACAAGCAGTTCAGCAGCAAGCTCACCGGCCCGGAGACGGCATCGGGACGGCGGGTGGAGCACCTGACGCACAACCGGGTGGGCAAGCTGCTGCAACAGGTGGTCAACGGGCGCCTGGAGAGCGACGTGCGCTACGACACGGGCGCCCGGGTGGAGATCAACACCAACGCACGCGGCTTCACCACGCGCACCACCACCAACGAATTCGAACAGGTGGTCGAGCTCGCCCACCCGGACGGCGCGACGATCAAGCGGCAGTTCTCGCCGCTGCACCTGCGGCTGACCGAATACCAGGACGAACTGGGGGTGAAGACCCAGTACCAGTACGACGCCAAGGGCAACCTGCTGCAGCGGAGCGACGCGGTGGGGACGCCGGATGCCCGGGTGCTGGTGTACGAGCGCAACAGCCTGGGGCAGCTCACCCGGTTCACGCGCAAGGGGCGGCAGGAAGCCGACGGCAGCACCTCGCGCGATGCGGTCTGGCAGTTTGAATACGATGGGTTGGGCCTGATCAAGCAGAGCACCGACCCGGAAGGCCAGGTGCGGCAGTACACGTACGACCGCGCCGGCAACCTGGTGCGCCATGTGGACCCGCGCGGCAACGCGATCGACTACGAGGTGGACGCCGCCGGCAACCTCATCAAGGAGACCAACGCACTGGGCCAGGTGCGGCGCTTCGCGTACGACAAGGTGGGCAACGAGATCAGCGCCACCGATGCGCGGGGCAAGGCCACGCTGACCGCGTACGACGCGATGAACCGGGCGGCCCGCATCACCAACCCGGTGGGCGGGGTCTACCAGCTGCAATACAACGGCCAGGGGCTGCCGGTTGCGGAGACGGACGAGGACGGGCGGCGGGCCGAAGTCGAATACGACAACTTCCAGCGGCTGGTCAAACAGATCGACGGCAAGGGCAACGCCACCGACTACGGCTACCAGCTGGGCGACGGCAGCCTGGGCTCGACGCTGCTGCCGACCGAGATCCGGTTCCCGACCTTTACGGAACAGCAACGGTTCGACGCGCGCGAGCGCCCGACCACCCGCACCGTGCTCAACCCGACCCCGCTGGGGGTGGAAGGGCTGGTGAGCAGCGAC
Source organism: Chitiniphilus purpureus (assembly GCF_025642115.1). Classification (GTDB taxonomy): domain Bacteria; phylum Pseudomonadota; class Gammaproteobacteria; order Burkholderiales; family Chitinibacteraceae; genus Chitiniphilus; species Chitiniphilus purpureus. The sequence continues at coordinate 3,943,553 of NZ_CP106753.1, read as the reverse complement.
AAGTACGACAAGCGCGGGCGGGTGATCGAATCGACCAACGCCGAAGGCAAGACCAGCTACTACCGCTACGACGCGCTGGGCCGGGTCAACAGGTTCACCAACGCGTTGGGCAAGAGCATCGACCTGACCTGGGATGCGCGGGGCAACCTGATCCGGGTGAAGGACGCCAACGGCAACACCACGCGCTTCGAATACGACCGTGCCAACCGGTTGATCAAGGAAACGCTGCCGCTGGGCCAGTCCAGCACGTACACCTACAACGCCAACGGCCGCTACGAACGCATCACCGATGCGGCGGGCAACGTGATCCACTACACCTACGATGCCGCCGACCGGCCGTTGCGCACCGAAGTCACCGAAGCCGGCCAAGGCACGCCCAGCCTGGTCTACACCTTCACGCACGACGATGCGGACAACCTGACCGGGTGGAGCGACGGCACGCACAGCGGCGTGTTCACCTACGACGACGCCGGGCGCCGGCTGAGCGAGACCACCGGCTACGGCAACCAGATCACGTTGGGCTACCGCTACAGCTACACGGCGGCGGGCTATACCCAATCGCTGACCTACCCGGACGGTACCCGGGTCGGGTTCAACTTCGACAGCCATGCGCAGCTGGGCAGCATCGAACTGCCCGGGGAAGGCACGATCGCGGTCAACACCTGGGACTGGGTGGCGCCCAAGAAGCTGACGCTGCCGGGGGGCACCACGCGCGAGATGAGCCACGACGGGCTGCTCAAGCTGATCGGGCTCAAGGTGAAGAACCCGGGTCAGCAGACGCTGTTCGAGATCGCCAACCAGTACGGCAAACGCGAAGAACTGAAGCAGAAGGCGGTGACCGACAGTGCCGGGGGCAACAGCCAGACCGTCACCTACCAATACGGGTACGACGACGAACAGCGGCTGACCGCGGTCAGCCGCGACGGTGGCGGGTTGTTCGGCAGCACCACGGAAACGTTCGGCCACGACGCCGCGGGCAACCGGGTGACGCACAGCGTGGTGAACGGGGCGCTGGTGTACGACGCCAACAACCGGTTGATCCAGCGGGGCAGTGGCAGCGGTGCGACCACCTACCAGTACGACGCGACGGGCCGGCTGACGAGCAGGACGGTGGGCAGCGGCGGTGGGGCGGCCAGCGTCACCCGCTACCGGTACGACCCGCTGGGGCGGCTGACCGAGGTGCAGGACGGCGACGGCCAGCCGATTGCCCGCTACGTATACGACCCGTTCGACAACCGGCTGGTCAAGACGCGGTACCGGGATGACGACGGGCAGGCGCTGGCCGAGCCGCAGCGCACGCTGTACCTGTATGCGGACGAAGGGCTGATTGCGGAAGCGGACGGCAACGGCACGGTGACGACGCAGTACGGCTGGAAACCGGACGGCAACTGGGGCACCGACCCGATCTTCATCAAGACGGCGATCAAGGGCGAGGACGGCACGTCGGCGATGGGGTACGCGTACTTCCACAACGACCACCTGGGCACGCCGCTGCGGGCGACGGACAAGGCGGGCCGGGTGGTGTGGCGCGCGGAATACGACAGCTTCGGTGCGGCGAGCCTGGGTGTGGACAACGCGCTGCGCAACAACCTGCGGCTGGCGGGGCAGTACCAGGATGTGGAAAGCGGGCTGCACTACAACACGCGCCGCTACTACGACCCGCAGGCGGGTCGGTACATCACGAGCGACCCGATCGGGATTGCGGGTGGTTGGAACCTGTACGAATACGCGAATGGCGACCCGGCGAACCAGCTGGACCCGAGTGGGGAATGGGTGTGGGTGGTGATCCGGGTGGCGATGACGGTGTACGACATCTACACGACGTATCAGGAATACAAGGAGACGGGGTGCTTTGATTGGACGCGGCTGATCCCGATTCCGGTGAAGATCCCGAAGATCAAGTGGCGGACGAAGCGGTTCAAGAAGTGCTCGAACCCGTGCGAATGTGCGATGGGGGGTGGGGGCAGCAACAGCTTCCCGGGTGAGACGCTGGTGCATGCGCAGGATAGCGAGGGTCATGCGGTGCTGAAGCCGATCGCGAGCCTGCAGGTGGGCGATCGGGTGCTGGCGAAGAGCGAGTGGAAGGCGGCGGGGGAGGATCTGTCCTACGAGCCGATCACGGACATCTATACGACGGTGGATCAGGACCGGCGGCTGGTGTATGTGAAGCTGGTGGATGGTGAGGAGCTGGTGGCGACGGATGGGCATCCGTTCCGGACGGGGGCTGGTTGGCGGGATGCGGGGTTGTTGAAGGCGGGCGACAAGCTGTTGCTGCGCGGTGGTGTGGAGGGAGCGGAGCGGGAGGTGGTGGTCGCGGGGGTGCGTGATGGTGTGGAGCGGTTGACGACGTACAACCTGGAGGTGGCGAACGCGCATACGTTCTTTATTGGGGAGCAGGGCATCCTCGTCCATAACGGCAAGGTTTATGTTGTGCCAGGTTGCCGTACCCCCAGTGGTAAACCTTATGTAGGCCGCACTAAAAACGACAAGGTTTCCAAACGTGGGAAGCGTGATGGCCGCAACCGGCAGGATGGTGACGAGGTCGGTTCATACCCTGACGGCGATACAGATGCAGCTCGTGAGATGGAGCAGGATTTGATCGACGAGTATGGACTTGACAATCTGGACAATAAGAGAAATGAAATATGTCGGTGCAAGATATGAATGCAATCCAACAATTCTGGCTTTGGTTCAAAAGTCATGAACAACCGTTGTTGCATGCATATGCTCAGAGTAAATCCTGGGAAGAAATCGACTTCAATCTGGAGCGTATTCATGAGCGATTGGCATGGGAGATCGGGCCGGCCAACGAAGAGAGGATGTATTTCGCGATTTCCCCCGATTTTGACGAGGATTTAATGCCTGTTGCGGCACAGGTTGTGTCGCAGGCATATGCAAGTGACTTTTGGGATTTTCGCCTCGGGCGACAGAGAAGGCCCTGGTCGGAAGTCGTCGAGATTGCGCAGGCGCAAGGAGAGGATGATGCGCGGGAAACGGTGGATATATCCGGATGGCGACATATCGTGTTTCGTCTACAGGATAGCAATCTTGTCGATATCGTTTTCGAATGCGGAGAAGGTTTCCCGCTTGTAGCAGATGCATTGGATGAGCTGGGGGCTGTTGTGGCGGCGGCATTGGTCGGCGAGATGACCATCATGGAAAAGGTCGATGCGATCGAAGTCGTAGAACGTTTTGAAAGCCGGTTCCAAAGCAAGGCCAAACCTGCTGCCTGGCTTCCCTATGCGTTTGAAATGAAGCCTTTATGAATAGGGCCCTGGCCGAAATGGTGAAGACGCTTGAAGTGGTGGGGATCACCGCAGGATTTCGTGCCCTGGCGGGCGGTGAAGCATCCGCCGTGGCTGTCGGCGGTCGGTGTGGGATGTCCGGGTGCTGCCTGCCTGGTGCAGGGTGGCGGGCAAGATGAGCGCTCCCAAAGCAGCAGGCCTGATCAAGGTGCTTTTTGAAGTGGATACCGGAGACGGGCCATTGCCGCAGCTTGGGATCGAGTCGATGTGGGCTGAGCAGACCGGGCCGACGATGGCACGTTTGTGCAATGTGCCTTTCTTTGCTTGTGGCGTGGCGCTTGGAGACCTGGTGCAGATCGAGCAGGCGGCGGACGGTGCATGGAAGTTCGTAGAGGTCGTCCAAGCGGCCGAAGCGAGTACGCTGCACGCTTTTGCGTTTTCGCAGGATGAAAAGAAGCAGGTCATCGACAGATTCGCTGCACAGGGGTGCATCGTGGAAACAGGACCCACTCCTGCATATCTCGCAATTCATATCCCATCCCTTGCTGCTGCAAGATGGGCGGCGGATTTGATTGCAGAGTATCAGGGTAACGATCAGGTGGCATTCCAGGTTTCCTGCTCGCGACATGAACCGGTGCTGGTATCGGACGTTTAAGGGCGGGTGTTGCCTGTCTTGGGCGGTTGCGATGGGGCATCGCTTAAGGCCTCGATATTGAACTGAAGGTCGGGCTGTTTTGAAGACACTGGATCAAGAGCCGGTTTGTTGAAGTCGTGGTCCGATTTTCGCCAGCGTCGATGCCTTGCTGGGACGGGTCTGCTGTGTGGTGTGATGGAGAGGCAGTTTTGAATACGCAGTCGAAGGGAAGGGCTATGGGCAGAGTCGTTCGGTGCGGATCGGGTTTTCGATCCGTGCGCCGGTGTGCTGCCCGATCATGCCGCAGTGCGGTCGGGTGCGACTTGTGAACCGGGTCTTCATGCCTTTGCTCGCGCTGTTCGGGGCTTACCTTGTCTGGGGGTATTTTTCCGGTACCGGGCAGGCGGATGTGCCGGGCGAGGCGCAGATCCGTGAATTGGCGGCCACGGTCAGGCCGGACGAGGTGGTGATGTATTCCACCACCGAATGCGGCTATTGCGCCCAGGCCAAATCGTGGTTGCAGCAATACGGCTTCGCGTTTACCGAGTGCAACATGAGCGTCGAGGCGCGCTGCGTGCGCGAATTCGGGCAATACGGTGCCACCGGCACGCCCTATCTGGTGATACGGCGTGCCGGCAAGGAGCACCACATGAAGGACGGATTCGATTCCGACGAATTCCTGGCCGCGCTTTAGCAGGCGGCCATGTTGCATGCATCGGGGCGATGCATGTGGCGCTGAGTCAACCGGCGGACGCGGCAAATCGCCAGTGAACCGCCGGATCGGGCCGTGCCCTGGAACGGGGCCGGCCGTATATAACAAGCTGCGGCTTCGGTCGTGGCCAACGAGATGAGCATTCGATGATGCTGACCCGCTTGTTTGAGGTTGTCCGCGCCGGCCGTTGCGGCCTGGCCATGGTCTTCACCACCGCTGTATTGGCAGCGCCGTCGGCGCTGGCGCAGGAGACGGTGTGTGCGCGCGTCAAGATCGAGATCCGGCAGGAGCTGACGCTGGAGCGGCAGGCGTTCGATGCGCAGATGAAGATCAACAACACCACCGACAGCGGGATCATCGAGAACGTCTCGGTCGAGGTGAAGGTCACCGACGAGAACGGTACGCCGGTGCCCATCACCAGCGATCCGAACGACCTGTCGGCCAAATTCTTCGTGCGGCTCTCCAGCAAGGAGAACATCGGCGATGTGGCGGGCAGCGGCACGGTCAGCCCCAAGACCACGGCCACGATCAACTGGCTGCTGATTCCGGCGCCGGGCTCCGCCGGCACGTCGCCACTGGGCAAGAAGTATCTGGTCGGTGCCACCTTGCGCTATCGCTACGGCGGCGAGAACACCGTGCTCGATGTCTCGCCGGACGTGATCACGGTCAAGCCGCTGCCGCTGCTCACGCTGGATTATTTCCTGCCGCGCGATGTAGAAGGGGACGACCCGCTCACCGATGAGATCGAACCCATCGTACCGTTCACGCTTGGCGTGCGGGTCAGGAACACCGGGGCGGCCACCGCCAAGAACCTCAAGATCGACTCGGCCCAGCCCAAGATCATCGAGAACAAGCAGGGGCTGGCGATCAACTTCCAATTGACCGGCAGCTATGTGAACGACGCGCCGGCGCAGAATTCGTTGCTGATCGATTTTGGTGACATCGCCGCCGCCACGGCCAAGACCGGGCGCTGGATCATGGAGACGAGCCTTGCCGGCCGCTTTACCGAATTCACCGCGCGCTTCACCCATGCCGACGAACTGGGCGGCGCGCTCACCTCGCTGCTGCAGGCAACCAATACCCATACCCTGATCCGCGACGTGCGGGTCGACCTGCCGGGGCGCGACTACGTGCGCGACTTCCTGGCGCAGGATGGCGACGTCATCCGGGTGTATGAATCCGACAGCACCGATACCGAGGTCCGCGACTTCTCGTCGCAGGCGCAATTGCAGGCCGTGGCGGGGGGTGAACTTGCCAGCTACCGGCTGACCCTGCCGCCCAGCGTCGGATTCATCTACGTGCGCCTGCCCGATCCATTCCAGGGGCAGAAGGCACTGGGCCGTCTGGTCCGTTCCGACGCCAAGGTGCTTTCCGCCGAGAACGTCTGGCTGTCGCGCAGCCGCAACCCCGATACCAAGCAATGGCAGTACTGGTTCAACCTGTTCGACGCGAACAGCGGTGGCCAGTACCAAGCGCAGTTCGAAGCGCCGCCGGCGGCCGAGCGGGCACCGGTGCTGCAATTCGTCCCGGACCGCACGGTCAAGGAAGGGCAGCAGGTGTCGTTCCTGGTCGAAGGATCGAGCCCGGATGGCAAGGCGGTGCAATTGAGCGCGGCACCGTTGCCGGCAGGGGCAAGCTTCACGGCACAGGCGGGTGAGGGTGGGCTTGCACGCAGTGTGTTCGATTGGACGCCCACCGTCGGTCAGGCGGGCAACTACCGGGTGGTCTACACCGCCAGCGACGGCAGGCTCAGCGCAACGCGCAGCGCGGTGATCACCGTGGAGGCGGACGAGCCGCCACCGGGCCCCGCCACGCCGCAGCTGGTGGCGCCCCTCGCCGGAGCCCAGGTGGGCAGCCTCAAGCCGACGCTGAGCGTGCAGACGGGCAGCCATGAGCGTGACCCGACCACCCGTGTCGAGTTCGAAGTGTATGCCGATGCCGCGATGACGCAGCAGGTTGCGACCGGCGCTGCGGCCAAGGCGGCCGAAGGGCCGACCGGCTTCGTACTCCCCGAGCCGCTCAACGACAACACCCGCTACTGGTGGCGTGCCCGTGCCCACGATGGCAGCGAGCTGTACAGCGCGTGGATCGACGGTGAGTTCTTCGTCAACCAGTTCAACGACGCGCCCGAAGGCTTCAACCTGACCAGCCCCGCGCCGAATGCCGAGGTGGCCGAACTGCAACCGACGTTGAGCTGGACCCATGCCATCGACAAGGACGGCGACGCCATCACCTATGCGATTGCACTGTACCGGGATGCTGCGCTGAGCCAGGAGGTGGCCAAGGCAGAGAACCTGCAGCCGGGTGAAGGCGGCAGCAGCAGCTGGCTGGTACCGGTGGCGCTGGCCAATCACGGCCGGTATTACTGGCGTGTCACGGCCCGTGACGCGCTGGGCGCGCAGACAGCGAGCCCGGCCCGGCCGTTCGTGGTCAACACCGGCAACGTGGCGCCGACCGCGCCGGTCCTGCTCAGCCCCGCGCCCGGCAGCCAAGTGGCGCAGTCCGGCGTGGTGCTGACGGTGGGCAACAGCAGCGATGTCGATGGCGACCTGATCACCTACGTGTTCGAGCTGGACACGGTCAACACCTTTGATTCGGGCAACAAGCGCAGCTCGGGCCAGGTGATCCAGTCGGCGGGCGAGCAGACCGGCTGGGCCGTGGCAGAGCTGCTGGAAAACCAGCGCTACCACTGGCGGGTGCAGGCGCAGGACGGCCGCGCCGAGTCGGCCTGGGCGGTGGGTGAGTTCCTGGTGAACGCTGTCAACGACGCGCCGCCCGCGCCATCGATCAGGAATCCGGGCGACGGGGCCTGGAGCGGCTCGACCCATCCGAGCCTGGAGGCCCATCCGGTGGTTGATCCGGAAGGCGAGGCGGTGCGCTACGAATTCCAGGTGTTCGCCGATGCGGCATTGAGCGTGCTGGAGGCCGAAGGCAGCGCCGACAGCCCGGCATGGATCGTGACCACGGCGCTCAAGGACAAGGCGCGGCACTGGTGGCGGGTGCGCGCAGTGGATGCGCAGGGCGCGGCCGGACCATGGAGCGCGGCAGCGGTGCTGTATGTGAGCACGGTGCCGTATCAGGACCCGACCATCCAGGTGACTGCGCCGGCCCAGCCGCAACAGCCGGTGGAGGCTGGCAACCGCAAGGAGGTGACCATCCACTGGCAGGGCATCAATCCGAGCCTGGAGGCCACGGTCGCGTTGTACTACGGCACGGCGCACAGTGGTTACGAGGGCACGCTGATCGTGGATGGCCTGAGGCAGGCGGCAGGCCAGGTCAGCGCCGACTATCGCTGGGATGTGACCAGCCTGGCGCCGGGTACCTACTACGTCTACGCGGTGATCTATGACACGCGCGGCGTGGGCCGGGCCTATGCGCCCGGTGCGGTGGTGATCGTGCCGGCCACGCAGAGCGGCCGGCTGCAGCTGACGCTGCCGCGCTATCTCATCACCTACGAAGGCCCGGGCAGTGGCGGTGGCGGTACCGGCGGCGTGGCCGTCAAGGTACGGCTTGCCAATCCGCCGACGCAGGAGGTGACCGTGCCGCTGGTATCGAGCAACTCGCGCGAAGGCTACGCACAACCGGAACGGCTGGTGTTCACGCCGCAGAACTGGTCGGTGGACCAGACGGTGACGATCCTGGGCCGCAACGACTGCGTGCCGGACGGCAACCAGGCCTACAGCGTCACGGCCGGCAAGGTGCTGTCGCTGGATGGCCAGTACATGGGTGTAAGTGCAGCGCCGATCGCGTTGACCAATCGTGACGACGCTGACTGGGCGGGCAACAGCAACGACCCCAAGGTCAACCTGTGCGGGCTCGGGGTGGTGAGCGAGCGGCAGGTGGGCAGCCAGTGGGAAGCGGTGCTGTCGGTGGAGCTGACCAACCTTGGCTCGGATGCGGCCGCGGTCAGGGCGCAGCTGACCAGGCTGCCGGCGGGGATGACGGTCATCGATGGCACGGCGCAGTTCGGCGCGGTGCGCAGCCAGGAAAGCGCACGCGCAGCCGACACGGTGACGGTGCGCAGCCCGACCTCGGTGCGCAGCAGGTTGTCGGAGCTGCACCGCGAAACGCGGTGGGCGGTGGACGTCACACGGCAATAAACAAGGTGGGCGGGCTGTCGCACCGGCTGCGGCGGCCCGTTCCTGTCCATACAAAGTCGGCCAATCCGAATCCAGGCTGGAGAGCGCTGTGCGCTTCGTCAAGAAAATCTCGTTTGTCATCTTGCTGTTCTTGGTCAGTGTGTTCGCAATGGCCGGTGTCAACACCGGCCTGAGCGGGGACGATGCCAGTGCAGGCCCCTTCCCCATCGGCTTCCCGTTTGTGTTCTTCGGGAAGTCCTATACCCAGTTCTATGCGACGACCAACGGGCTGCTGCAATTCGAAGGCCCGACCTCGGCATACAGCAACAGCTGCCTGCCACCGGCTGGCGGCGGCCTGTCTCAGACCATCCATGTGTTCTGGGATGACCTGCGCACCGATGTCGGCGGGCAGCCGGCGGGCAAGATCCACTACCAGACGCTGGGCGAGGCGCCCAATCGCCTGCTGATCGTCCAATGGACCAACCAGTATTTCTACGGCTCCAACCTGCCGATGGGGACCTTCCAGGCCATCCTCTTCGAAGGCACCAACGAGGTGAAGCTGCAGTATCGCTACCTGACCGATCTGCGCAGCAGGGGCAACAGCGCCACCATCGGGATCCAGGGCGTCGGCCAGGCGGTGCAGGTCGGCTGCAACGGCAACGACGTCATCGCGCCCGAGCAGGCGATCTCCTTCCTGCCGGAAGCGGGCGGAACCGGCTACCGGATGGAGGCCGCAGCCCGTTACGACTTCATCGACATCTCCGGCCTTACCCCCGACCCGCCGGTCGCGCCGCCCTACACCAACACGGCCCCGCGCTGGACCTGGGTTCCGGTGGCCGACCTCAACACCTACCAGATCCAGATCCAGTCCGACCGCGGTGAGGTGCTGGTGGATCAGGTCATCGGCAATGTGTCGGGCTATACGCTTGATGCCTACCAGGTCGGGCAGCTGTACCGGGCGCGTGTGCGCGGCAGCGTCAACGGCGGCAACACCTGGGAGCTCTGGTCGGGGTTGAGCGCGGCCACCGTGGTCGATACCGCCAACCCTGCCGTGCAGATGCTGGGTGCGGCCCAGACGGGTGGCAATTCGGTGCGCTGGCGCTACCAGGGCAGCGACGACATCAGCGGGGTGCTGTCGACCCGCCTGCAGATCGCGACCGATCCGGGCTTCGCCGCGCTGCTGTTCGATGAAAACGTGCCTGCCACCGAATATGTCTACACCCAGGGTCAGCCGGGTCAGACGCTGTATGCGCGGATCGATGCGGTGGACCGGGCCGGCAACCGGTCGGCGTTTTCCGAGCCGGTCTCGATCACGCTGGTGCCTCCCCCGGTGGCCGGTTTCGAGCTGCCCGCCGGGCCGTTCGAAGCACCGGTCAGGATTGCACCGGTCAACACCACGACCGGCGAAGTCAACGCCTATCTATGGAATTCAGGCGATGGCCGCACCAGCGACCAGCGCAATCCCAGCTTCCTCTATTCGGTGGCCGGCAGCTACGTCATCTCGCTGCGGGCAACCGGCACGGGCGGTTCCACCGAGGTCAGCAGGACCGTGACGGTCACACCGGATGTCACGCGGCCGGAACTGGGCGCCCCACAGGTGGACGGCGTGCCGGTCGGCGCGCTGCTGCTGGTCGATACGGACAAGCAGGTGTCGTTTTCCGCCAGTGATGCTGGCGGGGTGCAGTCCGTCGTTGCCACGATCGGTGCCCAGGCGTTGCCTGTCACCCAGGCGCCAGGCGGCGTCTACCTTGTTGGCATCGACCCGCTGCTGTTCGACAACGGGACCCATGTGCTGCTGCTGGCGGTCACCGATACGGCGGGGAACACGGCCACCCGGGAAATCCCGCTGCGGGTCGACCTGCCTCCGCCGGCGGCCCCGACGATCACTGCGCCAGCGCAGGACTTGCGTACCAATCAGGTCACGCACCTGGTCGTCGGTTCGACCCCACAGGGCCGCGAAGCCCGGGTGCTGGTGAATGGCGAACCGAAGAGCGACTGGCTGCCAGTGGTGGCGCAACGCTTCGAATATGCGTTGGCCCTGGTTGAAGGGCAGAACCGCATCACCGCCCTGGTCCGCAACAACCGTGGCATCAGCGAGCCGAGCGCAACGCGCATCGTCACCCTCGATACCTCCCGCCCCGCGGGGCCCGGCAATCTCAAGGCCCAGGTGGCTGCCCAGGGCAAGATCCGCCTGAACTGGACGCCGTCGACCGATCCGGCGTCCAGGGGGACCCTGGTATTCCGGGCGGCAGCGCCGTTCGAGGATGTGCAGCAGGCACAGCAACTGACGCCGCAGCCGATTGCCGGCGGGGTCTACGAAGACATGCCGGCGGTGGATGGCAATTATGTCTACCGGGTGGCCGCAGCCAACGACCTTGGCACGCTGAGCACGCTGTCCAATCCGGTGCAGGCCAGTGCCGACGCGTTGGCGCCGTCTGCGCTGTCGGTGGTGTATACGGGTCTGGGTCAGGTGGATGTGGTGAGCGGTCGGCACGGCCAGGGGCGGGTGCAGGTGGCGGTGACGGTGAGCGAAGCGCTGCAGAGCGCGCCGTACCTGGCGCTGGTGCCCCAAGGCGGTCAGCCGATCACGATCGAACTGACGCGGGTGGACGACACGCACTACCAGGGCAGCTTCGTGATCGACGGGAACACGCCGTCGGGGACGGCGCAGGTGCTGTTCTCGGCGCGGGACCTGGTGGGGAACCGGGGCACCGAGGTGAAGGCGGGTGGGACGCTGCAGATCGACACGGCCGGTCCGGTGCTGAGCGGGATCGCGCTGGATCCGGCTGCACCGGTGCGGGCGGACGTGGCAGGGCCGGTGACGGTGACGCTGCACTTTGACAAGGCGCTGAAGGCGGGGCAGTCGCCGCAGCTGTGGTACCGGCTGTCAGGCCCGCTGCGCAGCGCGGTGGCGGTGACGGGGCTGGGCCAGGTGGACGCGACGACGTGGCGGGGCAGCTTCAGCCTGCCGGCCGATGCGGGCAGCGGAGCGCCGGAAGTGCTGTCGTTCACGATGCAGGCGCAGGACGATCTGGACAACGTGTCGACCCGGATCAGCGCACCGAACCGCTTCCAGGTGTACCGCGGCGAGCTGCCGCCGCTGGACGTGCCGTTCGGGCTGACCGCCAAGGCGCAGCCGGGCGGGAAGGTGGGTCTGGGCTGGCAGGCGGTGCCGGATGCGGTGGCGTACCAGCTGTACCGGCAGGCGCCGGGCGAGACGGCGCTGACGCCGCTGGCGCGGGTTGAGGGCACCCAGTATCTGGATGCGACACCGGGCGATGGCCGCTACCGCTATGCGATCGCCTCGGTGCGGCAGGCCAATGGCCAGGATGCGCAGTCAGGGTTGAGCGCGGCGGTGGAGGTGGTGGCGAGCGCGACGCCGCCGGGCGCGCCGCAAGGGCTGACGCTGCAGCTGACGGGCCAGGGGATCGTGGCGCGGTGGCAGGCGCCGCTGATGAGCCCGGTGGAGAGCTACAACCTGTACCGCAGCAGCGGGACGGTGATCACGTCGCTCGAAGGCAAGACACCGCTGCGCAGCGGCATCCGGCAGACGGCAGTGGTGGATCCGGAGCCGTCGGCGACCGAGCATGCCTATGTGGTGACCGCGGTGGACGCGGCGGGCAACGAATCGGCGATGTCGAACTCGGCGTACCTGAACGCGACGTTGCTGCCGGTGCCCTCGTTGAAGGTGGAGCAGGTGGGCAGCACACTGCCGCGACTGAGCTGGAGCGCATCGCGCTCGGCGGTGGCGGGCTACCACGTGTACCTGGGTGAAGGGGCGGGCAGGACGCGGCTGACAGCGACGCCGATCACCGAGCTGGGCTACACCGACACCGGCTACACCGGTGGCGAGCGGGTGTACACGGTGGCGGCGGTGGACGCGGACGGGGTGGAGATGGCCCGCAGCCTGCGGCTGCCGGCGGTGGCCCTGCAGGTGGCGGCGGGCCTGCCGGTCAAGCGCGGCGTGATGAACCGGGTGCAGGTGCAGGTGGGCAATGCAGCGGGCACGCCGCTGGCGAACGCGCGGGTGGTGATCCGGGTGGGCGGCAAGCGGCATGTGTCGGCGTTGTTCGATCTGGCGGCCAACGAGACGCGGCTGATCCCGGTGGTGGTGGGCGGCTATGCCGACCTGGCGGGGCAGGCGACGGCACAGCTGGGGCTGGAACAGGCACCGAACGAAGGCGAACTGGTGAGCGTGGTGCAGGACACGCAGTTCGATGTGGCCGAGGGCGGGCTGGTGGTGGGGATGGCGACGGAATCGTTCACGCGCGGGGCGCTGGGCAAGGTGCGGCTGACCATCGAGAACACCAGCGAGGTCGAGGTCGAACTGCTGACGGCGCGGGGCCATGGGCGGGAGCCGTCCAACGAGCTGCGCTTCAGACTGCTGGACGGCGACGGCAACGTGCTGGTCAACCAGCCCTACCTGCAGGCGCTGGGCGCGAATGTGATCACGCTGTCGAACGGGCAGACGGTGGCGCGGATCCCGGCCGGAGCGAGCTATACCTCGGACCTGTTCGAACTGGCGGTGCCGGCGGCCAGCCCGGACCGGCTGCGGGTGGTGCTGGAAGTGGACCAGCTGCGCTACCACAGCGGGCAAGCGGACGAAGTGGTGATTGCGGGCCGCGGTTCGGAACGGGTGGTGTCGCTGCTGGAGACGGCGTACTACGGCGAGCTCACCCAGCTGGACCCGGTCAGCTCGTTCGGCGACCAGGACATCGTGATCCAGGGGCGTGCGTTGGATCGGGCGACGCAGACGGCGCTGCCGAACACGCGGCTCAAGCTGGTGCTGAACCAGGAAGGCTTCGAGCGGGTGTTCCCGCTGGTGACGGACGCGGCGGGCGGATTCAGCCACGTGTTCAAGCCGACGCAGACCGACGCGGGCCGCTACAAGGTGAGCGCGGTGCACCCGGACGTGACCGACCGGCCGGAGCAGCGCAGCTTCACGATCAACCGGATCAGCGCCGGGCCGACGCCGTACAAGCTCGACGTGCCGAAGAACTACCCGTTCAGCATCCCGCTGGTGGTGAAGGCCGGGGTGGGGACGACGGCGCGCAACGTGCGCTTCGCGTTGAACGCGGCCAGCCAGCCGACCGGCGAGCTGCCGACGGGCATCCAGCTGACGCTGCCGGCGCCGGTCAACCTGGGCGAGCGGCAATCGCTCAACCTGCCGGTGGGCTTCGTGGCCGACAACACCGCGCAGGACAGCGGGGCGGTGGTGCTGGACGTGCTCAGCGACGAGCAGGCACAGCAGCCGCTGGCGCAGGTCCGGGTGAACTACACCCTGTCCGAGGCCAAGCCGTTCCTGGTGGGCAGCCCGAGCATGGTGCAGACCGGGCTGGCGCAGGGCGGGGTGCAGATCGAATCGGTGCGCGTGCAGAACAAGGGGATGCAGGACGCGCTGAACCTGCAGTTCCGGCTGCAGCGCGCCGACGGCGGGGCGGCGCCGGCCTGGGTCAGCCTGGCCAGCCAGGCGGACGGCACGCTGCGCATCGGCGAGCAGCGCAGCATCGACCTGCGCTTCGCGCCGGGCGAGAGCACGCCCGAAGGCGTGTATGAACTGACGCTGGTGGTGAGCGGCGACAACGTGCCGCAGCAGTCGCTGAACGTGTACGCCAGCGTCACGCAAAGCGGGGTGGGCAGCGTGCTGTTCAAGGCCTCGGACCTGTTTACGGCGACGCTGGACAAGAACGGCCGGCTGATCCCGGGTCTGGCGGGTGCACGGATCACGGTGCAGCACGAGGACGTGGCGACCCTGACGCACGAGCTGGTGACCGACGCGCTGGGCGAAGCGCTGTTCCAGGACCTGCCGGCGGGGCGGTACAAGTTCCGGGCCAAGGCCAACAACCACCAGGAGATCGGTGGGCGGCTGCTGGTGAAGCCGGGCATCACCCAGACGCAGCCGGTGTTCCTGGAATACAACCTGATCACGGTGGAATGGAGCGTGCGCGAGATCACGATCCAGGACCGCTACGAGATCATCCTGAACGCCACGTACGAGACGGACGTGCCGGCGGCGGTGGTGGTGATGCAGCCGGCGAGCGTGAACCTGCCGAAGATGGGGGTGGGCGACGTGTACTACGGCGAACTGAGCCTGACCAACCACGGGCTGATCCGGGCGGACGACGTGAAGATGCACCTGCCGGCGAGCGACGCGTTCTTCCGGTTCGAATTCCTGGTCGACGTGCCGCCGACGCTGGCAGCCAAGCAACGGGTGACGATCCCGTACCGGGTGATCGCGCTCAAGTCGCTGGAGGAAGCGGCGGACGGCGCGGCGACCGGGGCGGGGTGCTACAGCTACAGCGCCCGGCTGGCGGTGAGCTGCGCATTCGTGTGCGCCAACGGCCAGCAATCGCAATGCGGCAGTGCCACCTCGTGGTTCTCGTCGAGCAACGGCAGCTGCCCGGGTGGCGGCGGCGGTGGCGGCGGCGGCGGCGGCGGCGGTGGTGGCGGCTGGGGCGGTGGCGGCTGGGGCGGTGGTGGCGCAGCCACGCCGATCAAGCTCAAGGGCAAGAAATGCGTGTTCGTACCGAAGGGAGACACGCAGTGCGACTAAACGACAGGCAGCAGATGACGGGTATGGAACAGGGATGGGCGAAGCGTGCCGCGGCGCGCTGCAAAGGGATGGTCCGGCTCGGCGCGACGCTGGCGGCGCTGCTGCTGGCGATGCCGGCGCAGGCTGCCGAATCGGGCAATGGGCTGACGGTGTCGGTGCCGAATGGCTACGCCAACATCGCGGTGGACGACCTGACGGTGATGAGCACCGCCGGCGCGGTGCGCTGGCAGCGGCGCTGGGACGGCCAGGAATGGAAGTTCAACCCGCACTGGGAGAGCCTGTCGCAATCGTGGAGCAACCTGACCGGCAGCCAGACGGCCGACGACGGCGGTGGTGGCGGCGGTGGCGGCGGCGGCGGTGGGGCGGGCGGCACCCCGGCGGTGCAGGACGGCCAGGCGGCGCTGGGTGGCGCGCCGAGCGGCTGCTGGGTCTGGGTGGACGAAGACTGGCAGCCCCGCAAGGGCACGGTGATGATCGGCGGCGAGCCGCAACTGCAGGGCGAACCGATGCCGCCGGCGCGGATGGCGCCGTTCAACCGGCTGATGGGCGTGGCGGCGGCGGAGCAATACCCGCCGGTGCAGATCGTCAACGTCGACTACGCGCAACTGTGCGGCGGCCTGATCATGGCGCGGCCGGTGGTGGACCTGGAAGGGATCCGGCGGATCAACGAGCTGTACCTGGGCGGGGAAGGGCGGTACGCGTTCAACAACCGCACGGTGCTGGAGAAGCGCGCGGTGCGGCAGTACCCGGCGGCGGTGGCAGGCGCGCTGGAGCGCGGGCAGCTGGGCATGACGCCCGAAGCCAACCCCAGGGGCTTCCGCTGGATCGACCGGGGCGGGGACTGGATCGACTACAACACCCAGGGCCAGGTGGTGGCGTGGGGCGATCGCAACGGCAATGCGGTCTGGCTGGTGCGCGACGGCGACGGGCAGGTGCGCGGGGTGGCGGACGACCAGGGCCGGGTGCTGTTCACGCTGCACTACACGGGTCAGCTGATCACCGAGATCCGGGACTACCCGGTGGCGGGGCTGGGCCGGGATCTGGCGGCACGCAGCGTCAAATACCAGTACGACGACTGGAACCGGCTGACGCAGGTGACCGACGTGCGCGGGCAGGTGACGCGGTACGAGTACAACCAGGGCAACCAGATCGTACAGATCACCGACCCGGAAGGGCGGGTGGAGAAGCTGTCGTACAGCGGCGAGATGGTCAAGCAATGGATCGCCGCCGACGGCGGGGTGACCGACTACGAATTCGAATTCGACGACGCGAACAAGCAGTTCAGCAGCAAGCTCACCGGCCCGGAGACGGCATCGGGACGGCGGGTGGAGCACCTGACGCACAACCGGGTGGGCAAGCTGCTGCAACAGGTGGTCAACGGGCGCCTGGAGAGCGACGTGCGCTACGACACGGGCGCCCGGGTGGAGATCAACACCAACGCACGCGGCTTCACCACGCGCACCACCACCAACGAATTCGAACAGGTGGTCGAGCTCGCCCACCCGGACGGCGCGACGATCAAGCGGCAGTTCTCGCCGCTGCACCTGCGGCTGACCGAATACCAGGACGAACTGGGGGTGAAGACCCAGTACCAGTACGACGCCAAGGGCAACCTGCTGCAGCGGAGCGACGCGGTGGGGACGCCGGATGCCCGGGTGCTGGTGTACGAGCGCAACAGCCTGGGGCAGCTCACCCGGTTCACGCGCAAGGGGCGGCAGGAAGCCGACGGCAGCACCTCGCGCGATGCGGTCTGGCAGTTTGAATACGATGGGTTGGGCCTGATCAAGCAGAGCACCGACCCGGAAGGCCAGGTGCGGCAGTACACGTACGACCGCGCCGGCAACCTGGTGCGCCATGTGGACCCGCGCGGCAACGCGATCGACTACGAGGTGGACGCCGCCGGCAACCTCATCAAGGAGACCAACGCACTGGGCCAGGTGCGGCGCTTCGCGTACGACAAGGTGGGCAACGAGATCAGCGCCACCGATGCGCGGGGCAAGGCCACGCTGACCGCGTACGACGCGATGAACCGGGCGGCCCGCATCACCAACCCGGTGGGCGGGGTCTACCAGCTGCAATACAACGGCCAGGGGCTGCCGGTTGCGGAGACGGACGAGGACGGGCGGCGGGCCGAAGTCGAATACGACAACTTCCAGCGGCTGGTCAAACAGATCGACGGCAAGGGCAACGCCACCGACTACGGCTACCAGCTGGGCGACGGCAGCCTGGGCTCGACGCTGCTGCCGACCGAGATCCGGTTCCCGACCTTTACGGAACAGCAACGGTTCGACGCGCGCGAGCGCCCGACCACCCGCACCGTGCTCAACCCGACCCCGCTGGGGGTGGAAGGGCTGGTGAGCAGCGACAAGTACGACAAGCGCGGGCGGGTGATCGAATCGACCAACGCCGAAGGCAAGACCAGCTACTACCGCTACGACGCGCTGGGCCGGGTCAACAGGTTCACCAACGCGTTGGGCAAGAGCATCGACCTGACCTGGGATGCGCGGGGCAACCTGATCCGGGTGAAGGACGCCAACGGCAACACCACGCGCTTCGAATACGACCGTGCCAACCGGTTGATCAAGGAAACGCTGCCGCTGGGCCAGTCCAGCACGTACACCTACAACGCCAACGGCCGCTACGAACGCATCACCGATGCGGCGGGCAACGTGATCCACTACACCTACGATGCCGCCGACCGGCCGTTGCGCACCGAAGTCACCGAAGCCGGCCAAGGCACGCCCAGCCTGGTCTACACCTTCACGCACGACGATGCGGACAACCTGACCGGGTGGAGCGACGGCACGCACAGCGGCGTGTTCACCTACGACGACGCCGGGCGCCGGCTGAGCGAGACCACCGGCTACGGCAACCAGATCACGTTGGGCTACCGCTACAGCTACACGGCGGCGGGCTATACCCAATCGCTGACCTACCCGGACGGTACCCGGGTCGGGTTCAACTTCGACAGCCATGCGCAGCTGGGCAGCATCGAACTGCCCGGGGAAGGCACGATCGCGGTCAACACCTGGGACTGGGTGGCGCCCAAGAAGCTGACGCTGCCGGGGGGCACCACGCGCGAGATGAGCCACGACGGGCTGCTCAAGCTGATCGGGCTCAAGGTGAAGAACCCGGGTCAGCAGACGCTGTTCGAGATCGCCAACCAGTACGGCAAACGCGAAGAACTGAAGCAGAAGGCGGTGACCGACAGTGCCGGGGGCAACAGCCAGACCGTCACCTACCAATACGGGTACGACGACGAACAGCGGCTGACCGCGGTCAGCCGCGACGGTGGCGGGTTGTTCGGCAGCACCACGGAAACGTTCGGCCACGACGCCGCGGGCAACCGGGTGACGCACAGCGTGGTGAACGGGGCGCTGGTGTACGACGCCAACAACCGGTTGATCCAGCGGGGCAGTGGCAGCGGTGCGACCACCTACCAGTACGACGCGACGGGCCGGCTGACGAGCAGGACGGTGGGCAGCGGCGGTGGGGCGGCCAGCGTCACCCGCTACCGGTACGACCCGCTGGGGCGGCTGACCGAGGTGCAGGACGGCGACGGCCAGCCGATTGCCCGCTACGTATACGACCCGTTCGACAACCGGCTGGTCAAGACGCGGTACCGGGATGACGACGGGCAGGCGCTGGCCGAGCCGCAGCGCACGCTGTACCTGTATGCGGACGAAGGGCTGATTGCGGAAGCGGACGGCAACGGCACGGTGACGACGCAGTACGGCTGGAAACCGGACGGCAACTGGGGCACCGACCCGATCTTCATCAAGACGGCGATCAAGGGCGAGGACGGCACGTCGGCGATGGGGTACGCGTACTTCCACAACGACCACCTGGGCACGCCGCTGCGGGCGACGGACAAGGCGGGCCGGGTGGTGTGGCGCGCGGAATACGACAGCTTCGGTGCGGCGAGCCTGGGTGTGGACAACGCGCTGCGCAACAACCTGCGGCTGGCGGGGCAGTACCAGGATGTGGAAAGCGGGCTGCACTACAACACGCGCCGCTACTACGACCCGCAGGCGGGTCGGTACATCACGAGCGACCCGATCGGGATTGCGGGTGGTTGGAACCTGTACGAATACGCGAATGGCGACCCGGCGAACCAGCTGGACCCGAGTGGGGAATGGGTGTGGGTGGTGATCCGGGTGGCGATGACGGTGTACGACATCTACACGACGTATCAGGAATACAAGGAGACGGGGTGCTTTGATTGGACGCGGCTGATCCCGATTCCGGTGAAGATCCCGAAGATCAAGTGGCGGACGAAGCGGTTCAAGAAGTGCTCGAACCCGTGCGAATGTGCGATGGGGGGTGGGGGCAGCAACAGCTTCCCGGGTGAGACGCTGGTGCATGCGCAGGATAGCGAGGGTCATGCGGTGCTGAAGCCGATCGCGAGCCTGCAGGTGGGCGATCGGGTGCTGGCGAAGAGCGAGTGGAAGGCGGCGGGGGAGGATCTGTCCTACGAGCCGATCACGGACATCTATACGACGGTGGATCAGGACCGGCGGCTGGTGTATGTGAAGCTGGTGGATGGTGAGGAGCTGGTGGCGACGGATGGGCATCCGTTCCGGACGGGGGCTGGTTGGCGGGATGCGGGGTTGTTGAAGGCGGGCGACAAGCTGTTGCTGCGCGGTGGTGTGGAGGGAGCGGAGCGGGAGGTGGTGGTCGCGGGGGTGCGTGATGGTGTGGAGCGGTTGACGACGTACAACCTGGAGGTGGCGAACGCGCATACGTTCTTTATTGGGGAGCAGGGCATCCTCGTCCATAACGGCCGGCCTCCCAACCTCAGCCCGCCCGGCGCCGGCAGAAGAGGTGCATTTAGAGAGGCGAAACGCCAATGCGGAATTCCGGTGTGCCAGCAGCCAGACAGCGTCGGCCCCAATCTGGATCGCCGCGGTAAACGACAACCCGGCCGGACCTACAATTTCGGGGATTGCGAGATACGGGACGATGCCGGTGGGCACGATTTCGGTGAGGGCAATGACCAGAACCGGGGACCTCATTTTAACGATCCCCACAACGGTCACTATGACTACTGATTTAATCGTGCGGTTTCTGGACGACGTTTGCTCGGCTAACGACCGGTATGTGCTGGTCTGCCCACAGGGGGCAAGGCTGGCGGCGGTGGAGATCTGCCACGTGGACAGGTGGTGCAGGGACCGTTCCGGGTTGTGGCGGGTATGCCAGGGCGCACTCGCACGACTCGGGCTGGACAGCTATCTGCTGCATGGGGCGCGTATCCAAGGCAAGACAGCGCTTCAATTGAAGAAATTGGAGAAGCGCTTCTGGCCGAGCCTGGGGTTGGATTTTCTATACCAGCAAGACGTGGTGGAGGATGAGGCAGTACATCCTGTCCAGGATGGACCGGAGCCCGGATTCTTTGGCTGGCTTAAATTGAAGCCGCAGGCAAACCTGTCCGTACTCGATCCGCTGCTTGCCACTGACCGCTATTTCCTCGTTGCAGGGGCCGGTGATATGGGTCCGATGCTGAACGGGCTTTGCCAGGCGGGGTGGCGGTATGACTTCAACAGAGGGATGCAGATACCGTTGCCCATTTCCGCTGCGCTGGCCCGACAGCGGATTGTTTCCATGGTGCCGCTGGGCCGATTCGATGATCCGGATTTTTCCGTGATCTGTCTGGTGCAACCAGACTGGGCGGCTGATTTGTTTGAAGCAATCAAGGCGGTTTCTCAAACCTAGCGTCCGATCTGCCCGTGCAGCACAAGAAATACCTGCGGGAAACCGGCCTGTACCTGATGACAGGCAGGCTGGACGACGACCCGGTCTGGCTGGGGGACCGTCCGTTGGATGCGGGCGTCGCCTCGCTGGTCACTCCCAGGTCGATCCTGCTGCTGCGCACCGACGGCGTCGCGCCCGGCGAAGTGATCGGACCGGCACTGCTTGAAGCGTTCGAGCGTGTCAGCGACGAGGCGATGCGGGTCGTCGTCGCGGTCAGCCCGGTCACCCAGGCCAGGGTGCTGCTGGCTGGCAACAGGCGTCTTGCGCTGCCGCATCCATGGTTCACGCTGGATCTGGGTGATCCTGAACAGGGGTACATCGAAGACTGTTTTGGCGTGAAACCCGACGAGCGATACCTGAAAAAGCTTGGCATCTATTCGCTCAAGCAGGTGCATGCGCTGCCTTCTTTCAGCAAGGCGCGGATCCGCAGGAGCACATTGCGCTGTGTCTGCAATGCCAATTGCGCAAAGAAGATCAACGGCTTCGCGATTGCAAAGCCGTTTCTGTCGTTGGCGGTTGCTACGGGCCGCGGTCTTGAGGTGTCGGTATTGAATGAGCGGTACGGGCGGTTTGCGAATAACAGGTAAAACGCCAGCCTGCGCAACGCGCCGGCCAGGGCCGCTGATGATTGATGGGCATGCAAAAGGTGGGGTACATGAGTGGGCTCGCCAGGCGCATCGTGATGTACCGGCCGGCAGGTCGGGGCGCAGTCAGCTCGTGGCTGCGCTGTAGTGTGGGGCCGCTGCGGCGGTGCCTTTTCCGGCGCCGGCATCGATGTGCGA
Organism: Chitiniphilus purpureus; assembly: GCF_025642115.1. Lineage (GTDB taxonomy): Bacteria > Pseudomonadota > Gammaproteobacteria > Burkholderiales > Chitinibacteraceae > Chitiniphilus > Chitiniphilus purpureus. Next base: position 3,921,797 of record NZ_CP106753.1, on the reverse strand, counting down.
TCGGCGTTGCTGTGCGCGGTACAGCCGCTGTCCGCACTGCGCCGGCCGGGGATGGGCCTATCCATACCGGATATCCGTAAGGCAATGGCGCAGGGCGGTGGCTGGCAACGGCGATACCATCGCTCCCGTTTGCCCCGATATGGCAACGGTATCGGATGCGGTGAGCCTGCCGCGGCGGGCCGCAGCCGGCCGGCACATGACGGCGCAGGCGCGACAAACCCGCCCGAGCCGCCCGAAGGCGTCGCTGCAATGCTGTCTGCTGCGCTAAGATCGCGGTCGCGGAACAGGGCAAGAAAAAAACTCAGGGAGTGGTTGTGAAACAGTGGGCAGGGGTGGGTGCCGCGGCGGGCGGGCGCCTTCTGGGGTTGGGGCGTGCGGGGTGGTTGCGGTGAGCTATGCGTTGCGCGTGCTGACGCAGGCGGGCAGGGAAGAGACCATCGCGGTCGACGCCGGCAGCGAAGCCGAGGCGCTGCGCAAGGCGGCGGCGCTCGGCGTCACCGTCGTCGGCATTGCCCGGCCTGACGCGCCGCGGCGGCGTGCCGGCGGGCGCTTTTCGCTGCTGCTGTTCAGCCAGGAACTGCTGGCGCTGCTGGAGGCGGGCCTGAATCTGACCGAGGCGCTGACCACATTGCAGCGCAAGGAGCGCGCCGCCACCGCCCGTACCTTGCTCGATGCGGTGGTACGCGGCCTGCAGCAGGGCGGCAACTTCTCCGATGTGCTCGCGCGCCATCCCGAACACTTTCCCGAACTCTATGTGGCCACCGTGCGTGCAGCCGAGCGTACCGGCAACCTGCAGGAAGTGCTGGCACGCTACATCGGCTACCAGCTGCAGTTCGACGCCATCCGCAAGAAGCTGGTGGCCGCTGCGATCTACCCGGTGATGCTGGTGCTGGTCGGCGGCTTCATCGCGCTGTTCCTGCTCGGCTACGTGGTACCGCGCTTCAGCGCGGTGTACGACGCCGCGGGGCGTGACATCTCGTTGCTGTCGGCGGCGCTGCTCGGCTTTGGCCGTTTCCTCAACAGCCATGGCTGGCAGGTGGCACTGGGCGCCGTGGCCGGCGCGGGTGCGCTGGGCTGGGGGTTGGCGCATCCCGGTGCACGGCGGCGCCTGGCCGAGCGCTTCTTCGCGCTGCCGTGGCTGGCGCGCAAGAGCGACGAATTCCGGATGGCGCGCTTCTACCGCGCCTGCAGCCTGCTGCTGCAGGCAGGCATCCCATTGCCCAAGGCCCTTTCGATGCTGGCCGGGCTGCTCTCGATGCCGCAGCAGGCGCGCCTGGCGCGCGCGCGGCGCGAGCTGGAATCCGGCAAGGCGTTCTCCGATGTGCTGCTGGCGCATGCGCTGGCCGGGCCGATCGACGAATCGCTGATCAAGGTGGGCGAGCGCGCCGGACGGCTCGCCGACATGCTCGAACGCGTGGCCCGCTTCTACGATGATGATTTCGCGCGCTGGCTCGACTGGCTCTCGCGCCTGCTCGAACCGGTGCTGATGGCGCTGATCGGCCTGGTGATCGGCACGGTGGTGGTGCTGCTGTATGTGCCCATCCTCGACCTGGCCGGGGGACTGCAATGAGCGGATCGACCGTATTGCAGCCGGCCGCGATCGCCGAGGCGCGGGCCGCGGCACTTGCGCAGGCACGCCCGCTGCTGACCGTGCTGGAAGAGGCGAGTGGCCTGCCGCCCGAGGGCTTTGTCGCGGCGCTGGGCGAGCTGTTCCGCTATCCGGTGCGGCCCATGTCCGCCTTGCTGGGACTGACGCCGCGTTTCGAGCTGCTCTCGTACGCCGAGTGTGCCCAGCGCGGCCTCATCTGCGCCGCCGATGACGAGCACCGGCTGTGGCTGATCGTGGCTGACCCGTTCGATGCCGAGCTGGAGGCCTGGATCGCCGCGCGCGTGCTGCAGCCCTTTGGCTGCGCGTTGGCGCATCGCGACGACATCACCGCGTTCCTGGCGCGGCAGGAAGAGCAACTGCGCGCGATGCACGGGCTGACCGACGGACAGGCCGGCGCCGGCGGCGGCGGCGAACACGTCGAGGACATCACGCTCGCCCGCATCAACGACGACGACAGCCCGGTGGTGCGGCTGGTCAACTCCACGCTGTACGACGCGCTCAAGCTGCAGGCGAGCGACATCCACCTCGAATGCGATGCCGGCTGCCTCTACATCAAGTACCGCATCGACGGCGTGATCGTCGAGATCGGCCAGGTCAACGGCCAGGAGATGGCCGAGCAGGTGGTGTCGCGGGTCAAGGTGATGGCGGATCTGGACATCGCCGAGCGGCGCATCCCGCAGGACGGCCGCTTCAAGGTACGGGTCAAGGGACGTGAAGTCGATTTCCGGGTATCGGTGATGCCCAACATCTTCGGCGAGGACGCGGTACTGCGTCTGCTGGACCGGCAGTCGCTGACCGAGGCAGCGCAGGCGCTGCGGCTGGACAGCCTGGGGCTGGATGAGGCCTCGATCGCCCAGATGCGGCGCCTGGCCGGCAAGCCCAACGGCATGCTGCTGGTGACCGGCCCCACCGGCAGCGGCAAGACCACCACCCTCTACGCCACGCTTACCGAGGTGCACACCGGGCAGGACAAGATCATCACCATCGAAGACCCGGTCGAATACCGGCTGCCGCGCGTGCTGCAGATCCCGGTCAACGAGAAGAAGGGCCTCACCTTCGCCAAGGGGCTGCGCTCCATCCTGCGGCATGACCCGGACAAGATCATGGTCGGCGAGATCCGCGACGAGGAGACCGCGCAGATCGCGGTGCAGGCAGCGCTCACCGGCCACCTGGTGTTCACCTCGGTGCACGCCAACAACGTGTTCGACGTGCTGGGCCGCTTCATGCATATGGGGGTGGACCCCTACAGCTTTGCCGCCGCGCTGAACGGCATTGTCGCGCAGCGGCTGCTGCGTACCAACTGCCCGCACTGCGCGGCCGACATCCCGCCGGATGCCGAGCAGGCGCATCTGCTCGGTCTGAGCGGGCTGGACCTGCGCGGCTGGCGGCTGCGTGCCGGCCAGGGCTGCGGGCAATGCCGCGGCACCGGTTACAAGGGCCGGCGCGCGGTGGTCGAGGTGATGGTGATGAACGATGTGCTGCGTGAACTGATCGCGTCCAAGGCGCCGGTGGCCCGTCTCAAGGAAGAGGCGCAGCAGGCCGGGATGCGGCCGCTGCGGCTGCAGGCGCTCGAATGGGTGGCGCGCGGCGAGACCACGTTGCAGGAGGTGATGCGTGTCGTCGGCTGAGGCGCGGATCTATCTGCACGCCGATGGCGTGCGCTGGCGCGATGCGGGGGCCGGTGCCGACGAGGCGCTCGACCTGCCCGCCGGCCTGCGATTGCCGGCGCCGGCGGCAGTGGACGCCTTGCCGGCGCTGCTGGCGCCGATCTGGCAGGGCCTGCGTGCGCGTCGCGTGCGCGTGCTGCTGGCCGCCAACCTGTTGCAATGGTTCAGCCTGCCTTGGAGCCGCGCGCTGCTGGATGCACACGGCGCACAGGTGCAATGCCGGCTGCGGCTCCTCGATCTCTTGGGCGAGGCGCGCGCGGCGGCGGCACTGTGCCGCGTCGCGCCCATCGCCTTTGGCCAGCCGGCCGGCGCCGCGTGCCTGGACCGCGCACTGTTCGATCTGCTGGCCGACGGCGCCGCCCGCCATGGCAAGCAGTTGCAGGGCGTGCGCGTGCTGGCGGTGGATGCCTGGCGCCGCGTGCGTGGCCAGGTGTCCGAGGCGCGCTACGGCTGCGCTGTCGTCGAGCCCGGCGCGCTGACCCTGTTCGTGGCCGAAGGCGGCAGCTTGCGCCAGGTGTTCGCGCAGGCTTGGCATGACGATTGGGCCGAAGCGCTCTCGCTGCTGTGGCACCGCGTCCAGGTACGCGGGTTGCCGGCAATGCCGCTGCATGTATTGCCACTGGTCCACAGCGGCCCGTTGCCGCCGCTGCCGGGGCAGCCGCTGCGCTGGCCCGGAACGGCATCGCTGCTGGATGGCCCGGCCGGCACCGGTTGGCCGGAGTTCGCCGCTGCCAAGCGCGGCGCGCTGCCGGGGCGCGTGCTGCTCGGCGCCGGCGCGCTGGCCGTGCTGGCGGCCGGGTTCGGACTGTGGCAGGCGCAGACCGAAGCGGCGGCGGCACAGGCGGCGCTCGCAGCCGCCGCGCCGCGTGCCGCCGTGCCCGGCCCGCAACTGACCGAGCTGCAGCGTACGCAGCTGCGTCAACAGGTCGCGGCCGTGAACCGGTTGGTCGCGCAGCTCAATCTGCCGTACCCCGCGTTGATGGCTGCGCTGACACCCGCGCCGGACAGCCGCGTGGCGCTGCGCGATATCCAGATCCGGCAAAGCGGTGCGGGTGCGCAGATCCGTATCGCCGCCTCCGGGCGCGATACGGAGGCAATGACCGCCTACTATGCCCGCTTGCTGGCCCATCCGCGCCTGCGGCAGGTGCAATTGTCCAAGCACGCACTCGTCACCGACGCCGCGACACCGCAATTCGAATTCGAACTGGAGGCGCTATGGCAATGATGGCGCTGTGGTTGCGCTGGGCCTGGCTGCGCTGCCGGCTGGGGCTGGGGCTGGGACCGGCCGGGGTGGCCGGCGTGCTGCTGCTGGGCGTGGGTCTGGCGTTGCTGCTGCAGGCAGCTGAGGCGCGACGGCAGGCCCGGTCGGTCACGGCGGCTCTGAAGACCGCCGCCCCCGCGGCTCGGATGCCGCTCACGGCGCCCGCCACGCCGGTGGATGATCTGCCGGCCTTCTACGCCGCGTTGCCGCAACAGCGCGCGCTGCCACTGCTGCTTGACCAGGTGTTCAAGGCGGCCGGGCGGCAACGGCTGCAGCTGGCGGCCGGCCAATACCAGCTGCTGCGCGACGAGCGGGCCGGCGTGCTGCGCTATCGGTTGCAGCTGCCGGTGGCAGGGCGCTACGAGCAGATTGCGGGCTTCGTCGGCGATGTCCTGCAACGCATGCCGACGCTGGCGGTGGAATCGATCGATCTGAAGCGCGAGCGCATCGAGACCGAGGCGCTCACGGCCGAGTTGCAGCTGTCGCTGCTGCTGCGGCCCGATCCGGTGCAGGAGCCGGCGCCATGACCGCGCGGCAGCGGCTGGCACTGCTGCTGATCGCCCTTGCCGGCGCCACCGCGCTGACCTGGTGGAGCGGCCGCACCGACGAAGCGCCGGCGCTGGCGGTCGTCCGCCGGAATGTTGCGCCGGCGGCACCCGCCGCCGCCACGCCACCCGGGAAAGCGCTGGCGGTGCTGCAGCCGCGCGGCCGGCTGGATGGCGGCAACCCGTTCCGCAGCGCCGGCTGGGAGCCCACCCCGGCGCCGGCCACGCTGCTGCCGCCGCCCGCGCCACCGCAGGCACCGCCGCTGCCGTTCCGGCTCCTGGGACGCTATGTCGATGGCGAGCGGCAGTCGTTCTTCCTGCAGTACGGGGAGCGCAACGTGGTGGCCACCGTCGGCGATGTGATCGATGAGACCTACCGGCTTGTCTCGTTCGAGCAAGGCGTCCTGAATTTCAACTATCTGCCGCTGGACATCGATCAGACCCTGGCAGTCGGAGAACAAAATTGAAGCGCTTGATCCACCGTGCACCGGGCCTGTTCGCGCGCCGCGTCGCGCTGCTGTGCGCGCTGCTGGTCCTGACCGGCTGCGCCGGACACCAGGCGTTCCGCGAGGCCAAGGCCCTGGCCGCAGCCGGGCGGCAGCAGGAGTCGCTCTCCAAGCTGGAGGAAGCCACGCGGCTTGAGCCGGGCAACGCCGAATACCGCATCGCACTGATGACGCAGCGCAACCTGCTGGTCGGCCAGGCGCTGCGCCGGGCCGACGAGGCGCGTCGCGCCGGCGACATCGGCGAAGCGGAGAAAGGCTATCGCCAGGTACTGGTGCTCGATCCTGAGAATGCCATGGCCACGCAGGGGCTGGCGGCGCTGTACCAGGAACGCAAGCATCGCCAGGCACTGGCCGGGATCGAAGCGCTGCTCGGGGCCGGTGATGCGGTGGCGCTGGAGCAGGCGGCCGAGAAACTGCGTGTCGTGCTCGCCGAGAACCCGCAGCAGCGGGAAGCGCTGCTGCTCAAGGAGCGGCTCGCCGTCGCCGTCAGGCCGGCCGATGCTGCCGATGCGCTGGCAGCCAAGTTCAAGAAGCCGATCACGCTGGAGTTCCGCGATGCGCCGTTCAAGTCGGTGTTCGACGTGATCTCCAAGGTGTCGGGGCTGAATTTCTTCTTCGACAAGGAGATCCGGCCCGATCTGAAGGTGACCGTGCTGGCGAAAAACACCTCGATCGAGGATGCGGTGCGGCTGATGCTGGTGACCAACCAGCTCGAACAGAAGGTGCTGGGGCCCGACGCCATCCTGATCTATCCGAATACGCCGCAGAAGGCCAAGGACTACCAGTCGCTCTCGGTACGCTCGTTCTTCATCGCCAACGCCGACGTGAAGGCGGTCGCCAACACGCTCAAGACCATCCTCAAGGTCAAGGACATGGTGCTCGACGAGCGCCTCGGGATCGTCATCGTCCGCGACACACCCGAGGTGATCCGCATGGCCGAGCGGCTGATCGCACTGCAGGATGTGGCCGATCCGGAGGTGATGCTGGAAGTGGAGGTGCTGGAGGTGCAGCGCTCGCGGCTGATGGAGCTGGGCATCCGCTGGCCGGAGCAGCTGACACTGGCGCCGCTGGTGTCGCAGGGCGCCTCGCTGACGCTGAACGACCTGCTCAACCTGAGCCGCAACCGGATCGCCGCCTCGGTGGGCAACACCACGCTCAATGCGCGCAAGGAGGACCAGGACAGCAATATCCTCGCCAATCCGCGCATCCGCGTGCGCAACAAGGAAAAGGCCAAGATCATGATCGGCGACCGGGTGCCGGTGTTCACCACCAGCCAGAACGGCACCTCCGGCTTCGCCTCCGAGTCGGTCAGCTACCTGGACGTGGGGCTGAAGCTGGAAGTGGAGCCCAACATCTATCTGGACGAGGACGTGGCCATCCGCATCAACCTGGAGGTCTCCAACATCATCCGCGAGGTGATCGGCTCGGCCAAGTCGATCGCCTATCAGATCGGCACGCGCAACGCGTCCACGGTACTGCGGCTGAAGGACGGCGAGACCCAGGTGCTGGCCGGGCTGATCAACGACGAGGACCGCAGTACCGGCAACCGCGTACCGGGGCTGGGCGAGTTCCCGCTGCTGGGGCGGTTGTTTGGCAGCCAGAAGGACGATGCCAAGCGCAGCGAGATCATGCTGGCGATCACGCCACGCATCATCCGCAGCGTGCGCCGGCCCGATCTCATCAATACCGAGTTCGATTCGGGCACCGAGACCGCGGTGGGCGCCAAGCCGCTGCGCCTGGTGCCGGTGCCGGCCGAGGGCAAGGGCGAGGCGCCGGCCAAGGGCACGACGGCCCCGGCCACCAGCACCCAGGTGTCGCCACAGCCGGCGTCGGCTGCACCCGCAGCTGCACCCGCAGCGATCGGCACGGCACAGGCGGGCGGGCTTGGCTTCTCGTGGGCGGGGCCGGCCGCGGTGCGCGTCGGCGAGCAGTTCAGCATCAGCCTGCAGGTCAGCAGCAACGGGCCGCTGCAGGGTGTGCCGCTGCTGATCGGCTATGACCCGGCCACCGTACAGCTCGTCTCGGTGCAGGAAGGCGACTTCCTCAAGCAGCAGGGCGGCGAGACCGTCTTCAACCAGCGCAGCGATCCGGCGCAGGGCAAGGTGTTCGTCTCCAATGTGCGGCGCAACGCCGCCGGCATCAACGGCAATGGCGCGCTGGCAAGCTTCACCTTCAAGGCGCTCAAGGCCGGCGAGGCGCGCATCAACCTGGTCTCGGTCAGCCCGGAGCCGGCACCGGCGCAACCGTTGCCGCTGCCGCTGACCCATACGCTCAAGGTCGGGAACTGAGCCATGGCCGGGCGGCGCATCCGCGGCTTCACCTTCATCGAGCTGATGGTGACGCTGGCCATCATGGCGGTGCTCGCGCTGGTGGCCACGCCGGTGGCGCAGCTGGCGGCGCAGCGGGCCAAGGAGAGCGAGCTGCGCGCGGCACTGCGCGAGATCCGCACCGCGATCGACGCCTACAAACGCGCCGCCGAGCAGGGGCGCATCGCGCTGGCACTCGGCGAATCGGGCTATCCCAAGACGCTGGAGGAGCTGGTGGACGGCGTGGACGACATCCGTAGTCCGCAAAAGCAGAAGCTGTATTTCCTGCGCCGCCTGCCACGCGATCCGTTTGGCGACGCCACGCTGGCACCGGCGCAAAGCTGGGGCCGGCGCAGCTATGCCTCGCCCGCCGACGCACCCGCCGAGGGCGAGGACGTGTACGACGTGTATTCGCAGTCGGACAAGGCCGGGCTCAACGGTGTGCCCTACCGGGAGTGGTGAGATGAAGCGGCTGACCCGTCTGCGTGCGTTCACATTGATCGAACTCCTGGTGGTGCTTGCCATCGTGGCCATGCTGACCACCATCGCCCTGCCGCGCTACTTCCAGTCGCTTGACCATGCCAAGGAAGGCGTGCTCAAGGAAAACCTGCTGGTCCTGCGGCGCAGCATCGACCGCTTCCACGCCGACAAAGGGCGCTATCCGAACGACCTTGCCGAACTGGTGAGCGCGCGCTACCTGCACGCGGTGCCGGTCGATCCGTTGACCGACTCGGCCGAGACCTGGGTGGTGGCGCCGCCGCAGGACGGCGAGCCGGGCGGTGTGGCGCAGGTACACAGCGGCGCCTCGGGCACCGCGCAGGACGGCACGGCGTTCGGCGCATGGTGATACCGTCTGGTCCGGCACCCGCTATGCGATCCCGGTGCGACGGCTTCGCCTATCTGTTCCTGCTGTTCGCGCTGCTGCTGCTGGCGCTGGGTGCATTGCTGGCGGTGGAGGTGGATGCCACCCAGGTACGGCGCGAGCGCGAGGAGGAGCTGCGCTTCATCGGCGGACAGTTCCGCGCCGCGCTGCGCAGCTACCATCGGGGCGCGGTGGTCGGCGGCCGTGGGGAGTATCCGGGCGAGCTGGCGGACCTGCTTGCCGATCCACGCTCGCAGGTGGTGCGCCGTCATCTGCGCGCGCTGTATCGGGACCCGATCACCGGCAAGGCCGAATGGGGCGTGCGGCGCGAGCAGGGGCGCATCGTGTGCGTGCACTCGCTCAGCGAGGCGGCACCGGTCAAGGAAGAGGGCTTCGAGCCCGACGAAGTCGGTTTTGCAAAGGCCGGACGTTACCGGGACTGGCTGTTCTGCGACCCACCGCAACGCGCGGCCGACCTGCAGAACGGCACCGCCCCGGCCCTGACACCGTTGACACCCATACCGACACAGCAACCGGGAGGTCTGCAGTAGATGCATACATGGATCGGCGTGCTCACCTTCGCCCTTGCCGCCGGCGCCGGCGCACTGGAATTGCCCGAATCGGTGCGTGCCTTGCCGCGCCAGGGGTCGCAATGCAAGCAGCAGGACGCGTCGGGCAACGATGCGCCGCCGCCGCTCGCGCCCGAGCCGGTGCCCGACTTTGCCTGCGCCGCTGGCGCCCTGGCGGTGCAGCAGCGCGGGGCCGCGGCCATGCTGATCGATCTGCGGCGTGCCGACCAGTTTGCTGCCTACCATATTCCCGGCGCGGTGCAGCTGTCGGCCAGCGAACTCAGGTCGCGTCCGTTCCTGAAGGGCAAACCGTTGGTGCTGGTCGGGTCGGGCCGGCAGGACGTGGAGCTGTACGCGCTATGCGGGGAGTTGAAGCGGGCCGGCTTTGCACGGGTCGAGGTCCTGCAGGGGGGGCTGCTGAACTGGGTGCGGCAGGGATTCGCCGTTGCCGGCAATCCGCCGGCCGCAGTCGAGCTGGCGCGCCTGCAGCCGGACGAGCTGTACCAGGCCAGCCGCTTCAGCGAGAACGCCATCCTCGCGCTGCCGGACAGCGCCGGCCTGCGCGAACAGCTGTTGCAGGCGGTACCGCTGGCCAAGGCCACGCCGGATGCGGTGCAGGCCTTGCTCAAGGCCCGGCGCAAGGCGCTGCCGGGCGTGCCGCTCGCCGCCGTCACGCTGGTGGGTGACGCCGCGCTCGACGGGGCGGCTTGGCAGGCGCTGCAGCGCGCATTGCCGCAGGTGCCGGTGCTGCACTACAGCGGCGCAGCCGAGTACCAGCGTTTTGCACGGCAGCAGCAGGCGCAGTGGCAGGCGCGCGAGCGCGGCCCCAAGCAGCCGCGCTGCGGTGGTTGAACGCGATGCGGCGCAGGCAGTTCCTGTCCGGCTGCGCGGCGCTGGCGCTGGGCTGGACCCTGCCCGTCGCGGCGCAGCCGCGCCAACGGTTGGTACGGCAGCAACTGATGCTTGGCAACCCCGCCGCGGCGCCGCTGCGCGAGGCCACGGCCTGGTTCTATGTGCCGATGCGCCGCGCCGCCGGCCAGACGCGGCTGGAGCTGCATATCGATGCACCGCACCGGCTGCACGACGATGCAAGGGGCAACACCCTGGTCGAGGTGCCGATCCGCGAGCTGGCGCCGTTCGACAAGAAGCTGGTGCGGGTGCAGGCGGTGCTGGGTGAGCAGCAGCAGACTGTCCTGGACGACCCTGCCGGGTATCTGGGCCCTGAACCCTATATCGAAGCGGATGCCGCGCCGCTGCGCGAACTGGCGCAGACCCTGCGCCAGGCTGCGCCGCCCGATACGGCGCGGGCGATCTACCACTGGGTGCGTGGCAATCTTGTCTATGCCGGCTTTGTCGCCGAGGACCAGGGCGCCGCGTATGCGCTGCGCCAGCGACGCGGCGACTGCACCGAATACGCCTACCTCGTGACCGCGCTGGCCCGTGCCTGCGGCATCCCGGCACGGGCGATGGGCGGCTATGTGCTGGAACGCGATGGCCTGGCGCGCTCGGTGGACTACCACAACTGGTGCGAGCTGTGGCTGGATGGCCAGTGGCAGGTGGTCGACGCGCAGAAGGAGGATTTCCTGCCGCCGCCGCTGCGCTATATCGCCTACCGCGTCGTGCAGCGTACCGCAGCCGGTGCCGCCGGCATCAGCAAGTTCGGCGGCTCGCCGGGGCTGAAGGTCACGATGGAATAGCGGGTTGTCCACCGCCTTCCGGCGCCATGGCGCTGCCACGCTGCAGCGGTTTGCAGCAGCACCGACGCGGACGCCTGCTCGGGGCTCTTGGGTATAATCGGCGTTTCCGTCCTCTTTCGGCTGTGCTGCCATGATCCGCCGCCTCGATTCCCGCTCCCCTGATTTCCAGGCCCAGCTGCGCGCGCTGCTGGCATTCGAAACCTCGCAGGACCCGCAGGTCGATGCTGCGGTGGCCGGCATCCTTGCCGAGGTGAAGGCGTGCGGCGATGCCGCGGTGGTGGCCTACACCAACCGCTTCGACGGCACCCAGGCGCAGACGCTGGCGGAGCTGGAGCTGTCGCAGCATGAGTTGAAGGCCGCGTTCGAGCGGCTGCCGGCGGCCAGGCGCGAGGCGCTGGTGGCGGCGGCACAACGGGTGCGCCAATACCACGAGCGTCAGCGAGCCGACTCGTGGAGCTATCGCGACGAGGACGGCACGCTGCTGGGCCAGCAGATCACGCCGCTGGACCGGGTCGGGGTCTATGTGCCCGGCGGCAAGGCGGCCTATCCGTCGTCGGTGCTGATGAATGTGCTGCCGGCGCACGTGGCCGGCGTGCCCGAGATCATCATGGTGGTGCCCACCCCGCGCGGCGAGAAGAACGATCTGGTGCTGGCCGCGGCGCATGTCGCAGGCGTGACCCGTGCCTTCACCGTCGGCGGTGCGCAGGCGGTGGGTGCGCTTGCCTACGGCACCGAGACCATTCCGCAGGTGGACAAGATCACCGGCCCGGGCAATGCCTACGTCGCTGCCGCCAAGCGGGCGGTGTTCGGCATCGTCGGCATCGACATGGTGGCCGGCCCCTCGGAGATCCTGGTGATCTGCGATGGTGGCACCGATCCGGACTGGGTGGCGATGGATCTCTTCAGTCAGGCCGAGCACGACGAGATCGCCCAGGCCATCCTGCTGTGCCCGGACGCGGCGTTCATCGAACGCGTCGAGGCAAGCATCGCCAGGCTGCTGCCCACCATGCCGCGGCGCGCGATCATCGAGGCGTCGCTTGCCAACCGCGGTGCGCTGATCCAGGTGGCGGATCTGGTCGAAGCCTGCGAGATCGCCAACTACATCGCTCCGGAGCATCTGGAGCTGTCGGTGGCCGAACCCGAAGCGTGGCTGCCCCGGCTGCGCCACGCCGGCGCGATCTTCATGGGACGTTTCACCAGCGAGTCGCTCGGCGACTACTGCGCGGGGCCCAACCACGTGCTGCCGACCGCGCGCACCGCGCGCTACGCCAGTCCGCTCGGCGTATACGATTTCCAGAAACGCACCAGCCTGATCAACGTCTCCGAGCTGGGCGCGCAGAAGCTGGGCCGCATCGCCAGCGAGTTGGCGCACGGCGAGGGCTTGAGTGCCCATGCGCGCGCCGCCGAGATGCGCCTGAAGTAGACGGACCGGCGCCATGCGAGGCAGCCCGGCCCGTGTGATGCCGTCTCACACCAGCCCGCGCGCGCGCCGATTGGAGGTCAGGATGTCGTCACGCTCCGGCGCGGCGCCGCTGGCGAGCGTCTCGACCCACTCCTCGGTGCGCAGTACCGCGGCGAAGCCGGACTGCATCACCACCAGCGTCACCCGGTGGATCTCCTCGGCGCTGGCGCTGCCGGCGCGGTTGGCCAGCGGCAGCGTACCGCTGGCATCGGACAGGAACTCGACCGCATAGCCTTCGTGCGCCGCCTGCTTCACCGTTGCATCGTCGCAGTTCTGGGTCATGTAGCCCGCCACCGTCAGCGTATCGATGCCGCGAGCGCGCAGCCAATCGCCAAGGCCGGTGCCGGCCAGCGCGCTTGGCAGCCGTTTCTGCACCAGATGATCGTGTGGCCGATGTGCCACCGCCTCATGCAGCCGCCAGCTGGGGCTGCCGGTGCCGAACAGCCCGGCGCTTGCCGGGGCTGCCTGCTGCACCATCACGATCGGTACGCCTGCGGCCTGCGCCGCGTCCATCGCCCGCCCCACGTTATGCAACGTCTGCGCCAGCGGCGGGTATTCGATCGGCAGTTCGGCGGCGTAGGCATTCTGTACATCGATCACGATCAGTGCACGTGGCATGGCGATTCTCCGGGTCTGGGGCCGGGTGGCCCGTCGGAGGTGAAGCATGCCGCAGCGCGTTACGGCACCGCGATTGGCCTGATGGACATTTCCCGTTGCAATCGGGCCAAAAGGACTGCAACCGACCTGTCCCGCCGGCCAGCGGCCCGGCCTTGCTTACGTGCTGCGCTTCCCGCCGCGTCGGTTCTGGGTGACAATCGCATTTCTGTTTTCGTGTCACCGCTCTTGCCCATGCGCCAAGCCACCGTCACCCGCAATACGCTCGAAACCCAGATCACCGTCACGATCAACCTCGATGGCAGCGGGCAGTCCCGCTTCGATACCGGCGTGCCGTTCTTCGAGCACATGCTCGATCAGGTGGCGCGCCATGGGCTGTTCGATCTGGATATCGTCGCCAAGGGCGATCTGCATATCGATGCCCACCATACCGTCGAGGACGTCGGGATCACGCTGGGCCAGGCGTTTGCCAAGGCGGTGGGCGACAAGAAGGGCATCCGTCGCTACGGCCACAGCTATGTGCCGTTGGACGAGGCGCTCTCGCGCGTGGTGGTCGACCTTTCCGGACGGCCGGGCCTCGAATACGCGTGCGACTATACCCGCGCGGTGATCGGCCAGTTCGACGTGGACCTGTTCGGCGAATTCTTCCGTGGTTTCGTCAACCATGCCGCGGTGACGCTGCATATCGACAACCTCAAGGGTCAGAACGCGCATCACCAGGCCGAGACGATCTTCAAGGCGTTGGGGCGCGCGCTGCGCATGGCCTGCGAGTTCGATGAACGGATGGCGGGCGTCACCCCGTCCACCAAAGGCACGCTGGTAGGCTGAACATGCAACGGATTGCGATCGTCGATTACGGCATGGGCAACCTGCATTCGGTGACCAAGGCGTTGCAGCGGGTTGCCGCCGGGCAGGCCGATGTGGTGCTCACCCAATCGCCAGCGGTGGTGGCCGGCGCCGACAAGGTGGTCTTTCCCGGTCAGGGGGCGATGCCCGACTGCATGCGCCATCTGGATGAGTCCGGGCTCAAGGCCGAGGTGCTGCAGGCGGCGCGCGAGCGGCCCTTTCTCGGCATCTGTGTCGGCGCCCAGCTGCTGTTCGAGCGCAGCGAGGAGGGCCCGACTGAAAGTCTGGGCGTGTTCAAGGGCGAGGTGCGGCGCTTTCCCGCCGCCAGGATGGTCGATGCCGATGGCCGCAAGCTCAAGGTGCCGCACATGGGCTGGAACCGGATGTTCGTCGTGCGTGGGCATCCGCTGTGGCACGGCATCGAGGATGGCGAACGCTTCTACTTCGTGCACAGCTACCACTTCGCGCCCATCGAGGATATCGCGGTGATCGAAGCGGCCTACCCCTACCGTTTTGCCGCAGCGGTGGCGCGCGGCAACATCTTCGCCATCCAGTGTCACCCGGAAAAGAGCGCGCATGCGGGACTCAAGTTGCTGGAAAATTTCGTAAACTGGGACGGCCGTGCTTGAAAACCCAGGGTTGCTCGAAGCATGATGCCCATGCAATCCCGTGCGGGATCCGGCGCCGCACCGATGCCCGGTGTGACGACGATGGCCCCGCGGCTGCCAATGCCTGATCACCGGCGCGCCATGGCATACGGCCCGGCTGATGTTGTGTCGTATTCGCGTCCGACGCGCAGGATCGGGCAGATCCGGTTGCGACGGACAAACCGCTTTTTCATTTTCCTTTCTTCTATCGACTCATCATGCTGATCATCCCCGCCATCGACCTCAAGGACGGCCAGTGCGTGCGCCTGCGCCAGGGTGAAATGGACGACGCCACGGTGTTCTCCGACGATCCGGCAAGCTTTGTGAGCCACTGGCTTGGCCAGGGTGCGCGCCGTATGCATCTGGTGGACCTGAACGGCGCCTTCGCCGGCAAGCCCAAGAACCTGGACGCGGTCAAGCGCATCATCGCCGCCGTCGACGGCGACGTGCCGGTGCAGCTGGGCGGCGGCATCCGGACGCTGGAAACCATCGAGATGTACCTGGACGCCGGCATCGACTACGTGATCATCGGTACCGCGGCGGTCAAGCAGCCCGGGTTCCTGCACGAGGCCTGCGATGCGTTTCCCGGTCACATCATCGTCGGGCTCGATGCCAAGGACGGCAAGGTGGCCACCGATGGCTGGAGCAAGATCACCGATCACGACGTGATCGATCTCGCACAGCGCTTCCAGGGTTATGGGGTCGAGAGCGTGATCTACACCGACATCGGCCGTGACGGCATGCTCTCGGGCGTCAACATCGAGGCCACCGTGCGGCTGGCGCAGGCGCTGACCATCCCGGTGATCGCCTCGGGGGGGCTGACCGACCTCAACGATGTGCGCCGGCTGGCCGAAGTGGCCGCCGAAGGCATCGAGGGCGTGATCACCGGCCGGGCCATCTACGAGGGCACGATCGACTTCAAGGCGGCCCAGACGCTGGCCGACGAGCTGATCGCCGCCTGACACCGGGTGCGGGCGTGTCGCCCGTCCCCGGTCCTTTTGCATCGACCTGCGCCTTGCGCCCCGAGCCTTGCCATGCCCCTTGCCAAACGCATCATCCCTTGCCTTGACGTCACCGCCGGACGCGTGGTCAAAGGCGTCAACTTCGTCGGCCTCAGGGATGCCGGCGACCCGGTCGAGATCGCACAGAAATACGACGCGCAAGGCGCGGACGAGCTGACCTTTCTCGACATCACCGCCAGCTCCGACGAGCGCGACCTCATCCTGTCGGTGATCGAGGCGGTGGCGAGCCAGGTGTTCATTCCGCTGACCGTCGGCGGCGGTGTGCGCCAGGTGTCCGATGTGCGGCGGCTGCTCAATGCCGGTGCCGACAAAGTCAGCATCAACACCACCGCGGTGACCAACCCCGAGGTGGTGCAGGGTGCCGCCGACCGTTTCGGCAGCCAAGCCATCGTGGTGGCGATCGATGCCAAGGCGGTCGACGCGGACAACACCCGCTGGGAGGTGTTCACCCATGGTGGGCGCAAGCCCACCGGGCTCGATGCGGTGGAGTGGGCCTGCAGGATGCAGCAGTACGGTGCCGGCGAGATCCTGCTCACCAGCATGGACCGCGACGGCACGCGTATCGGCTTCAATCTGCCGCTGACGCGCGCGGTCTCGGATGCGCTCGACATCCCGGTGATCGCCTCGGGCGGGGTGGGCAATCTGGCGCACCTGGTCGACGGCGTGCGCGAAGGGCATGCCGACGCGGTACTGGCGGCGTCGATCTTCCATTTCGGCGAATACACCGTGCGCGAGGCCAAGCAGGCGATGCGCGATGCCGGCATCGAGGTCCGCCTGTAGGCAGGGCGGCGACGATCATCGAGCGCCGCCTGCGCCATGGCGTCGCGGCGCGTTAAGGTACCCCTTCCCCTGCCAGGAACCCCATCATGCGTTTTCTTGCCACGCTTGCCCTCATGCTGATCGCCGGCGCTGCGCTGGCCTGCGACCTCGCAGTCAGCACGCCGTCGCCGGAGCTCAACGTGACCGTGGACAATATGCGCCACGGCACCCGGAACGAGCTGACGTTGTTCCTCACGCTGCGCAACCAGGGCAAGGCCCCGATCAAGCTTGCGGGTGCGACCGGGCTGGACGTGCTGGACGATCAAGGCCGGCGCGTGGCCCCAAGCCGGGTGGACGGTGCGGTCACCGAGCTTGCCGCCGGCCAGAGCGCCAAGGTGGTGAGCCACTACCTGCCCAGCCCGGACTACACGGCGACACGGCTGGATCTGAAATGACGGAGTACCGATGAGCGATTGGCTCAATGAAATCGTGTGGGACGACAAGGGCCTCGTGCCCGTGATCGCGCAGGACCGCGCCAGCGGCCGGGTGCTGATGTTCGCCTACGCCAACCGTGAGGCGGTGGCGCTCACGGCCGAGAAGTATACCGCGCATTACTACACCCGCAGCCGGGGCCGGCTGTGGCACAAGGGCGAGGAAAGCGGGCACTTCCAGACCGTGCACGAGATCCGCCTCGATTGCGATGGCGACGTACTGATCTACCTGATCGACCAGCAGGGCGGCATCGCCTGCCATACCGGCCGGCAAAGCTGCTTCTTCCGGGTGCTGCAGGACGGCGCGTGGCGCACAGCGGACCCGGTGCTCAAGGACCCGGACGAGATCTATCGGCCCCGTTGATCCGTGCGAGGTGCGATCGCATGCAGTACCGGGCGGCGCGCCAACGCGAAACGGCAATATAATCGCGTTTTAATTGCGCTCGGGGCACTTCCCATGGTTTCCGCAGACATACTTGAACGCCTGTCCGCCACCCTTGCGCAGCGGCGCGATGCCGACCCGTCGGTCTCCTACGTGGCCAAGCTGTTCCACAAGGGCACCGACGCCATCCTGAAGAAAGTCGGGGAAGAAGCGGTGGAAGTGGTGATGGCGGCCAAGGATGGCGAGCAGCTGGCACTGGTGCGCGAAGTCGCCGACCTGTGGTTCCATACGCTGGTGCTGCTGGCGCACAACGGGCTCAGCCACGAGGATGTGCTGGCCGAACTGGCGCGCCGCGAAGGCATCTCTGGCATCGAGGAAAAAGCCTCGCGCAAACAGGATTGAACACATGACCGACTGCATTTTCTGCAAGATCGCCAACGGG
Organism: Chitiniphilus purpureus; assembly: GCF_025642115.1. Taxonomy (GTDB): domain Bacteria; phylum Pseudomonadota; class Gammaproteobacteria; order Burkholderiales; family Chitinibacteraceae; genus Chitiniphilus; species Chitiniphilus purpureus. The sequence continues at coordinate 3,904,109 of NZ_CP106753.1, read as the reverse complement.
GAGATCCCCTCGAACAAACTGTTCGAAGACGACGATGTGCTGGTGTTCCACGATATCCATCCGGTGGCGCCGGTGCACTTCCTGGTGGTGCCCAAGACCCACCTCACCTCGCTCGCGCAGGCCGACGACATCCATCAGGCGCTGCTGGGCAAGCTGTTGCTGGTCGGGGCGCGCTGCGCGCACGAGCTGGGGCTGGCCGAGGGCTTCCGCACCATCGTCAATACCGGTGCAGGGGGCGGGCAGACCGTTTTCCACCTGCATGTCCACGTGATCGGCGGCCCGGGATTGTCGCCGCGCATCGCCGAAGTCGTTACCCACTAAACACGCAATCGGAGCAATACCATGGGTTCGTTCAGTATCTGGCACTGGCTGGTCGTGCTGCTCATCATCGTCCTGGTGTTCGGCACCAAGAAGCTTGGCAACATCGGCAAGGATCTGGGATCGGCGGTGCGCGGTTTCAAGGATGGCGTCAAGGGTGAGGACGAGACGGCAGCGCGCGCCGAATCGGGCAAGGAGCAGGGCCGCGTGATCGACGCCGCCCAAAGCGACAAGCGCTGACCCGGCGTGCCCGCCCGGGCGCGCCATCTTCCATCCTCCCTGGGTTTTTCTGCGTGTTCGACATCGGTTTTGGCGAGCTGTTGGTCATCGGCGCCGTGGCGTTGGTGGTATTGGGCCCCGAGCGCCTGCCCAAGGTGGCGCGCACCGTGGGTGCGCTGGTCGGCCGCGCGCAGCGGTTTGCCGCCAGCGTCAAGGCCGATCTGGACCGCGACCTGGCCAAAGGCGAGCTGGCCGCGTTGGAGGCCGAACTGCGGCAGGAGGGCGAGGCGCTGCGCCGGGAGCTGCACGCCCCGCTGATCGAGGCGCAACAGGCGTTGACGATCGCGCCCGAGCCACCGCCGGCAGCGGTCATGCCATCCGCTGCAGCGGCCGAGGTGCCACCGCCGGCCCCGCCGTACGATGAGCGCCAGCTCGATCTCTTCGATGCGCCGGTGGTCGACGCCGTGCAACGGGACCGCCGCTGATGTCCGCCGATTTCAATCCGCTGTTCGTGCATCTCCTGGAGTTGCGCACCCGGCTGGTGCGCGTTGCGCTGGTGTTCCTGCTCGCATTCATGGGGTGCTTCTATTTCTCGGGCACGCTCTACGACGTGCTGGTGGCGCCATTGGCGGCGGTGCTGCCCGGCCAGAAACTGGTCTCGATCGGCATCGCCTCGCCGTTCCTGCTGCAGATGAAGATCGCGGGCATGGCCGCCTTCGTGCTGACCCTGCCGCATACGCTCTACCAGACCTGGGCGTTCGTCGCCCCCGGTCTTTACGCGCACGAGAAGCGGCTGGTGCTGCCGCTGGTGCTCTCCAGCACGCTGTTGTTCCTTGCCGGCATGGCCTTTGCCTATTTCCTGGTCTTCGACAAGGTGTTCCGCTTTGTCGCCGGCGTCGTGCCGGCCTCGATGCAGTGGCTGCCCGACTCGGGCGAATACCTCGATTTCGTGCTGGGCATGTTCCTGGCGTTCGGCTTCACCTTCGAAGTGCCGGTGGCGGTGGTGCTGCTGGTGCACCTGGGCATGGTGTCGGTGGCACAGCTGCGTCAATGGCGTCCCTACGTGATCGTCGGCGCCTTCGTGGTCGCCGCGGTGGTGACGCCGCCGGACGTGATATCGCAGTTCATGCTGGCGATGCCGCTGTGGCTGCTGTTCGAACTGGGCTGCCTCATCGCCAACTGGGTGGTGCGGCCGGTCGGCAGCAAGCAGTTACAGCCGTGAGGCGGGCTGCGCGTTAAACTGCGCGCTTTGCCGTCCGCGATGCGACCGACCATGCCGTTGCGTGTCTTCCAACTGCTGTTGCTGCTGTTGTTCTCCCTGCCGTTCGCGGTGCCGTTCCTGTACGCACCCAATCCGGTGTTCCCGTCCGAACTGACCGCCTTTGGCCTGTGCGCGCTGCTGGTGCTTGCCGCGCTGACGCTGCCGCGCGGTCCGCGCGCGCCATTGCCATGGATGATCTGGCCGTGGCTGGGACTGGCGGCGCTGATCGCGCTGCAGGGACTGCTGCTGCCCACCCCCTATCTGGCGTTGCGCCTGATCCCGATACTGTATCTGGTCGCCGGTGCGCTGACAGTGCTGGCGCTGGCCCGCGCGCGTGATGCCTATGGCTGGGCTCCGCTGCTTGAGGCGCTGGTCTGGGGATTGTTGGTTGGCGCGCTGGCCAATTCGCTGCTGGCGGTGCCGCAGGTGCTGGGCAAGCTGCAATCTGGGCGCGGACAGGTGTTCGGCAACATCGGGCAGGCCAATATGTACGGGCATTACTTGGCCTGGGGGCTGGCCGCGCTGGCCTGGCTTTGTGCCAGGCGTGGCATCCCGCGTGCCCTGTTCTGGTGTGCGGGGCCCTGGCTTGCGATCTCGCTGGCCTGGTGCGGCTCGCGTTCGGTGTTGATGTATGCGTCGGCCTGGTTGTGTCTGGGGGTGCTGATGCTATGGCGCCAGCGCGAGCCGCAGGTGGCCCGCTTCGGGCGCTGGCTGCTGCTGGCCGCCGTGGCCGTGCTGGCGGCGCAGGTGCTGACCCCGTTGATCAACGACCTGCTGGCGCTGGTGCTCGGCCAGCCGCACGCGGTGCCCAGCGCGCTGGAGCGGTTGAGCGCCAACGGTGCGCGACGGCTGGTGGAATGGCAGAAAGCCTGGATCACCTTCACGCTGCATCCCTGGTTCGGGGCCGGCTGGAGCAACTATCCGGCCTACAGCGTGGCGCTGCACGGCACCCCGGCATTTGCCGGTGCGATGGAAAGCAAGCTGTTCACCCACAGCCACAATTCGCTGATGAACCTGCTGGCCGAGACCGGCGTGCTCGGTACGGCCATCGTGCTTGGCGGCCTTGGCTGGGCCGCGGCCGGCCTGCGGCGGCGACGGCACGACAGCGGGGCATGGCTGGGCGCGGCGTTGGTGGCGGTGACGTTGCTGCACAGCATGGTCGAGTACCCGCTGTGGTACTTCCATTTTCTGGCGCCGTTCATCCTGCTGGTCTTCGTGGCGCACGACGATGCCCCACGCCGGCAGGTGCCGGACATGGCCGCGCGCGGGCTGGCGGTGATCGGTGGCGCATTGTTGCTGGCGTTGACCATGGTCGGGCTGCAGACCTACCGGCAACTGCATCCGATGATGCAGCCGGCGCAGACGGCCAGCGAGAACCTGGACCGGTTGAACCGGCTGGAAGTGTTGCGACGGCACCCGCTGGCGGATTTCTACGCCGGCTTTGCGCTTTCCAACTACGTGGTGGTCAACCAGAACGACATCGCCTGGAAGCTGGGCGTGCTCGATCCGCTGGTGCAGGTGCGGCCCTATCCGGCCCAATTGGGCAAGGCGGCGGTGCTGCATGCGCTGCGCGGCGAGCATGAACCGGCGCGGCGGTTGATCCGCCAAGCCGCGTATGCCTATCCGGCCAATCTGGATTGGTTTGCCGAAATGCCGCAGCCGTATGCCGAGCGCCATCCGGCGGTGCGCTCGCTGCTGGCCGAGGTCGAGGCGGCCGAGGGGTTCTTCAGGCAGGTGCAGGCTGCCCGCGCCGCGCATAGATGAAGAATTCGCGGTTGCCGTCGCCGCCGGTGATGGGGCTGGCAAAGTAGTCGAGTACCGTAAACCCGGCTGCGGCCGCCGCCGTGCAGATGCGTGCCTGAACCGCCGGATAGTGCGCCGTATCGCGCACGATGCCGCCCTTGCCCAATGCAGCCGGCCCGACCTCGAACTGCGGCTTGACCAGGAACAGCAGTGTGCCGCCGGCGGGCAGCAGTGCCGCCAGTGCCGGCAGCAGCAGCGTCAGCGAAATGAACGACACATCGCCGACGGCGGCATCCGGCGGTCCGTCCAGGTGCGGTGCCAGCAGTGCAGGCGTGGCGTGACGCGCGTTGACGCCCTCCAGCGTTGCGACGCGTGTATCGCCCGCCAGTCGAGGATGGAGCTGTCCGTGCCCCACCTCCAGCCCGAGCACACGCTGCGCGCCGGCCTGCAGCAGGCAGTCGGTGAAGCCGCCGGTGGATTGCCCGATATCCAGCACCTGCCAGCCGCGCAGGTCGAGCCTGCAATGCGCCAGCGCCCCCGCGAGCTTGAGTCCGCCACGCGAGACGAAGCGGTCGGCTTCGTGCGGTGCGATGACGATCTGTGCGCCGTGATCGAGTGGCTGACTCGGTTTGGCGACGGTTTTGCCGTCGGCAGTGACCCGGCCGGCCGCGATCATGGATTGTGCCGCGGTGCGTGAAGGGGCCAGTCCCAGCGCGACCAGCAGCAGGTCGGCGCGCGGCATCAGTGGTGCGCTGCGCTGCAGCCGCCGGGCACCATGGCGATGCCCCAGGCCTGCATCGGTTGCCGGTCGGGGCAGGCGAGGGCTGTGGTGGCGGGCGGGGGACCCAGCTGCGGCGCATGCTGCGTGGGCGGGGGGCCGGCAGCCCGGGAGGATGCAGGGGGCGACAGGTGCATGGTCGGTCCTCAGAAACGCTCGTCGGCACCCAGATAGCGCCACTTGCCCTGCGGCAGGTCGCCCAATGCGATCCGGCCGATCCGGATCCGCTTGAGCCCGGTGACACGCAAGCCCACCAGTTCGCACATCCGGCGGATCTGACGCTTCTTGCCTTCCTGCAGCACAAAGCGCAGCTGGTCGGCGTTCTGCCATTGCACCTTGGCCGGCTTGAGGGGCTGGCCATCGAGCGAGAGACCGTGATTGAGCAGCGCAAGGCCTTCCGGCCCGAGCCGGCCGCTGACGCGCACCAGGTATTCCTTCTCGACGCCGGACTCCTCTCCGATCAGTGCCTTGGCCACCCGGCCATCCTGGGTCAGCACCAGCAGCCCCACCGAATCGATGTCCAGCCGGCCGGCCGGCGCCAGGTTGCCCAGGTGTTCGCGCGCGAAGCGGATGCCGCTCGCGTCGCCTGCCCAGTGGTTCTCCGGACGGATCAGTACCACCGCCGGCTGGTAGCCTTGCTCGGCCTGGCCCGAGACATAGCCGACCGGCTTGTTGAGCAGGACGGTGACACGCTGGGACTGGGCCCGTTGCGCCTGCCGGCGCAGTTCGATCTTCTGCTCCGGCAAGACCTTGCTGCCCAGCACATCGACGACCACGCCATCGACGGTGACCCAGCCGCGTGCAATGTATTCATCGGCCTCGCGGCGCGAGCACAGCCCGAGTTCGGCCATGCGTTTGGAAAGTCGGACGGGTTCCATGCGGTTCCGGCACACGGTGAAACCGCCATTCTAGCGGGGTCGGCGCCGCGACGGCAGCCGCAGGTGCGCGTTGCCCCGGGGTCAGCCGGTTTCGATGCAGCGCTGTTCCAGCAGCCTGATCCCGTTGAGCTGCATGTCGCGGTCCAGCTGCTTGCACAGGTCGTACAGCGTCAGCAGCGCGCCGTTGACGGCGTTGAGCGCCTCCATCGCCACCCCGGTGCGGCCCACGGTTTCCACGCTCGCTTCACAGCGCACACGGTGTGCGATCGGATCGAGCTCGAACTCCACCGCCACATGCGTGAGCGGAACCGGGTGGGACAGCGGAATCAGGTCGGCGGTCTTCTTGGCCGCCATGATGGCAGCGATGCGCGCAATCCCGAGCACATCGCCGCGGCTGTGGCTGCCGTTGCCGATCAGTGCCAGCGTATCGGGCCGCATCTGCAGATGCCCCTCGGCGCGGGCCAAGCGCCGTGTCTCAGGATGCGCACCCACGTTCATCATGCGTGCCGGCTCGTTCCTGGCGACAGTGGCGAGCGGCAACTGCTGGTCCAGTTCCTGTTCACAGGCGGCGAACTGCTCCGGGGTGTTGAGATTGGCGAAGGCGGTGTCGTTGAATTCCACATAGGCCGGCGTCAGCGCTGCCATCCAGTCGTCGATCGGGCGCGGGCTGTTGCAGCCCACCTGTTCCATCAGCGTCAACAGCACGCAGCGGCGCAGCAGACACAGGGTAGGGTGGACCCGGCCGTTCTCGCTCTGCGCCACTGCGGCCGGGGTCTTGGCCTCGCTCAGGCCGCGGTACAGCCGTTCCGCGAAATCGTGCGGCAGGAACGGCACGTCACATGGCATCACCAGCAGGAATTCGGCCGGCGAGGCGAGCAGCGCCGTATGGATGCCGGCCAGCGGCCCGGGATAGCCGTCGTAGATGTCATGCAGCACCGGGTGACCGAAGCGTGCGTAGTCGGGCAGATGGCGGTTGGCCGAGATGAGGATATGGTTCAGCGGCAGGCTCTGTCGCTGCAGCGCGTCGAGCGCCCAGGCCACCAGCGGTCGGCCGGAGAGCGGGATCAAGCCTTTGTCCTGCCCTCCCATCCGCAGTCCACGGCCGCCCGCCAGGATCAATGCATCGATCTTCAATTGGCTTCCCCCGGCACAGCATCATGCAGTGGGGTGGGATATCCGGTAAGCCTGATTGCAAAGAACGCCGACATATGCCGTCACCTGATTTTCATATATCGCAATGATATAGCGATTATTGGTGTAAGCAGTCAAGTGGACAGTGCGGTGGTCGGAAACTGCAACAGCACGTTCGGATAACGTCGGCCACCGGGCGACTCCGTTGCAGGATCCATCCAGGTGGCGTGGAATGATGGCGCGGTCGGCGCCGATGACGCAGGTATCGGGGCAGTGGCAGGAGGGCGGCTCAGCGTTGCAGCAGCAAGAGGTGCCCGAGCTTTTGCTGCTTGGCCGCCAGATAGCGATGGTTTTCGGCGTTGGCCGGGATTTCATGGGCTTCGCGCTGCTGCACCGCCAGACCCGCACTCTCAAGCGCGGTGACCTTGGCCGGGTTGTTGCTCATCAGTCGCACCGAGCGGATGCCAAGGTCGCAGAGGATGGCCGCCGCCGCATCGTAGCTGCGGGCATCGACCGGCAGGCCCAGTGCCTCGTTGGCCTGTACGGTATCGAGGCCATGGTCTTGCAACGCATACGCGCGGATCTTGTGCGTCAATCCGATGCCGCGCCCTTCCTGGCCGCGCAGGTACAGCAGCACGCCCTGGCCACGCGCCTGGATGCGCTGCAGCGCGAGGTCCAACTGCTCCCCGCAGTCGCAGCGCAGCGAACCGAACACATCGCCAGTCAGGCATTCCGAATGCAGACGGACGAGCACGCCTTCTTGTCCGGCAACGTCGCCGACAACCAGCGCCACATGTTCCACCGCATCCAGCCGCGAGCGGTAGACATGGGAGACGAACTCGCCATGGCGCGTCGGCAGCCGTGCCGTCGCCACCTTGTCCACTAGGGCCGGGTCGACCGGCGCGGACAATGCGGCAAAACGTTCGGCGGATTCGGTATGTGGGGCAACCGGCATGATGGTGCTTCTTTTTAGAACAAATGAAATATATAGATGGTGTCGATGGCGGCCGGTTCAAGCATGCCCGACGGGGTGTCGGTCTTCCGGAAAGCCAGGCGCCCCGGCCGGGCGCCTGCGCCGTGTGCCGCTCAGTGCTGCAGCGTATAGCCTTCGATGTTGGCGGTGCCGACCAGGCGGCCCAGGTAGTCGTTCATCGCGTTGCGGCCGGCCAGTTCGGTCAGGAACGCGGACAGGCGCTCATGCGCCTCGTCGTAGCTGACCTGCTCCCCCGGGTGGCGTTTGCCGGCCTTGATGATGTGGTAGCCGAACTGGGTCTGCACCAGTTCCGGGCTGATCTGGCCTTCGTCGAGCGCGAACGCGGCCGCTTCGAATTCGGGCACCATCTGGCCGCGGCCGAAACGGCCCAGCTCGCCGCCTTGCTTGCCCGAAGGGCAGGCCGATTGTTCGCGGGCGACGGCGGCGAAGGTGTAGGGTTCGGCCTTGACCTGGGCCAGCACACCCTCGGCGCGCGCCCGGGTCAGGCCCGCGCTGGTGGCGTCTTCGACCGCGAACAGGATGTGCGCCGCCTCGATCTGCTCGCCGCGCATGAAGCTTTGCGGGTTCTCGTCGTAGAACGCGCGGCATTGCGCTTCGGTCGGCTCGCTGATCTTGACGTTGGCATCGAGCAGCTCGGCGATCGCAGCCTCGCTGTCGGTGCTCTGGATGCCTTGTTTGCGTGCTTCCTGGACCAGCAGTTCGCGCAGAATCAGTTCCTGGATCACCGCGTCGCGTGCGTTGGGGTGATGCTCGACTTCCTGCAGCATCGCGTTGATCTTGGCTTCGCTGATCTCGACGCCGTTGACGGTGATGGCCATGCCAGGCTCCTTGTCCGTGGAAAATGAAAAGGCCGCTATCACAGCGGCCCGATGGGGATTCTACGCGCTTGCGCAGTACAGCACGACCGTGGCCGGCCAAACGTGCCTGGCAACGCCAGGATGCACCGGCCCGGTCACGGCCGCCATCAGCGGTTGAGCTTGCTGTTCCAGAACGCGGCAGCGGTATCAAGCGCGGCCTGGGCGCTCTTGCGCCCGGTCACCGCGGATTCCACTTCCTCCCGCAACTTGCGGTAGAGCGGCTCGGTATCGTCCGCGCCCAGCAGCGTCAGCGTGCGGACGTTGACGAGGTTCTTCGCACCGATCGCGCGCGCCTTCTCCACGGCGCCCGCGTTGGCCGGCAACTGCTGGAAGTAGGGGTCGAGCGCGGCGCGGCGCACCGAGGGGTAGGTGCCGCCGGTGGCCTTGGAGAAGGCGATCTGGTTGGCATCGTTGGTCAGGAATTTCGCGAATTTGCCCACTTCGGGCAGGATCTTGGGGTCCACCCCCTTGGGTACGACGAAGTTGAACAGCCAGCCGCCCTTGACCACACCGGTCGGCCCTTGCGGCGCCGGCAGGACTTCGGTACGGGCGTAGACCGCCTTGGCTTCGTCGCGTACGCGGGTGAGCCCGGTGGGCGCGGTTTCCAGCATGGCCAGCTTGCCGGCGTTGTAGGCGGTGATCGCGGTCTGGAAGTTGTCCTCGCTGAACACCGTGGCCTTGTCCTGCGGCAGCGCGCCCGCCTTATAGGCGGCGGCGTATTTTTCCAGCAGTGCCACATGGCGTGGCGAGTTGAACACCGCGCGGTGACCTTCCACCAGCGGCAGGCCTTCGGCCATGAAGATGCGTACCGGCAGGCCCAGTTCAGGGGCGAGGCCGGCGATCCCGGTCTTTTGCTTGATCAGCTGCGCGGCGGCGAGCTGTTCGTCCAGCGTGCGGATCGGCTTGGTAGGATCGAGCCCGGCCTTGCGGAACAGGTCGGCGTTGACGGCCAGTACGCTCACGCCGTTGTACCAGGGAAAGGCATAGGTGCGGCCGCCCCAGGTGACGTCGGCCAGTGCGCCGGGCATGTAGTTGGCACGGTCGGTGCCCAGCAGGTTGTCAATCGGCAGGATGGCGCGGCGCTGCGCGAGGTCGTACGCCCATTCCACGTTCATGTTCGCAAGCGCCGGCGGCTGCACCGAGGCGATGGCGCCGAGCAGCCGGGCACGCAGCTTGTCCCACGGATGATCCACCCAGACCACGTCCACGTTCGGGTTGGCACGCTCGTAGTCCTTCTCGATCTTCTGGAAGTAGCCGTCGAACTTGGGTTTGAGGCTCATGGTCCAGAATTCGATGCGAATCTTTTCAGCGTGTGCGGCGTTGCTGATGGACAGGGCGCAGGCGATCAGCACCGTGAGGGCCGGTTTCATGAACACTCCTTGAAAGTGCGACTGAGCGGATGGCGACGGGCCGACATGGCCCCGCCGTGCTTCAGGCGACCGGGTCGAGGTCTGAGACGGCTGGCCCTTACGCGAATGAAGCGCGCGCGATTGTGCCATGTCTGACAGGATTGCGCTAGCTTTCGATTTCCTAAGTTGATGATTCTTAAGAAATTAGTAAATCGCGTCTGCTGCTGTGGCAAGCGGCGGGATGATGCTGTGCGCATCACCCCGGGTTTTACCGATCCACCCGGGCAAGCGCGTGCCCGCTTTCGTCAAAGAGATGGCACGCTTCGGGTGCGAAGGCCAGATGGACCATGCCGCCCAGTGTGATGCCGCTGGGCAGCTTGACGGTGACGAAATCGCGCAGCCCCTCGATCTCCACATAGCCCAGCATCACATCGCCCAGGTGCTCCACCAGGTCGACCCGGGCGGCGATCGCGCCGGGCTGGTCCGCCGGGACCAGCATGATCTGCTCGGGGCGCACGCCCAGGGTCAGCGTGGTGCCGGGTGCCTGCGCCGGCGAGCAGCGGCGGGTGGCGATGGCGGCGCCGGCAAGGCCCACGATCGCGCCGTGTTCGCTGTCGCCAAGCAGCGTGCAGGGCAGCAGATTCATCTTGGGCGAGCCGAGAAAGCCCGCGACGAACAGATTCCTGGGCTCGTGGTAAAGCGTCAGCGGGGAGCCGATCTGCTCGATGCGGCCCGCGTTGAATACGGCGATGCGATCGCCCAGCGTCATCGCTTCGACCTGGTCGTGGGTCACATAGATCATGGTGGTGCCCAGCTCGTGATGCAGCTTGGCCAATTCGACGCGCATCTGCAGCCGCAGCGCCGCATCCAGGTTGGAGAGCGGTTCATCGAACAGGAATACCTTGGGTTCGCGCACGATGGCGCGGCCGATCGCCACGCGCTGGCGTTGCCCACCCGACAGGGCTTTGGGCTTGCGTTCGAGCAGGTGGGTGATCTGCAGGATCTGGGCGGCACGCTCGACCTTGGCCGCGATTTCGGCCTTGGGCGTACCGGCAAGCTTGAGCGCGAAGCCCATGTTCTCGGCCACGGTCATGTGCGGATAGAGCGCATAGCTCTGGAACACCATCGCGATGCCACGCTTGGAGGCATGCACATTGTTGGCCACCAGCTCGCCGATGCGCAGTTGCCCGGCGGTGATCGGCTCCAGGCCCGCGATCATGCGCAACAGTGTCGATTTGCCGCAGCCCGAGGGGCCGACGAATACCATGAACTCGCCGTCGGCGATGTCCAGGTCAAGCTCCGGAATGATGTACTGGTCCCGGGTGTAGGCCTTCTTGATGCCGCTCAGGTGGACCGCAGCCATGGTCGATTGCTCCTCTTGAATCTCTTGGATCGGGTGTGGGATGGGGATGTGCCGGGGCCGCGGGCTACTTCACCGCGCCGTCTAGCCCGCGCATGAAGTAGCGTTGCGCCATCAGGAACAGCAGCAGCACCGGCAGGATGGTCAGCACGGTGCCGGCGGCCACCACGCGGGTCTTGGCGGCGAAGGTGCCCGAGAGGTACAGCACGCCGACCGCCAACGGGTATTCGTCCGGGTTCTGCAGCACCACGGCCGGCCAGATATAGGTGTTCCAGGTGGCCACCAGCGTGAAGATGCCCAGCGCCGCCAGCGCCGGCATTGCCAGTGGCAATGCCACGCGGAGGAACAGTTGCCATTCGGTCGCGCCGTCGATGCGCGCCGCATCGAGCACCTCGGCCGGGATCTCCTCGAACGCCTGCTTCAGCAGGAAGATGCCGAACGCGTTGGCCAGCAGCGGCAGCACCACCCCGGTATGCGTGTTGGTGAGCTTCAGCTGTGTCACCGTGATGAAGTTGACAATGAAGTTGAGCTCGGAGGGCAGGATCAGCGTGGCGAGCACCGCCGCGAAGACCCACTTGCTGCCGCGAAAGCGCATGATCGCGAGCGCGTAGCCCGCCAACGCCGAGATCAGCAGCGTGCCGGCCACGGTCCAGCCACTGATCCAGACCGAATTCCAGAAGAAGCGGTCGAGCGGGATGGCGCGCCGCGCTTCCTGCATATGGGCGAAGGTGGGGTTTTCCGGCCACAGCTGCGGCGGAAAGGCATAGATGTTGCCCGAGTCGCCCAGTGAGGTGGCCAGTGTCCACAGAAAGGGAAAGGTGGTGAACAGGGCCACGACGGCGAGCAGGCCGTAACGCGGCGCCAGGCTCAGAAGAAGGCGTTTGACGAAGTGCATGGCAGGGCTCTCAACGATGGTCGGGGCGGAAGAAGCGGAAGTTCACCCAGGCGAGCACGAAGCCGATCAGCGAGACCACCAGGCTGGCGGCCAATGCGCGGCTGAAGTCGAACGCGCGGAACCCCATGTCGTAGGCGTAGAAGGCCAGCGTGTAGGTACTGCCGATCGGGCCGCCGCCGGTCATCACCACCACTTCCTCGAACGCCTTCATCGCCGCCAGTGTCGAGAGCAGTGTGCACAGCAGCAGGGTGGGCTTGAGCATGGGCACGGTGATGCGCCAGAAGCGCTGCCAGCGGTTGGCCCCATCCAGGATCGCCGCCTCCTCCACTTCCTGCGGCACCGCCTGCAGTCCGGCGATATACAGCACCATGTAGTAGCCCAGCCCGCGCCAGAAGGTGACGAACATGACCGAGAACAGCGCGATGCGCTCATCCGAGAGCCAGCCCACCGGCGCGTCGACCAGCCTGAGCCACAGCAGCACCTGGTTGAGCATGCCGTCCTCGTTGTACATCCAGCCCCACATGATCCCCACCACCGAGACCGAGGTGACCACCGGCACGAAGAACGCGGTGCGAAAGAGCTTCATTGCCGGCAACTGGGCATTGACCAGCACCGCCAGCGCCAGCGCGGCGATCTGGATCACCGGCACCACCAGCAGGTACAGCAGCGTGTTCTTGATGCTGCCGATGAACACCGGGTCCTCGAACAGCGTGCGGAAATTGTCCAGCCCCACCCATTCGGACTGGGCCAGGTTGAAGATGTCCACCCGGGTGAAGGCCAGCACCGCCCCCAGCCCGACCGGCCAGAACGAGAACAGGAACAGGATGATGAGCGCGGGGGCCAGGAACAGGTAGGCGCTCAGATCCTGGCGCAGCGATTTTTTTGACATGGCGGTCTCATGGCGGCGCGATCAGGCGGCCGCTTCGATGGGATGACGGCACAGGCCTTCGGCAGGTGTGCCCGCCGAAGGCCTGCCGCTCGCCGGCATGCCAGGGCATGCCGGGGGCGGGAATTACTTCTTCTTCAGCTGGGCGTTCCAGAACGCGACTGCGGCATCCATCGCCGCCTTGGGATCCTTGCGCCCGGTGACCGCGGCTTCGGTCTCCTCACGCAGCCGGCGCAGCAGCGGTGCCGGATCGTCGATGCCCAGGATCGCCAGCGTGCGCACGTTGGCGAGGTTCTTCGCGCCAATGGCCCGGGCGAGTTCGACCGCGCCGGCGTTGGCCGGCACTTCCTGGAAGAACGGATCGAGCGCCGCCTTGCGGGTGGACGGATAGGTGCCGCCGGTTGCCCGGGAGAATTCCAGCTGGTTCGCATCGTTGGTCAGGAACTTGGCGAACTTGCCCACGTGCGGCAGCAGTTTCGGGTCCACGCCGCGCGGTACTACGAAATCCATCAGCCAGCCGCCCTTGACCACGCCGGTGGCGCCGGGCGGAACCGGGTGGGCGATCGAAACGGCGTAGATCTCCTTGGCATCGTCGCGCACCCGGGTCACCGCCGGCGGCGTGGTTTCCAGGATGCCGAGGCGGCCACCGTTGTAGGCGGCGATCGAGACCTGGAAGTTATCTTCGGCGAACAGATTGTCCTTCAGCAGCGCGCCGGCCTTGTAGGCGTCGGCGAATTCACGCAGCAGCGCCACATGCTTGGGCGAATTGAACACGGCCTTGTTGCCTTCCAGCACCGGCAGGCCCTCGCCCATGAACACGCTTTCCACCCGGCCCAGCCGGGGCGCGAGTCCGGCCATACCGGCCTTCTGCTTGATCTGCTTGGCGACCTTGAGCTGTTCGGAGAGGTTCTTGATCGGCTTGTTCGGATCGAGCCCGGCCTTCTTGAATATCTCGGCGTTGACGATCATCACGTCGGCCGAGTTGTACCAGGGGAAGGCATAGCTCTTGCCTTTCCAGGTCACGTCGGCCAGCGCGCCCGGCATATACATCGCGCGATCCTTGCCCAGCAGGTTGTCGATGGGTTGGATGGCGCCGGACACCATGTAGTCATAGGCCCACTCCACATTCATGTTCGCAAGCGCCGGCGGTTGTCCGGCCGCCACCGCGGCGGTGAACTTGGAACGGATCACGTCCCACGGCAGGTCGGTCCACACGATGTCCACATCGGGGTTCTGCGCTTCGTATTGCTTGACCAGATTCTGGAAGTAGTTCTCGAACCGCGGCTTCATGCTCATGGTCCAGAACTCGACCTTGACTTTCTCGGCGTGGGCCGCGCCGCTGGCGAACAGGCCCCCGACCAGCATGGCGATAAGGGTTTGCTTCATCATCGTTATCCTCTCTTCCCGTAAATTCGGCCCACCTGCGGTGTGGCGCGCAATCAAATCTACGGGGCGGGCTTACCGCTTCGGAACCGCTAACCACGCATGCCGGGCATGCGCCATCCGCATGCCCGGGACCGGAATAAAAAAGCCCCGCGGTGAGCGGGGCCAAGGAGACAGATGAAGCTTCGCAATCGTGCAAAGCGGTTTCATTAGAGCGCAGCCGGCAGGCGGGACACAGGGGGCGTCCACGCATTGCGGCGATGCGCCGCACGCATGATGCAGCGTAGTATCGCATTGCGAAACTACGCAATCCCGCGTCTTCTCAGGCGCTGCCATGCACGGTGCAGTCGTCGGAAAGGCCGGGTGGGAATTGATTGAAATTGTGTTTCGGTGTCAATGGGCGTGGCAGGGTGCGATCGGGCAGCGCCAGCAATGGCAAGCCCTGGCGCGTTTTGCGCATGATGGGAATGCATCGTACGCATGCACGATGCACGTGCCCGATTGGCATAAAGGGTTTAATGTATTTCCATAAACAATAACTACATATAAATGCCACGGCCTTCCCGGCCGGGCGCCCGGAGGGATAAAGGATGCTTGCAGATAATCTTCAGCTCGATCTCAACCTATTGCTTTGCCTACACGCGCTGCTCACGCAGGGCAGCGTGACACGCGCCGCCGAAACGCTGGGGGTGACCCAATCGGCGATGAGCCGCTCGCTCGCGCGCCTGCGCGATGCGTTCGATGACCCGCTGTTCGTGCGTGCAGCCAACAAGCTTGCACCGACGCCGCGTGCCGAGGCGCTGCGCGAGCCGTTGAGCACGATCCTGCAGCAGATCAACCAGCTGGTGGTGCCGGAGGACTTCAACCCGGCCACCACGCGCGGCCGCTATCGCATCGGTTGTGCCAGCAGCACCGAGCATGCGCTGTTGCCCGCTGTGCTGGGCACGCTGTTGTACGAAGCGCCCCAGCTGGAGCTGGAGTTCGTGCCGTGGGAGGCGCATATCCTGGAGGCGATGTCGGCCGATGGGCCCGACCTGGCGCTGGGGCTGGCGTTCGATGCCCCGGCCGATGTCTATCAGCGCGTGGTCTACCGCGACCGGTTGATGTGTGCGCTGCGCGCGGACCACCCGGCGTTGCGCGGCGTCGAGCTGCAGCTGGAATGCTTTTGCAAGATGCCGCATCTGCAATTGCGACTGGGACAGGCACTGGCGCAGATGCTGGATGAGCGGCTGGGCGCGATCGGCGCAAGCCGGCGTGTCAGCCTGCAGTTGACCCAGTGCGTCGCCGCGTTCGAGCTGTTGACGGAAAGCGACCTGCTGCTGGTTGCACCCGAGTCGGTGCTGCGCTCGACCCAGGTGCCCGGCCGGATCCGGCTTGCGCCGCTGCCGCTGGAGATGCCGCCGCTGACCTTCTCGTTGTATTGGCACGCGCGGCAGCATCACGATCCGGGGCACATCTGGTTGCGCAACGCGCTGTGCGAGGGGTTGAAGGCCGAGTTCGAGGCCCGCCGGGATGCCTGGGCCGTGAGCGACGCGTCGCGGTTGCAGGGACTGGCGCCGATGCGCGCGCTGCCGCCCGAACCCGCCTTCAGATCATCGCCGCAGCTGACCGAGCCGCGCACCTTCCCACGGTTGACGAGCTTCTACCCGGTCTACCGCTGACCGGCGCTGTCCGCATCCTGCCGCCGGATGGCGGCGGGCATGCGGCAGCCACCGACGCGGCACGCACGGCGCGCCCATGCCGCTTTCGCCCGCATTGCGCTTGATCCCGTTCCAGTCTGCGCCGCCGTGAAACTCATGGCGACACGCCCTAAACTGAAACGATGTTTCCGACCATGCCCGAGCGCGCAATGCAGGACCGGTTTTTCCTGGGGCGCCAGCCCATCATCAACCGGCAGCAGCAACTGGTGGCCTACGAGCTGCTGTTTCGCAGTGGTCAGAGCGGCAATGCCGCCCTGGTGACCGACGATCTGGCAGCCAGTGCTGCTGTCATCAGCCATGCCTTTACCGATCTTGGACTGATCAGTGCGCTGGAGGGCAAATCCGCCTTCATCAACGTCGATGCCGCCTTGCTGTTCTCCGAGGCCATCGAGCTGCTGCCACGCGACCGGGTGGTGCTGGAACTGCTTGAAACGGTTGAGCTGAACGAAGCCCTGTATGCGCGGTGCCGGCAATTGCGGCAACTGGGCTACCGGCTGGCGCTGGACGACGTGGTCGCGCTCTCCGGCGCCCATCTGCCGCTGTTGCCCCTGGTGGATGTGATCAAGGTCGACGTGCTGGCCCTGCCCGGCAAAGCGCTGGCCCCGCTGGTACACGCGTTGCGGGCACATCCGGTGCAACTGCTTGCCGAGAAGGTGGGGACCCCGCAACTACAGCAGCAATGCAGCAAGCTCGGCTTCGACCTGTTCCAGGGGTACTACTTCGCCCGTCCCACCATCCTGTCCGGCCGCCGCATCCCCTCCACCCAGGCCCAGCTGCTGTCGCTGTTGAACATGGTGCAAGGCAACGCCGAGATCAGTGACGTGGAAGCGGCGCTCAAACGTGCGCCCGATCTCGCG